>NZ_JAQGLC010000288.1 GCF_028293085.1 Sphingomonas bacterium
GCCCAGACCCCATGCACCTGATAGGCATTGCGAAACGGCAGGATGACCCGCGCACATTCTTCCATCGTGACGGCATCGACGATGACGAGCTCGCTGCGCATCTCGGCGAGGTTGTGCGCCGTGCCGAGCAGGAAGCCGTCGCCCTCCGCAGCTTCCGGAGAGCGCGGCACGAACGTCGGCTCCTGCAGCACGTGATTCGGCCCTGCGAACCACGACTTGATGCTCCGCTCGACGACATCGAAGCGGCCATAGCTGTTGACCGGCCGCAGGCGCGAATCGTCCGGGAGGCTCGCGTCGAACGGTTTGCCTGCATCCACATATTGAACCCAGATATAGCGGTTCGGGGTCATGGCGAAGCGATCGTCGATCCGGGTGAAGCTGGTCACGTCACGATCGAACAGCACCTCCTCCTTCACCTGCGTGTCGTTGGCGCGCAGATCAAAGCTGAGCCGGCGAAGGGTGAAGGCGTTCATCGCGAAGGATGCCCCATGGACGTCCTCGAACCACGGCCAGGTATTGCCGTCGGCAACGGGCGCATCCATCACCACCGTGTCGCCGTCGCGCCACGCATTGGCGGTGTGCACGATCGAGCGCTCCCCTCCTTCGAACCAGCGAATATCCTCGGCGCGACCGCCGCGGGGGATGAGGGCATAATAAGAGGGCTTTGTGGCATCCCAGGCCCAGTGCGGCCTGCCGCTTTCGAGCCGTTCCAGGCTGGTCACGGTGCCGCCGCCCGGGATGATCAGGTAATCCCGGGTCAGCGCCATGTCGTGCAGCATCGAGGGATAGGGTACTTCGAAGCGGACTTCCCAGGTGATCCTGCCGGCCCGGTCGAACGAGCAGGCATGGACGTCCTTGCTGGCCAGGCCGGTCGCCTCATAGCCGAAGGCAAAGGTCTCTCCGGTTGCCGGATCGAATTTCGGATGCGCGGTGAAGGTCTGGCTTTGCCATGCGCCGTCGAAATCGGTTTTCCCCAGCGTCGCGAGCGTGTTCGGATCGATCTCGTACGGAAGACCTTCCTCCTTGGTCGCATAAAGCCTGCCGGCCAGGATCACGGGCGTCGTGTTGGCACTCGTGCGCCGCGCGGGATGCTCTGGATCGCGGACTTCGGGGTCATCGCTGTGCGGGTTGCGGTAATAGCCATAGAGCTGGCGCCGCGCCGCCACCTGGCGCCGATAGCGTTCCGTCCTGACGTAGCGGCCGCGATAGTCGACCGAGCCATGTTTGAAGCGGAACATGCTGATATAGCCATCGGCCGACAGGCTGGCCTCGTCGGTGAATTTCGGCGCGTAGATCCAGTCACCATGCATGCGATAGAAGGCGCCTTCGAGTTCCGCCGGGATCGCGCCGGTGACGACGCAATCGACGATATCCGCCTCGAAACGGGTGGGCGCGAAGAAGCCCGAAAGCGAGTGGGTGAGCGAGAAGTCAGCCATGAACCGGTCTCCGGGCCGTGGATCGGAGGCGGGTCGAACCGCCGGATCGCCGGTGACCGCGCTCGCGCTGCGGTGTCGGCTCGCCCTGCGCCGGGTCGGTCTCGTCGACGATGGGCCCGAGCCAGTCCCACTGGGATACGAAAAGAGCCACCATCTCGAACCTCTCTCCACATGCCGCGTTCTCGAAAGTTGCCCTATATAGTTTGATTTATAATGTAAAGCATAAATGCCCGGTCGCCTCGAACCCGAGTCATCTGGATTGTCCCGAGGGATTCTCATTTGATTTAATTTATAAATTATATCATATGCGCGGCGTAGCCGGATGCAGGCACGTGTCGCGGTTGGCTATCAAGGTGAGCGAAAGGGAACATAATGACCATCTGGACACTCGACCCCGGTCGTAAGGAGCAGCTGACGGGCTGGGCGTTGAGCCTCTTGCGCATCGTCGCGGCCCTGTTGTTCATCGAGCATGGAACGCAGAAATATTTCGGCTTCCCGGTTCCTTTCCCGATGGGAGAAATCCACCTCGCCTCGCTGCTGGGCGTGGCCGGCGCGCTGGAACTGGTCGGCGGCACGCTGGTACTGTTCGGCGTGTTCACCAGGCCCGTCGCGCTGCTGCTGAGCGGCGAGATGGCGATCGCCTATTTCATGATGCATCTGCCGCAGAACTTCTACCCGATCGCGAACGGCGGCGAGGCCGCCATTCTGTTCTGCTTCGTGTTCCTGCTGATCGCGGCGGCGGGGCCGGGGCCATGGGCGGTCGAGAAGATGATCAAGCGTCGCGGTGCCTGAGCGCTCGGGCTTCGGCGACACCAACCAGTACGGGATGGAGGGCGTGCGGTTTTGGACCAAGGTCAAGACCGTGACTCAGCGCTGGCCCGACGGCGGCGCCGGCGGCAGCGCGTTCATCATACCGACGATGGGGTGAGGGTCGTCTCATGCGGGCGGCGGCGCGGCCGGATGCCGCCGCCGCCCGAACTTTCAGACGGTCGTCGAATCGCTTCTACGCGTGATCAAACTTTCGATCGCCCACGGCCCCGGTCCCGCCGCGGCGACGAGCAGGAATACGAAGCAGAAGAGAATCGCGGCCTCGCCGCCGTTCGCGATCGGGTAGAAGTTCTGCGGCATGTGCATCATGAAATAGGCGATCGCCATCTCGC
>NZ_JAQGLC010000341.1 GCF_028293085.1 Sphingomonas bacterium
TCGACCAGCTGGTCGCGGGTCAGGCCGGTCGAGCGCAGGAAGCCCTCCAGCGCCTGGGCCGGCGCATCGGCGCGGGGCCCCTTGCGCTCCTCGGCTGTAGCCTCGGTCTCGGTCGGCAAGTCGCGCGCGATCAGCGCCAGCCGGCGCGGCGTCGCGAAGGTCACGATCACATCGGCGCGCAGGCCGGCCTTCTCAAGCTCGGCCGCGAACAGCCGCGCAAGATCGTCGCGCGCCTTGTCCTGCATGCGCGCGGGAATCTCTTCGGAACGGAGTTCGAGGAGGAAGTCGGTCAAATTCCCTCTCCCAGCGGGAGAGGGAGGGAGCAGCGTAGCTGCGGAAGGGTGAGGGTGAGCGAGGGAGCGCACAGGTCGCCCTCACCCTTCCCGTGCTTCGCACGGGCCCCTTCCCTCTCCCGCTGGGAGAGGGAGATGCTGAGCGCCATCACGCCGTCCACCCATTCTTGTCCATCCACGCCTGGCAACTGCCCTTCGCCAGATCGCGCACCCGGCCCATATAGGCCTGCCGCTCCGCCACCGAGATCACCCCGCGCGCCTGCAGCAGGTTGAACACATGGCTTGCCTTGATCGCCTGTTCATAGGCGGGGATCGGCAGCTTCGCTTCCAGGCAATTCTCGCACTCGGCGGTCGCTTTGCGGAACAGGTCGAACAGCGCGTCGGTGTTCGCCACCTCGAAATTCCAGGTCGATTGCTCGATCTCGTTCTCCAGGAACACGTCGCCATAGCTCACGCCCGCATCGTTATAGGCGAGGTCGTAGATGCTGTCCTTGTTCTGCAGATACAGCGCCAGCCGCTCGAGCCCATAAGTCAGCTCGCCCGCGACGGGCTTGCAGTCGAATCCGCCCATCTGCTGGAAATAGGTGAACTGGGTCACCTCCATTCCGTCGCACCAGACTTCCCAGCCGAGCCCCCAGGCGCCGAGCGTCGGGCTCTCCCAATCGTCCTCGACGAAGCGGATATCGTGCTGGGTGAAATCGATCCCGATCGCCGCCAGCGAGCCGAGATACAATTCCTGCAGGTCGGGCGGGCTCGGCTTCAGGATCACCTGATACTGATAATAATGCTGCAGCCGGTTCGGATTCTCGCCGTAGCGGCCATCGGTCGGGCGGCGGCACGGCTGCACGAACGCCGCATTCCATGGATCCGGGCCGAGCGCGCGCAGCGTCGTCGCGGTGTGGAAGGTGCCCGCGCCCATCTCCATGTCATAGGGCTGGAGGATCAGGCAGCCGCGCTCACTCCAGTAATCATGGAGCTTGAGGATCATGCGCTGGAAGCTCAGCGGCTTGGTCACGGCCTGGGAAAACCCTTCGCAGATGCGGCAATTGAACGGGCGCCGCTTTGGCGCATGGCCCGAAAGGGGTCAACAGCGCGCGATTGACACAGGCCATGGTTTGAGGCGTGTTAACCTTTATGGCCCGGGACGGACCTGCGGGGGCGCCGGCGAGCGGCTTTGGAGCAGGGCGCGGCGCGTTCGGGCTCGGCCTTGCTTTATCCCTGCTGATCGCCGCGCCGGCAGCGGCGCAGCGTATCCCCTATCCCGTGATTCAAGAGACGAATATCGTCACGCTCCGCGGCCACCGCGTCGGCCCGCGCATCCCCTATCCGCCGCTGCCGCCCGACGAGCGCATCGCGCCCGACGATTTCGCGCTCGATTATGACGAAGCGGACATGCCTTCGCCCGAGGAGATCCAGGCTGCCGAGGCCCGGATCGCGCTCGCCCAGCTGTCGCAGAATTACCGCCCCCGCCCCGCCATCTGGAAGATCGCCGACCGCGACACGACGATCTACCTGTTCGGCACGATCCATATCCTGCCGCCGGGATTCCAGTGGCGCAGCACCGCGCTGGACCAGGTGGTGGCGAGCGCCGGCACGCTGATCGTCGAATCGGTCGACAACAGGAGCAGCGTCGAATCGCTGATGAGCGCACCGACCCCTGCCCTGTCGCCGCTGACGACACGGGTTTCGCCCGATCACAAGGCGGCGCTCACGCGCTTCACCGATACGCTCGCGCCGCAGGCCACCGCCGCGCTTGACGGCATGCCGACCTGGATCACGGCGGTCGCGGTCGGCTATGTCCGCGATTTCCGCAGTGGCGAGATTCCGGGCCCGGGCGCCGATGACTGGCTCGAGGCGCAGTTCCGCCAGGCGCGGAAACCCGTGGTGGCGATCGAGGACGGCGAGAAGGTCTTCGCGACGGTCAATGCCATCCCCGAGGCCGAGCAGCGCCGCATGCTCGATCTTGCGCTCGACGCGCCGCAGCGCAGCCGCGCCGAGCTGCGCGCGCCGATGCACGCCTGGGCGAAGGGCGAGGTCGGCCCCCGGTCGGCGCTGACCGTCGACATGGTCGGTTCGAGCGGCACCGAGGCGCTGTCCGCGCCCCTGCTCGCCGACCGTAACCGCGCCTGGGCGGACAGCCTGGTGCGCCGCCTGCGCACCCCCGGCACTGCCTTGTTCGCGGCGGGCGCCGGGCATTTCGTCGGGCCGGATTCGGTGCTCGATCTCCTCCGCCAACGCGGAATCAAGGTGAAGCGGGTGGAGTGACGCCCGGATTGCCGATATGGACGGGCAAACTTCCTTCAGGATTCCCCATGCAGATGAAGATGCTCGGCAAGCTGATTGCGCCGTTTACGTTGCTGCTCGCGGCCCCGGCCTGCGGCCAGCCCGCGCCGCAAGCGGCCACCACCCCCGTCACGATCGTCCAGAATGCCGATCCGGCCCTGTGGGTGGTCAAGGACAAGGACACGACCATCTATCTGTTCGGCACGATCCACGTGCTGCAGCCCGGGCTCACCTGGTTCGATGGCGGCGTCAAAAAGGCGTTCGACCAGTCCAACCAGGTCGTGCTCGAACTGGTGATGCCCGATGCCCCCGCGATGCAGGCGCTGGTGATGGCCAAGGGCATGGCGCATGACGGCATCAAGCTCACCGATCGCCTGCCCGAGGGCAAGCGCGCGGCCTATGCCAAGGCGCTGGCCGATCTCGGCCTGCCCGCGACGTCGCTCGACGCGATGGAGCCCTGGCTCGCCGCGACCAATCTGTCGCTGCTGCCGCTGATGAAGATGGGCTACGATGTCAGCAACGGCCCCGAACAGGCGATCACCAAGGCGGCGGGCGCCGCGGGCAAGCCGGTGATCGGGCTCGAAACCGCGGAGCAGCAGCTCGGCTATTTCGACAGCCTGTCGATGCCGGCGCAGGTCGCCTTCCTGTCGAGCACGGTCGAGGAGCTGCCCAAGCTCGATGCGACGATGAAGTCGATGGTCGCAAGCTGGGCCAAGGGCGACCCGGACGGGCTGGCGCGGACGCTGAACGACGATCTGAACGCGTCGCCCGAGGTGAAGCAGGCGCTGCTGGTCAATCGCAACAAGAACTGGGCGAACTGGATCGACGAGCGGATGAAGCAGCCGGGCGTGGTGTTCATGGCGGTCGGCGCGGGGCATCTGGCGGGGAGCGACAGCGTGATCGTGCAGCTCAAGGCGCATCATCTGAAGGCGAAGCGGGTGAAATACTGATCTTCGGCCGCCTGGGGAAACCGAGAGCTTCCCCATTCCAGCCCGTCACCCCGGACTTGTTCCGGGGTCCGCCGTTCCGCAAACCCGGCGATAGTTGCGCTCGCGGGACAGTGGATGCCGGAACAAGTCCGGCATGACGACAAGAGGATTCTTCGTTTTGATGAGGCGCCGGCCTCACACGCCGAAGCTGGGAATAGGCAAAGCTTGCCTCCGGCGCCCCTCTCCCCTATAGGCGCCCGCTTCCGGTCAGGGTCATCCCTGGAGGCCTGGCCGGAGATTTGAACCAAGCATATCGGAGACTGTGATGAGCGAACAGCTGACGCTCGCAGCCGAGACGCGTGGACAGGTTGGCAAGGGAGCCTCCCGTTCGCTTCGTCGTGAAGGCCGCGTACCCGCCGTGATCTACGGCAACAAGCAAGACCCCGCCGCGATCCATGTCGAGGAAAAGGCGCTGATGCGTCTCCTCATGACGGGTCATTTCATGAATTCAGTCGTGATGATCGATATCGACGGCAAGCCCGTGCGCACCCTGCCCAAGGATGTTGCGTTCGATGCCGTGACCGATCGTCCCGTCCACGCCGACTTCCTGCGCATCTCCGAGCACGCGACCGTGCACGTGAACGTGCCGGTGGTGTTCGTCGATGAAGAGCTCTCCAAGGGCATCAAGCGCGGCGGCGTTCTCAACGTCGTGCGCCACGAGCTGGAGCTGATCTGCGACGCGGCCGAAATCCCCGACGAGATCACCATCTCGCTCAAGGGCACCGATGTCGGCGATTCGATCCACATCTCGAACGTCAAGCTGCCCAAGGGCACCAAGTCGGCGATCGACGACCGCGATTTCACCATCGCGACGCTGATCGCCCCGTCGGCGCTCAAGTCCGAGACGCTCGAGCAGGTCGCCGAAGAGGCAGCGCTGGCTGAAGCCGCGCATGAAGAGCATGTCGCCGAAGTCGAGGCAGAAGCCGAAGCCGAAGCCGAGGCTGCCGCCGAAGAAGCCTCCGAGGGCGAAGCTTCGGAAGGCTGAACGGACGATCCGCACCGGCAACGGCGCGGGACAGGATCGGGGGCAGCGGAGGCAACGGCTTCCCTGCCCCTTTTCTTTGGGTAAAGGAGCTCCATGCAGATCTGGGTCGGCCTCGGTAATCCCGGCGCGCAATATGCGCTGCAACGGCACAATGTCGGCTTCATGGCGGTCGACACCATCGCCGACCTGCATGATTTCGGCCCGGTGAAGAAGGCGTTCCAGGGCTGGACCCAGGAGGGGCGGCTGGGCAACGACAAGATCCTGCTCCTCAAGCCCGCGACCTTCATGAACGAGAGCGGCCGTTCGATCGGCGAGGCGATGCGCTTCTACAAGCTCGATGTCGGCGACGTCACCGTCTTCCATGACGAGCTCGATCTCGCGCCGTTCAAGGTGAGGGTGAAGGTCGGCGGCGGCACCGCCGGCCATAACGGCCTGCGCTCGACCGAGGCGCATATCGGCAATGAATTCCGCCGGGTGCGGATCGGGATCGGCCATCCCGGGCACAAGGACAAAGTCAGCCCCTATGTGCTGGGCAACTACGCCAATGCCGAGATGGACCCGCTCGCCGACCTGCTCGGCGCCGTGGCGGCGGAGGCGAAATGGCTCGCCGAGGGCAATGACGCGCGCTTCATGAGCGACGTGGCCCTGCGGCTTGGAGATTCGAAATGACGGTGCGCAGCCTTTTCGCCACCCGCCTCTATGAAGGCGCGCTCGACGATCCCGATTTCGTCGAGGAGCTCGACCATGCCTGCCGGGTATTGGCCGAGGACGACCGGGCTGGACGCGCCTGGTCGAAGGCGCACGGCTATCGCGGCTACACCTCCTACGCCTCGCTCGACGATCTCCCGCAACGCGATCCGACCTTCGGCGAGCTCGCGCGGCGCCTGAACAAGCATGTCGCGGCCTTCGCGGCCGATTGCGCCTTCGATCTCGCCGGGCGCAAGCTGAAGCTCGACAGCTTCTGGGTGAACGTCCTGAAGCCCGGCGGCACCCATTCGGGGCATATCCACCCGCACAGCGTCGTCTCCGGCACGATCTATGTCGCGGTGCCGCCCGGCGCGGGGCCCTTGAAGCTCGAGGATCCGCGGCTGCCGCTGCTGATGGCCGCCCCGCCCCGGCTGGACGATGCGCCCGAGGATCTGCGCAGCTTCGTCTATGTCGCGCCGGCTGAAGGCACCGTGCTGCTGTGGGAAAGCTGGCTGCGCCACGAAGTACCGCCCGGTACCGCGAAGGACGAGCGGATCAGCATCAGCTTCAACTATCGCTGGTGATCGCGCGGCCCCACGCGGCCTCCGCCCCGCCCGCGCAACATGACAACCTATGTTGTTCTGATATCTCCAGTACCAGATCAAGGACCGATCGGTTGTGCTGGCCTATTTCCGTGGCGGGCATACGGAACGCTGGGGATTTGGTTTAGGGAAAGCCAGCATCCGCTTCCGACTTAAGGGAAGTTGATGGCTGACGGAGAAACCGTTCTGGCGGAGCTCGCGAAACGGCTGGAAACGCGCGGTGCGCTGACGGTCGACGATTTCACTGCGATCACCACTTTGCCGTGCACGCTCCGTGAATTCGAACCGAACCAATATCTGTTGCGCGAGGGCGATCGCCCGAAATTCTGTTCGTTCCTGGTCAGCGGATTCGTCTTCCGGCACAAGATCGTCGCCGATGGCGGCCGCCAGATCGTCTCGGTCCACACCGCCGGCGACATGATCGATCTGCAGAACATGCTCCTGCCCGAGGCCGACCATAATATCCAGGCGCTCACCGCCAGCACGGTCGCGCAGATCCTGCACGAGGATGCCCTCGCGCTGAGCTTCACCCATCCCAATGTCGGCAAGGCATTGTGGCGGGAATCGCTGATCGAGGCGTCGATCTTCCGCGAATGGGTGGCGAATGTCGGGCGGCGCGATGCCCGCGCGCGCACCGCGCACACGATCTGCGAGCTGGCGACGCGGCGCGAAGTGGCCGGTCTCGGCGCGCGCGAGACCTATGAACTGCCGATGACCCAGGAGCAGCTCGGCGACGCGCTCGGGCTGACCTCGGTGCATGTCAACCGGACGCTCAAGACGCTCCAGGACGACGGGCTGATCGTGCGCCGCAAGCGATCGGTGGCGATCGCTAACTGGGAGGGGCTGCGCGCCGTCGCGGATTTCACCAGCAACTATCTGCATCTCGGCCAGCGCTAGGGCCAGCCGGCGCTACGCGATCAGAATTTATAGCCGAAGGTGAAATGGGCGATCGAATTGATCCCGGTTATCGGCCTGAGCCCGTTCAGCCCGTGCCCGTCCGAGCTGGATTGCCGCAACTGGCCCGACATGCCCGAATTGAGCCGTCCCATCACCGCGCCGGCCTCGAACCCGAACTCCGCATCCTCGCCGAGCGCATGGCTATAGCCGAACGTCGCCGCCGGCGTGAAGCGCCGCCCCCCGAAGCCGCCGACGCCGCGCCCCTTGGGCATGGTAACCAGGCCCCGGAACGTCCTGTCCACGTTGCGGCGGGCGAAGAGGCGCATGCCGGCCGAGAGATGGAAGCCATCGCCGCCGGTCGGAAAGAAATCGATCATCGAGCTGTCGACGCGCTGCTGCAGCCGTCCCTCGGTATAGGCGAACGGATCGCGGCTCATCGCGGGTACGAGCGCAACGCGCAGGCCGATGCCCGGCGCGATCTTGATGGTCTGTTCCGGAACGATGGAGATCATGGCCGCGGCGCCGAACGGCACGTCCGGGCGTTGCTGCGCCCAGCATGGCTGCGTGGCGGCGCCCATGGCCGTGACGGCCAACCCCAATATGATGCGCATCGTCGACCCCTCGCCCCGCGCGCCCGGCATGACCCCCCAGGCCCGGCTTGTACTGATTAGACGGCGCGATGCGCCCCATCCCGCATATCCTTGCCGCGGAATCCGGCAGGCCGGTGGGAAATTGTCGTCCAACGGAGGAATATGGTTAACCGCCGGGGAGCGGCGCGGTGATGCGCTGTCCGCTGGCGTTTCGGCGCGCCACGCCCTAAAGGCCGCGCTTCACTTTCATCGCGAGACGATATGGGCTTCAAATGCGGCATCGTGGGCCTGCCGAACGTCGGCAAGTCCACCCTCTTCAACGCGCTGACGGAGACGGCGGCGGCACAGGCGGCGAACTATCCGTTCTGCACGATCGAGCCGAATGTCGGCAACGTCGCGGTGCCCGATCCGCGGCTCAATCAGCTCGCCGCGATCGCGGGCTCGGCCAAGATCATCGAGACTCAGCTCGGCTTTGTCGACATCGCCGGCCTGGTGCGCGGCGCGTCCAAGGGCGAGGGCCTGGGCAACCAGTTCCTCGGCAATATCCGCGAGGTGGACGCGATCGTCCATGTCCTGCGCTGCTTCGAAAATGGCGACGTCACGCATGTCGAGGGCAAGGTCGATCCGATCGCCGATGCCGAGACGGTCGAGACCGAACTGATGCTCTCCGACCTGGAGAGCCTCGAAAAGCGCGTGCCCAATTACGCCAAGAAGGCCGCGCAGGGCGACAAGGAAGCGAAAATCGCCGCTTCCGTGCTCGGCCAGGCGCTCGACCTGCTGCGCGAGGGCAAGCCGGCCCGGCTGACCAAACCGAAGGACGAGGAAGAAGCCCGCGTCTTCGCCCAGGCGCAGTTGCTGACGTCCAAGCCCGTCCTCTATGTCTGCAATGTCGACGAAGGCGATGCCGCGCACGGCAACGCGCTGTCGGCCCGCGTGTTCGAAAAGGCGAAGGCGGAAGGCGCCGAGGCGGTGGTCGTCTCCGCCGCGATCGAGGCGGAGATCGCCACCATGGCGCCCGAGGAGCGCGGCGAGTTTCTCGCCGAACTCGGCCTCGAGGAAACCGGCCTCGCCCGCGTCATCACCGCCGGCTATAAATTGCTCCACCTCCTCACCTTCTTCACCGTCGGCCCGAAGGAAGCGCGCGCCTGGACCGTCCATGTCGGCGCCAAGGCGCCGCAGGCGGCCGGCGAGATCCACACCGATTTCGAACGCGGCTTCATCCGCGCCGAGACGATCGCCTTCGACGATTATATCGCGCTGAAGGGCGAGGCCGGCGCCCGCGACGCCGGCAAGCTGCGCTCCGAGGGCAAGGAATATGTCGTCCAGGACGGCGACGTTTTGCTGTTCCGCTTCAACGTCTGAGGTTGTGGCGAACCGGCGCGCGGCCTATTTTGGCGGAACGATGATCGCCCGCCTGATCCTGTCGCTGCTGCTCGCCGCCTTCGCCCTGCCCGCAATGGCGGCACCGGCATGCCATGACGCGCCCGCGCCGATGGCCGCCCCGATGACCGACATGCCGCATCATTCCACGCCGGCGGTACCGCAGCATGGGGACAAGGCGGTCCTTGAGCATGCCTGTATCGGCTGCATTCCGCCGTCGAGCCTGAAGGCCGGCGCTGCGCTTGCGCCGCTGCCGCCGTCCTCCGACATCCGGGTCGCCCGGATCGTTCCGTTCCGGCCGGGCGGCACCTCGGCGCCCGCCACACCCCCTCCGCAACTGGACGCATGATCGCCGGGGCACCTGCCCCGCTCATGCTCCTTTTCGCGAAAGCTCGACTCATGACTCGCTATCAGTTGCTCGCGGCCACGGCCGCGGCGGCGTTGCTGCCCGTATCGGCGGCCGCGCAGACCATGGACCCCGGCATGCACATGCCGGCGCCCACCCCTGCCGCCAAACCCAGGGCAAAGCCCGCGCCCAGCCCAAAACCGGTACTCAAGGCGAAGGCCAAGCCGAAACCCGTGGCGAAGCGTGTCACCCCTTCCGCCCCTGCGCCCGCGATGGAGGCGATGCCCGGAATGGATCCCGCGCTACCGGCGCCCGCCGAGCAGGCGGCGCCGCCGGCGATGCCGGGGATGGATCCTGCGATGCCCATGCCCGCCGAAGCTCCTGCGGCGACCCCGACGACCGAACCGACCAACCACGCCGCGCTCGGCCAGGACATGGCCGCCATGCCCGGCATGACGCATGTCGCGGCCGATCTCGCTTATGCCGATGGCTCCGGCACCTCGCGCATCCCCGGCAATGACGGCGCCATGCACGGCCTGCACCTGCCGGCCGGCGACTGGATGCTGATGCTCCACGGCTATGCCTGGGGCGCCTATACCGATCAGGGCGGCCCGCGCGGCGATAACGAAGCATTCGTCCAGTCGATGGCGATGCTCACCGCCTCGCATGATCTCGGCGCGGGCGCCCGCATCAAGCTGCAATCCATGCTAAGCCTCGATCCGCTGATGGGCGCGAAGGGCTATCCGAACCTCTTCGCCACCGGCGAAACGGCGGACGGCGTGACGCATCTGGTCGACCGCCAGCACCCGCACGATCTGTTCATGGAGCTGTCCGGCCGGATCGATATGGACATCGGCAAGGGCGCCAGCGTCTTCGTCTATGGCGGCCCGGTCGCCGAACCCGCTTTGGGCCCGCCCGCCTTCATGCACCGCGCCTCGGCGCAATATCTGCCGCTCGCGCCGATCACGCATCACTGGTTCGACAGCACGCATATCAGCTACGGCGTGGTCACCACCGGCATCGCGACGCCGCATTTCCAGCTCGAAGGCTCTGTTTTCCGCGGGCGCGAGCCGGATCAGTATCGCTGGAACATCGAGACGCCCAAACTCGACAGCTGGAGCGTCCGCGCCACCTGGACCCCCTCCCCCGCCTGGGCGCTGCAGGTCAGCCATGGCCGGATCGAGAGCCCCGAACAGCTCGAACCGACCCGCGACGAGGCACGCACCACGGCCAGCGTGCAATATGCGAAGCACGGCCTGTCCACGACTGTCGCTTTCTCGGCCAAGACCAACCTGCCGGGACGCACGCTCACCGCCTGGCTGGCCGAGGCGAACTGGGACATCGACCGCCACCACACATTGTTCGGCCGCGCCGAGAATGTCGCCAATGACGAGCTCTTCCCCAATCCGGCTGATCCGCTCCACGACCAGTCGTTCCGGGTGAGCAAGGTCGAGGGCGGCTACGCCTACCGCCTCAAGCTGCCAGGCCCGTTCGGCCTCGCGCTCGGCGGGGCGCTGGCCGCCTATGCCAAGCCGAGCGCGCTCGATGCGGCCTATGGCGACGCACCGGTCAGTTACACGCTGTTCGCGAAGCTTTCGCTCGGGCAATAGACGAGGAAACCTTGGAGTCGCCGATGACCAGCATTCGCCCGTTCCTCGCTGCCTTGCTCGTCATCGGCACCTGCGCCGCCGCCCCGCCCCCCGCGATCGCCCAGACGCCCGTCGCCGCCGCGCCGGCGGAGCAGCGCCCCCCCGTCACCATCCTCGTCTCGATCGACGGCTTCCGTGCCGATTATCTCGATCGCGGCGTGACGCCCAACCTCTCGGCCCTCGCCGCAAAAGGCGTGCATGCCGCGATGCGCCCCTCCTTCCCGTCCAAGACCTTTCCCAACCATTGGACGCTCGTCACCGGCCTCCGTCCGGACCGGAGCGGGATCGTCGCCAATTCGATGGAGGACAGCGCACGCCCCGGCGAAACCTTCACGATGGAAACCGACGATCCCTATTGGTGGAACGAATCCGAGCCGCTCTGGGTGACGGCGGAAAAGGCCGGCATCCGCACCGCGACGATGTTCTGGCCGGGATCCAACGTCGCGGTCGGCGGCACGCGGGCGAAGGATTGGCCCAACGACATCACCGGCGGCACGAGGCCGGAGGACTGGCAGCAGTTCAACATGGCGGTGAACAACACGCAGCGCGTGAACGCCGTGCTCGATTGGGCGCGCCGCCCCGCAGCGATCCGGCCGGCCTTTCTGACGCTCTATTTCGATACGATCGATACCGCCGGGCACACATGGGGGCCGGACGATCCGCGCACCACCGCAGCGGTCGGCGAGATCGACGCGTCGATCGGCGCGCTCGTGCGCGGCCTTGACGAGATGGGCCAGCCGGCGAACCTCGTGATCGTCGCGGACCACGGCATGGCCGCGACGAGCAGCGAGCGCACCGTCGCGCTCGACCGGATCGCCGACCCCGCGGACTATCGCGTGGTCGAATCGGGCACCTATGCCGCGCTTGCCCCCGTGCCCGGCCACGAGGCCGCGCTCGAGGCCAGGCTGCTCAAGCCGCACGATCACGTCACCTGCTGGCGCAAGAGCGAGATTCCGGCGCGCTTCCATTATGGCAGCAACCCGCGCATCCAGCCCTATTTCTGCCTCGCGGAAACCGGCTGGCTGATCGTGAAGAAAGCGCCGACCAAGGCCGAGGCCGGCGGCAATCACGGCTATGACAATATGGCGCCCGAGATGGCGGCCCTGTTCATCGCCAGCGGCCCGTCGATCCGCCCCGCCGGCACCCTGCCGAGCTTCGACAATGTCGACGTCGCGCCCCTGCTGCGCGATCTGATCGGGCTGCCGCCGGGCAAGGGGCTCGATGGCGACGATGCGCCGTTCCAGAGCGTGCTGATCAGCAAGCAGGGCCACTGAGCATGCAATATTTCGAGGATATCGTGGTCGGCGCCACATCCGGCTTCGGCCGCTACGATGTCACACGGGAGGAAGTGATCGAGTTCGCCTCGAAATATGATCCCCAGCCCTTCCACCTCTCGGACGAGGCCGCGGCGACCACCCATTTCGGCCGGCTCTCGGCCAGCGGATGGCACACCTGCGCGATGACCATGTCGATGGTCGTGGAGAATCTGAAGGCACACAAACAGGCCGGGCTTGGCTCGCCCGGGATCGACGAACTGCGCTGGCTGAAACCGGTCTATCCGGGCGACATCCTGCGCTGCGAAACCGAGATCCTCGACAAGCGCGCCTCGCAAAGCCGCCCCGAAATGGGCAGCTATCGCAGCCGCATGACGGTGCTCAACCAGGACGATGTCGCGGTGATGACCTTCGTCTCGATCGGCCTGATCCGGACGCGGCCGACGGCCTGATTCCGCCGCCCGCGTCCTGTGGCATCAGCGCCGGTGGCGCCCGCCACCGCGCGCGACGCCATAGTCGCGCCACATCGGCCGCATCTCGCGGCCATGCCATGCCTGGGTCCGGCCCTGCCAATAGCCGCGCTGCGTATCGTTCCAGCGCGTGCGGTGATTGCTGCGGTCATAGACATAGACGCCGCTGCCCGGATAATAATAATCGCCATACCAGCCCCAATAGGGATCGGCGCTGAACCCGCCATAATAGGGGTCCCAGCCGCCGCTGTTATAGCCGACCGAGACGCCGGTCGAGCCATAGCCGTCGGTGCAGGCTGTGGTGCCGAGGCCGGCGACAAGCGCCAGGCCGATGAGCGACAGTTTCGACGGAGACATACAATATTCCTCCTGAAGGAGCGCCAGGGCCGGATCTCCGGCGGCGCCGCGATATCGGATTAACGGCGCACCCTGTGCCGGGTTCCGCACGCGCATCGCGCTTTTCATCATAGTGCCACGCCCCCGTAACGAGACTGACGCATGGCGCTCCTAGAGGCCGCCCCAGGGGGCGCGAACAACGTCGAACAACAAGCCCCCCGCGAGGATGGATGACGGGCGCTCGGGCCGCGCGAGGCTTCGCGCAGCCATGCTTGATCGATTCAAAAAGGGCAGATTTCCATGCATTCTCACATTTCCGGTCGGCGACCCGTCGCCGCCGCCGCGGCCTTGCTGCTGTCGACGACGATGCTTGCGGGCACCGCGCACGCCCAGGAAACGGCGTCCCCCGCAACGGCCGCGGCCAGCGATCAGGCGACCGATACCGCCGACCAGAGCCGGCTCGCCGACATCACCGTCTATGCGCGCAAGCGGCCCGAAAATGTGCAGCAGGTGCCGATCCCGGTCACGGTGATCACGCCCGTGGAGCTCAGCCGCCAGAACCTCGTCAACTTCACCGATTTCCAGGCGAAGTTCCCCGCCTTCTCGGTCTATCTGACCAATCCGAAGCAGCTCAATCTGGGCGTGCGCGGCATCGGCAATAACGGCTTCAACACCGACGGCATCGACGGTTCGGTCGGCATCTTCGTCGACGGCGTCTATACCGGCCGCCAGGGCATGGTCTCGACCGACTTCAACGATCTCGCCCAGGTCGAGCTGCTGCGCGGCCCGCAGGGCACGCTGTTCGGCAAGAACACCACCGCCGGCGCGGTGATCATCAACACGCTGAAGCCGAGCTTCGATTTCGGCGTCAACGCCGAGGCGACCGTCGGCAACGAAGGCTATCACGAGTTCAAGGCCGGGGTGACCGGCCCGCTGATCGACGGCAAGCTCGCGCTGCGCGTCTCGGGCTATTACAGCAAGACCGACGGCAATTATCTCAACCTGTTCAACGGCAAGTACCAGAATGGCCGCCAGGGCCAGGGCATCCGCGCGCAATTGCTGGCGACGCCGACCGACAATCTCTCGATACGCCTGATCGGCACCTATAATCACCAGAGCTTCCCGACCATCTCGCCGGTGATCCTGTCGATCTACAATCCGGCCGCGCTCCAGGCGCGCATGACGGCAGCGGGCTATACCCTCGTCACCAGCAATGCCGAGGATCGCTTCATCAATATCGACGGCGCGCTCAACGCGAAGACCGATACGCGCGCGGTCAGCGGCGAGATCGACTGGGATCTGGGCAAAGCGGGCTCGCTCACCTCGATCACCGCCTTCGAGCATTGGAACTGCTTCACCAACAACGACAATGATTATACCCAGCTCAACGCGATCCCCGATTACGGCTCGTGCAACGACGAGCATCAATTCTCGCAGGAGCTGCGCTGGAGCACGGCCAAGGACCAGCCGATCGAGGCGACCCTGGGCGGCTTCCTGTCGCGCCAGAAGCTGCAGGTGGATTCGCGCATCCGCTTCGGCAATCAATATTATATCTGGGCGGCCAACCCCTCCGCCACCGCCTTCCCGACGATCGGCGGCAAGACCTGGGCGCAGGGCGGCTATGCCGAGCAGGTCGCGGGCGTCGGCTTCGCCTCGCAGGCGATCTTCCACACCGATACCGAGGCGTTGTTCGGCAACGTCACCTGGCATCCCGATTCGGCACGCCGGCTCGCGATCGATGTGGGCCTGCGCCAGACCTGGGAGCGCCGCTCGGAGCTCTATAACGGCGCCGTCACCTCGAACGTCGCCAATCTCACCCAGACTCAGCTCAACGCGCTCAGCCCGAGCGGCGCCAACGCCCAGCTCGGCCATGTCGACGCGCGCCTCAGCGACAGCTCGCTCTCGGGCGAGGCCGGCATCAGCTACAAGGTCACTTCGGCGGTGATGCTCTACGCCAAATATGCGCGCGGCTATAAGTCGAAGGGCTTCAACCTGCTGCCCGAGAATTCGACCAACCCCGATCCCGCCGTCGCCCAGGCGGTTGCGTTCGGCGCGACCCAGGCGATCAAGGGCGAGACCGCCGACAATGTCGAGGCCGGGATCAAGAGCGAGTGGTTCGATCACCATCTGCTGCTCAACCTCACCGCCTTCCACACCAAGGTGCGCAACTATCAGGCCAACGAAGCGGTCGGCGTCGGCAATACCGCGCTGAAATTCCTCGCCAATGTCGGCTCGCTCACTTCGGAGGGCGTCGAGCTGGAGGGCGAGGCGTGGCTGCTCAAGGGCCTGCATGTGAAGGGCTTTGTCGGCTATGATCACGCTTATTATTCGTCGTTCCACAATTCGACCTGCACGGCCGAGCTGACCACCTTGTCGTGCGATCTCACCGGCCGCCAGGTCGCCTGGGCGCCGAAATGGACGGCGGATCTCTCGACCGATTACAGCCGCCCGATCGCACCCGACGTGGTCGGCTACGGCCTGGTCGACGTGAACTGGCGCACCAGCCAGAACACCACGATCACGCTCGATCCGCTGGCCAACATCGATTCCTATGCGCTGGTCAGCGCCCGGGCCGGGGTGCAGCTGCGCCACGGCACGGTCGACGTCCAGGCCTGGGTCGAAAATCTGTTCGACAAGGCCTATTCCATCAACCTGCTCGGCCTGACCAAGTCGACCGGGATCGTCCAGGGCTATCCGGGCAATCCGCGCACCTTCGGCGGCACGGTGAAGGTCACCTTCTGACGGCATTCGAATGACGGGGCGGGCCGGCGCATGCCGGTCCGCCTTCCGTCCGTCGCATTGCCAATGCCCGGTAAACCTTTGCAAACCCGATCCTGTCATAGCATCGGGCATGACGTTGACCGGACCTGCCTGCCTGCTCACCCGCCTCAGGTTGCTGGTCGCGCTGATCGGGATGACGGCTGCCTGCTGGGCAATCCCGGTCCACGCCGAATCGCTGCGCCTGGACGGATCGTTGTGCCACGCCGTGACCGAAGGGCAGCGCCCCGACGCCATCCTCCGGTCGCTCCGCTTCGCCTGCAAGGGATCGCCCGCCGACTATCAGCAGGGCAGCCTCTGGCTGCGCGCCGATCTGGCCCGATTGCCCGTCGATCGCCACAATCTGGTCCTGCTGGTCCAGAACTCGCGTTTCGAACGCCTCGCCGTGGCCTTTTCCTATGCCGATGGCGTGGTCCGCTGGCAGCAGGTGCGCAGCGGCGACTTTGCCCTGCACTGGCGCGCCGGCGGGCAGATCGACTTCGAAGCGCCCGATCGCGACGCGCCTTTGGTCGCGGTGACGATGCGCTTCGACAAGGTCGCCAGCCACAATCTCCTCCGCGCCCGCCTGGTGAGCCGTGGCGAGGGCGGCGTGCGATCGACGGCGCTGGCGGCATCGATCGGCGTGGCGCTCACCTTGTTGCTGATCGGCTTCGTCTACAACATGTCGCTCGCCATCGCGGTGCGCCGCCAGTTTCTCGCGTGGCACGGCGCCTGGGCCGCGTGCATGCTCCTGTGGGGCGCGATCTGGTCGCAACTGCCGCTGATCGTCGTGCCCGCCATGGCCGGCACGATCTCGGCGCAGATCTGTACCTTCCTCGCCTGCAGCGCGGTCACGCTGGCGACGATGAGCGTCGCCACGTCGCTGGGCCGCACCACCCTCCCGCATTGGGCCAGGGTGACGACGCTCTCGTTGGGGCTCGTGATCTTCGGGCTCGGTATCCCGCTCGCCATCATCCGGAGCGCCGCGATCGAGCCGCTGGCCGCGGTCGTGAGCGTCCTCATTCTCGCCGATCTCCTGGTCGTCGCCATCTGTATCGGATGGGCGTGGCGCCGGGGCAGCGCCGCGGCACGCGATTTCGCCGGCGCCTGGTCGGTGCCGATGGCCACCCTCGCCTTCATCCAGTTCGTCAATGTCGACACCGCGCTCTGGGATGGCGGCTCGAAGCTTGTCGTGCTGTTCGCAGCGGCGTGGCAGACCTTGTGGCTATCGGTGGCGGCGACCCGGCGACTGGCGCTCCTGCGGATCGAGCGCGACCACGCCCGCACCGCCGAAGCGCAGGCGCAGGAGCTGGCGCGGCGCGATCCGCTGACCGGGCTGCGCAACCGGCGCGGTTTCGTCGAGGCCATTGCGCCATTGCTCGACCCTGTCCGATCGGAAGGCGTACCGGTCGCACTGCTGCTGATCGATATCGATCGGTTCAAGGTGATCAACGACGCCCATGGCCATGAGGCGGGCGACGTGGTGCTGCAGACCATCGCAGCGCGGCTCGAGCGTTGGGAAAGCCCGATGTGCGCGGCCGCGCGGCTTGGCGGCGAGGAATTCGCCCTGATGATCGCCGGGCTCGACGGTTTCACGCTCGCCCGCTTCTGCGACAGCGTGTTGCTCGAACTCGCGGCGTGCGATCACAAACAGGCGATCGGCAACCGTTCGGTCACGGTCAGCATCGGCGTCGCCGAAACGCATGCGGCCAGCGACTTCCAGCATTTATACGGCCTCGCCGACGAGGCGCTCTATGCCGCCAAGCGCGAGGGCCGCAACCGCGTCGCGCTGCGGCTGCTCGACGGCATTCCCACGCACCCACCCGAACGGCCCGGGCCGCTTGCGGCGCACGGTTAGACGGGTTTCGTGCGCGGGCAGCTGGGTTTGGGGCCTGTCGCTGTGGTAGCTGGCGTCGGACCCACTGGCTTGAGCCCCGTCTGGAGTGCGCACATGCAAGGATGTCGGGCGATGCGGGCGGGAAGCGCGGCGGCAGCCATCCTCATGCTGTCGGCCTGTGCGGGCGGCAATGGCCGGCCCGTCAGCGACATGCCGGTCAAGATCGGCCAGCCCTACGCCATCCGGGGCAAGACCTATGTGCCGGCAGCCGATCCCTCCTATGACATGCTCGGCTATGCCAGCTGGTATGGGCCCGAATCCGGCGGCCGCACCGCGAATGGCGAACTTTTCCGCCCGGACTGGATCACCGCCGCCCATACAACCCTGCCGCTGCCCAGCTATGTGGAAGTGACCGCGCTCGATACCGGGCGGCGAATCATCGTGCGGGTCAATGATCGCGGGCCCTTCATGCGCGGGCCGCGCATCATCGATCTGTCGCGCGGCGCGGCGAAACTGCTCGGCATGACGCTGCAGGGCCAGGCGCCCGTACGCGTCCGCGCCGTCGAACCCCCGGAAAAGGACCGCGACCGCCTCCGCCACGGCAAGCCCGCCCGCGACCTGCCGCCGGTGCCGGAAAAGGTTCTGCGGAACCTCCGGAACCAGCTCTCGACCGCCGGCTATTAGCGTCAGGCGACATCTAAAAAGGGGTCAGAGTCATTTTTCAGCCCCCCTCTCCCGCCATATCCCGCACCACCACTGTCCCCGATCGCGAATCGACGATGACGTCGTCGGCATAGGACACGCACACCGTCATCCGGCCCTCGCTGTCCGACCATTCGCGATCGCGGTGCTCGCGCTCAAGCACATTGTAGAGCGCGATCTGGGCCCGTTTCTGTTCGGCCTCGGCCGTCTGCACCAGCCTGGTCCAGCGATGCTGCGCCATCTGGTTGCCCTGCATCGCCGCCTCGGCCATCGACCGGAACACTGCCCGGTGCGCCGGTAGCGTGACCTCCTCCTCGCCGTCCTGCACCGTCACCAGGCGGTAAGCCTCTTCCAGGATCATCGCCCGGGTCGGCTCGTCCGCGCCGGGCAGGCGGTCGCCCGGCGCCCCCGTGGCGCGCCGCGGCCTGCCCGCGGGATTGCCCGACCGGCCCTTGCGGAACCGGTGCGCGGCGGGCGGCTTGCCATAGCCCGATCGTTTCTCGGGCGCCGCATCGTCTTCGTCCGCGCGGCTTGATTCAATAAACTGTTCGGTCATGTCACCACTCCGGCCATGGTTTATTCCAACGCCCTGAAAGCCGATTCGCCGGATATGTTGAATCAAGGTCGCGCCGCGCCGCGCACCCCGATTCCCTGTTCCGCGCGCAAAATTCCCTGTTCCGTGAATCCGATTTCCCTGTTCCGCGATAACAGGGAATTGCCCCATAACACGCTGATTCCATGGCAGGATTCGCCCGAAAATCGCGCCGAAATGCCCTTCGATAAAAATATTTTCCCTGTTAATCCGCCGGAACAGGGAAATTCCGAGCCCCTCGCGCCACCGCCGTCACCCGACGGCTATCGGCCCGCCTTCGCCGATCAGGCGTGCAAGCTCTGCCGTCACGGCCTGACCGAGGCAGACGTCGCCGACTTCTTCGATATCTCCGACGCCGCCTTCGCCGGCTGGCAGCGCACACATCCCGATTTCGCGGCGGCCATCGCGCGCGGCAAGCGGGATGCAGACGAGCAGGTCGAACAGGCGCTTTATCGGCGCGCGATCGGGTACGACCATTACGAGGAAAAGATCTTCCTGTTCGCGCGCCGCGACGAGCCAATCCGCGTCATGGTCAGGGTAAATGTGCCGGCGGACGTACGCGCAGCGGTCCTCTGGCTGCGCACGCGTCGCCCGGACGAATGGGGCGGCCTGCGCCTCAGGACGGATCTGGGTCGGGCGCGGGCCAAAACGCCCCGCGCCACCAGGGCCTCAATGCCCGTCGAACGCCACCAGCGAGAGAACCTCGATCCCGTCCTCGCGCAGCGCGTCGGCGCCGCCCAGCTCGGGCAAATCGACCACGAACTGCGCCTGGGTCACGACGGCACCCGCCTTGCGCAGCAGCCGAACCGCCGCGCGCGCCGTGCCGCCGGTCGCGATCAGATCGTCCACCAGCAGCACCGTGGCCCCTGGCGCGCAGGCATCGGCATGCATCGCGATCCGGTCGGTGCCATATTCCAGGGCATAGTCCTCGGCGATCGTCGCGCCGGGCAGCTTGCCGTCCTTGCGGATCAGCAGCACGCCTGCTTCCAGCGGCACGGCCAGCGCCGCCGCGAACAGGAAACCACGGGCCTCGATCCCGGCCACCAGGTCGACCTTGCCGCCCACCGACGCCGCCATCCGCTCCACGCACCGGGCAAAGCCCTGCGCGTCGAGCAGCAAGGTGGTGATGTCGCGGAACATGATCCCCGGCTTCGGAAAGTCGGGGATCGTGCGGATCAGGGCCTTGAGGTCGTCATTGGCGCCGGCTCCGTCGGAGCCGGGCGCCAGCGTCTCAGTGCTTCTTGTCGCGCCAAACATTCTGATACGCTCCCCAGGCAAGGAAGCAGAAGATCAGCAGGAAGATCACGACCGGCCAACCCACCGCATGGCGCGATTCCAGGTTCGGCTCGGCGGTCCAGACGAGGAACGCAGCGACGTCCTTGGCCATCTGGTCGACCGTCGGCTTGGTGCCGTCGAGATACTGCACCTGGCCTTCGCTGGTCAGCGGCGGCGGCATCGCGATGTTCAGGTTCGCGAAGTAGGGATTGTAGAACAGGCCCTCGGGCGTCTTCGCGTCCGGGAACTTCGTCACCAGCGCGGCTGGCTCCTCGGCATAGCCGGTCAGCAGCGAGTGGACATAGGCCGGCCCCTCATGACGCGCCTTGGTGATCAGCGACAAATCGGGCGGCGTGCCGTTGCCGGCATAATAGACCGTCGGGAAATGATCGGACGGCACGTTCGGGCGCTCGGCCCGGTCGCCGGACTTTTCGTCGAAGGTCGGCTGCTTGGTCGCCCAGTCGGCGGCGAATTTCTTCACCTGCGCGTCGTTATAGCCGAGCTGCTTGAGATCGCGGAACGCGACGAGGCTGAGCGAATGGCAGGCCGAGCAGACTTCCTTGTAGACCTGCAGGCCGCGCTGGAGCTGGCGCTTGTCGAACTTGCCGAACGGACCGTTCGATTCGAGCTCGAGCTCCTTGGGGGCGAGATGGAACTCGTCCACCGCGGTCGGAAGTGCCGGATCGGAGATCTGGCCCTGGATCGTCCAGAGGAGAGCCCAGGCGAGCACGCCGACGAACGCGGCGCCGACCAGCATTGCGAGATTGCGGACCATGTTACCTATTGCCCCTTATTCGGCCGCGAGCGCGGTCTGCGCCGGCGAGGTGCCGCCATGCTTCGCCAATACCGCCTCGGTGATCGAGTTGGGCAGCGGCCGGGGGCGCTCTGCCCGCGAGATGATCGGCACGATGATCAGGAAGTGCGCGAAATAATAGCCCGCGCAGATCTGGCTGAGAATGACATAGGTCGGCGTCGCCGGCGAACCGCCGCACCAGCCGAGCACCAGGATGTCGACCATCAGGATCCAGAAGAAGGTCCGGTAGACCGGGCGGTAATTGGCCGAGCGGATCGGCGAGCTGTCCAGCCATGGCAGGAAGAACAGCAGCAGGATCGATCCGAACATCGCCAGCACGCCCCACAGCTTCGCGGGCAGGATGAAGTCCGAGGTGAAGGCGCGCAGGATCGCGTAGAAAGGCCAGAAATACCATTCGGGCACGATGTGCGCGGGCGTCGAGAGCGAGTTCGCCGGGATGTAATTGTCCGGATGGCCGAGATAGTTCGGCGCGAAGAACACGATCACGGCGAAGATCAGCAGGAACACGCCCAGCCCGACGCCGTCCTTGGCGGTGTAATAGGGATGGAACGGCACCGTATCCTGCTCGCCCTTCACTTCCACGCCGGTCGGGTTGTTCGATCCCGGGATGTGCAGCGCCCAGATGTGCAGGATGATGACGCCCGCGATCACGAACGGCAGCAGATAGTGGAGCGAGAAGAAGCGGTTGAGCGCCGCCTCGCCCGGCGCGTAACCGCCGAGCAGCCACACGCGGATGCTCTCGCCGACGATCGGGATCGCCGAGAAGAAGCCGGTGATCACCTGCGCGCCCCAGAAGCTCATCTGACCCCAGGGCAGCACATAGCCCATGAAGGCGGTGGCCATCATCAGCAGGAAGATCACCACGCCGAGCAGCCACACCATCTCGCGCGGCGCCTTGTACGATCCGTAGAACAGGCCGCGGAAGATATGCATATAGACCACGATGAAGAACATCGAGGCGCCGCTCGCGTGCGCATAGCGCAGGAACCAGCCGCCATTCACGTCGCGCATGATGTGCTCGACCGAATTGAACGCCCCGGCGCCGGTCGCGCCATAATGCATGGCGAGCACGATGCCGGTGATGATCTGGATGCCGAGCGCGGCACCGGCGAGAACGCCGAAATTCCAGAAATAATTGAGGTTGCGCGGCACCGGATAGCCGGCGCCCACCGCATTATAGACGAGGCGCGGGAGCGGCAGCCGCTCGTCCACCCACTTCATCAGCGGATTGGTGGGTTGATAATGCTTGGCCCAGGGAAAGCTCATGATGCGTACCTCAACCGACCGTAACGGTGGTGGCAGAATTGAACGTGTAATCGGGCACCGCGAGATTCTTCGGCGCCGGGCCTTTGCGGATGCGCGCCGCGGTATCGTAGGCCGAACCATGGCACGGGCAGAAATAGCCGCCGAACGGCCCGCGATTCTCGCCCTCGCCCGCGCCCAGCGGCACGCAGCCGAGATGGGTGCAGACGCCGAGCGTGATCAGCCAGTTCTTGTGGCCTGCCTTGGTGCGCTGCTCCAGCGTCTGCGGATCGCGCAGGCTGCTGACATCGACCGCATCCGCCTCGGACACTTCCTTCGGCGTCAGGTTGCGCACGAACAGGGGTTGGCCGCGGAACTTGGTCTTGATCGCCTGGCCGGGCACGATCTTCGACAGATCGACCTCGGTGGTCGATTCCGCGAGCACGTCGGCCGACGGGTTCATCTGATTGATCAGCGGACCGATCACGACCGCTCCGCCCACGCCGATCCATGCCACAGCCGCGATATTGATGAAATCGCGACGGCGGGGGTCGTCTACGTGTTCGTGAAACGGTGCCGGGTCTTCCCCAGGCGGTACGGCGGTATCAACAATTGCCATTCACTTGCCCTTGCACTTCGTGTCGCGGCGACGTTCGGTGACGCGCG
Organism: Sphingomonas bacterium; assembly: GCF_028293085.1. Taxonomy (GTDB): domain Bacteria; phylum Pseudomonadota; class Alphaproteobacteria; order Sphingomonadales; family Sphingomonadaceae; genus Sphingomonas. The sequence goes on from NZ_JAQGLC010000341.1 coordinate 22,667, forward strand.
TCGCGATAGACCCGCGTACGCCCGCCGATCCTCCGTCCCCACGGAGGCTGGCGGCCTGATAGACGCGGGCGGCACGCTTTGCCAACAGCATTTTAGGCCTGTTGTTACGGGGACGCTCAAAGGCATATGCGAACCCCATGCGCATCGCCCTTTTCCAACCCGATATCGCCGGAAATGTCGGCACGATCCTGCGTCTCGCGGCCTGTCTGGGCGCGGGCGTCGACCTGATCGAACCGATGGGATTCGCTTGGGGCGATCGCGCGCTGGCGCGCGCCGGGATGGATTATGCGCAGGCGATCGAGGTGACTCGCCATATCGATTGGGCGGCGTTCGAAGCGCAGGTGCAGGGCCGGATCGTGCTGCTGACGACTCAGGGCGGCACCCGCCTGGACGAGGCCCTGTTCCGGGCGGACGATGTGCTCCTGCTCGGCAGCGAAGGCAGCGGCGTGCCGCCGGAGGTCCATGCCCGCGCCGATCTCGCGGTGCGAATCCCGCTGGTGCCCGGCCTGCGCTCCCTGAACGTCGCCGTCGCGGCCGGCATCGCGCTCGGCGAAGCGCTACGCCAGACCAGCGGCTGGCCTTCCTAATTCCTCCCCATGGAACATGGGGAGGGGGACCACTCGCTTCTTCAGCGAGTGGTGGAGGGGAAAGCCGCAAGCGCAACCTCTGGGCCCTTCCCCTCCGCCGCTTTCGGCGGTCCCCCTCCCCGCGCCATACCCATGCGCATTCTCGACTTCCCCGGAATCCCCCGGCAAAGGCGTCACCATGGAACTCGACTCCGAACAATCCGCCGCCCGCACCTGGTTCGAAAGCCTGCGCAACCTGATCTGCGCGGAATTCGAGGCGATCGAGGCGGAGGCGGGATCGGACGCCCGATTCGACTATACCCCCTGGGACCGCACCGACCCTTCCGGCGCGCCCGGCGGCGGGGGCGTGCGCGGGGTGATGAAGGGCAAGATATTCGAGAAGGTCGGCGTCAACGTCTCCACCGTCGGCGGCAGTTTCGAGGGCGATTTCGCCAAGTCGATCCACGGCGCCGGCGAGGATCCGCGCTTCTTCGCCACCGGCATCAGCCTCGTCGCGCACATGGCGAATCCGCATGTGCCCGCGGTGCACATGAACACGCGCTTCCTCGTCACGACCAAGCGCTGGTTCGGAGGCGGCGCCGATCTCAACCCGCCTTTGCCCGTCGCCGCCGACACGGACGATTTTCACGCGACGCTCAAGGCCGCCTGCGACGCCCATGATCCGGCGCATTATCCGCGCTTCAAACAATGGGCGGACGATTATTTCTACATCCCCCACCGCCAGGTGCACCGCGGCGTCGGCGGCATCTTCTACGATCATCTCGAGGGCGACTTCGCGGCGAACCTCGCCTTCACCCGGGATGTCGGCCGCGCCTTCCTCGACACCTATCCGCGAATCGTGCGGCGACGGATGGCCGAGCCCTTCACTGACGCCGATGTCGCGATTCAACGCGCCTGGCGCGGGCGCTATGCCGAATTCAACCTGGTTTATGACCGCGGCACGCTGTTCGGGCTCAAGACCGGGGGCAATATCGACGCGATCCTGATGAGCCTGCCGCCGGTCGCCACATGGGACTGATTCCCGTCTCGAACGGCGAGGTGGCGGCGATCGTCACCACGCTCGAAATGCGGCAACGCCCGCCGCTCCGGCCGATGCCCGCCTCGCGGTTGCGGCTGGTCGCCTGGGATCGGCCCTCGCCGGAGAAATATCGCGCGCTGTTCCGGCGAATCGGCGCGCCCTGGCTGTGGTTTTCGCGGCTGGTGATGGCGGAATCGGCCTTGATTCAACTCATCCACGATCCCGCTATATCGATCTTCGCCGCGGTCGATCCCGCCGGCGTGGAGGTTGGCATGCTCGAACTGGATTTCCGTCACCCACGCGAATGCGAGCTCTCCTATTTCGGCCTGATTCCGGAGCTCGCCGGCCAGGGCCATGGCCGCTGGCTGATGGCCGAGGCGCTGGCGCGCGGCTGGGCCAAAGGCGTGGAGCGCGTCTGGGTGCATACCTGCACGCTCGATCACCCGTCGGCGCTCGGCTTCTACCGCGCGTCGGGCTTCACCGCGATCTCGCGCACGATCGAGACCTTCCCCGATCCACGCCTCGGCGGCTTCCTGCCCGCCGACGCCGCGCCTCAGATCCCGCTGCTGGGCTGAGCGAGTCGGCGGTACAGCGCGATCCGCACGAGAATCGTCGCCAGCGCCGCCACGGTCATCGCGACGGCGGCCCCGGCATTCAGCAGGGCGGCCGCCACCGGATTCGCGATCGGCGCGCCGTCCAGCGTCGTGCCCAGCGCAATGAAGGGCGCGGCGAGGATATTGCCGCCGAACAGGACGAAACAGGCAATGGCGCCGAGCACCAGCCAATGCCCGCGGGTCAGCGTCATGCTCCGCGCGACCGCGCCGGTCGCGCCCTTCTCCGGCTCGGCCACCAGCGCCGGCCCCGCGAGCAGAAGCCGGCCCTGCGCATAGATTCCCGGTACGATGAACAGCGCCAGCCCCAGCCACACCGGGATCAGGACGAGGAAGGCGGTGAACAGATAGGCGGGCAACAACCGCAACGCCGCGCCGAGCGCGCCGCGCAGATCCGGGCGGCTCCTGTCGAGATAAAGGACCATCACGGTCAGCGCCCCGAACAGCGCGAAGGCGGCAGCCGCGACGAGGCCGGCGCCGTTCGCGCCGTACCAGTCCATCACGGTCTGCAGCCAGGCACGCATCGCCTGCTCGTCCGCGCCGGCTGCGATCTTCTGGGGTGCCGGCGTCACCAGCAGGAGCAGTGCGAACTGCGGCAGGAAGAAGAACAGCCCCGCGACCCGAATCAACAGGTCGTGGTCGCGCTTCCACATCCGCCAGGCGTCGCTCAGCACGCCGGCCATATCGAGCTTCATAGCGATTCGACGATCGCCTCGCGCGCGTCGCGGACGGCCAGGTACAGCTTGCCGACAAAGGCCGCGGCCAGCACGCTGAACATGGTGAGGACGAAGGCCACGCAGATCGAGGTGAGCACCGATCCGACGGTGACCGGCCCGTCGCCGCCGGCGATCAGCCCGAAGACGAAGCCGAACACGGTCTTGGCCGCGAGGACGGAAACGCCCCAGACGATCCCGTACAGGATCATCACGCCGATGATCTTGAGCACGATCGGCCGCGTCAGCTTGAACGAGCGGCCCAGCGCGCCGACCCAACGCCCCTCGCGCAATATCACCGGCGACAGGAGCGACAGGCGCGCGCCGAGCCAGAGCAGGACGCCGAGAACGAACAGCGAATACAGCGCAATGAAACCGCCCACCCCGTTCGGCATCGCGGCGTTGGTGCCGTTCGCCGCGG
>NZ_JAQGLC010000342.1 GCF_028293085.1 Sphingomonas bacterium
CGATCGAGCTGAAGCTGTCGCCCTGCGCCGCGTTGTTGAAGCCTTGTCCCGTCAGCAGATTGACGAAGACCGAACCCTGATTGTCCTCATAGCTCGCGCTGTCGAGGCCGTTACCGCCGACCAGCGCATCCGATCCGATCGCCCCGCGCAATATGTCGTTGCCGTCGCCGCCCTCGAGCCGGTTGGCCCCGCCGTCGCCGATGATCGTGTCGTTGAACACGGAACCGCGGGCATTCTCGATGCCCGTATAGGTATCGCCCGCCGCCGAATTGCCGAAACCCTGGTTCAGCGTCAGGTTGACGAACACCGCGCCCTGATTGTCCTCGTACGAGACCATGTCGGTCCCGCTCCCGCCGTTCAGCTGGTCGGCGCCCAGGCCGCCGATGAGCAGATCGTCGCCGCCGCCACCATTGAAGATGTCGTTGCCGCCAACGCCGCGGAAAATGTCGTTCAGGGCGGCGCCGGTCACGCCGGCGCCGGTGGTGCTGCCGGAGAATTCGAGGATCTCCATGCCCGTCAGCTGGAAACTGGTCGGGCCGGGCAGGAAGCCGCCCGACAGCTGGAGCCCGCCGGCCAGCGATCCGCTCGCGGCGCCGCCGTTGAGCGAGATCACGGCCGTGTCGGTGCCCGCGCCGCCGGCAAGGCTGTAGGATCCGTTGAAGGCGAACAGGGTATAGACCCCGCCGATCCGATCGTCGCCGCTGCCGCCGGCGATCGACAGCGCGTCGACATCGATCACCGCGCCCGCGGCGGCGCCGCCGACGGTGGCCTGATAGGCGGTGCCGGTGTGCCCGCCATTGACCAGGACGACCGCGCCGCTGCGATCGGAGAAATCCAGCGAGCCGAAATCCAGGCCGGTGCCGCCGTCGATCGTATTATAGCCGGTGCCGCCGAGGAGCAGATCGTTCCCATCGCCTCCCGTCAGCACGTCGTCGCCGCCATTGCCGATCAGCCAGTCGTTGCCCGCGCTGCCGATGATCGTGTCGTTGCCCGCCGCGCCAGTCACCTGCGACGCCGACACGGCATAGCCGCTCATATCGAACAGATTGCCGGCGGCGGAGAGGGTGAAGGTGCTGTTGCCGTTCGCCGCGTTGACGACGCCGTTCATATAGACCGATCCGCCGGTCGTGAGCACGAAGTTGCCGGTGACGGCGGTCAGCGCGTCGAGCTGCGCCGCGGTGAGCTGGACCGTGCCGAACCGGGCGTCGATGCCGTCGAGTCCCGACAGGTCGCCGCTCGAAAGATTGACGGTGAAGGAACCGCTCAGTTGCAGAATATCGGTGCCGGCGCCGCCATTATAGCTTTCGCCGGCGACGAATTCGTTCGCCGCGTCGAGCACGAAAATATCGTCGCCCGCGCCGCCGCTCATCGTATCGGCGCCTAGCCCGCCACGGATCGTGTCGTTGCCGTCATTGCCGTTGATGACGTCGTTGCCCCCGCCGCCATAGACATTGTCCGCGCCGGAGCTGCCGGTGATCGTGTCGACCCCGTCCTGGCCGAACACATTGGTGAAGGGCGTGTCGTAATTGGTCATGTCGAACACATTGCCGGCGGCGGACAGCGTGAAGGTCAGCGTCGACGGGCCTCCACCGAATTCCGCGGCGGAGGTGACCCCCGCCATCGAAACCGAGCCGCCGGTCGTCAGGACGAAATTGCCGCTCACCGCGGTCAGCGCATCGAGCTGCGCCGCGGTCAGCGAGACGCTGCTGCTATAGGAACCGGTGTCGATCCCCTCGATCCCGGTCATCGTGGCGGTCGTGAGGTTGAGCGCGATGCTCCCGCCGAACGAGGACAGGCGGATCAGGTCGAAATCGGCGCCGCCGTCGATCTGCTCGCCCGCCGCCAGGTCGGACGCGCTGTCGAACAGGATCACGTCGTTGCCGCTGCCGCCGTTGACGATGTCGGCGCCCGCGCCGCCGCGTAGCGTATCGTCGCCGCCGCCGCCGTTGATCGTGTCGATCCCGCCGCCGCCCTCGAGCTGGTCGGCATAACCGCTGCCGGTGATGCTCTCGCCGACGACCGATCCGATCACCCTGATGCCGCTTGAGGCGGTGCTGGCGTCGATCGTGTTGCCGCCGGCATTCAGCAGGAAGGTGACATTGTTGTAGCTCCCGCCCAGCGTCACCGCACCGGTGGTGGCGAACGAGATCGTGCCCGACAGATAGGTGAAGCTCGCCAGCTGTGCCGTCGTGAGCACTGCCGTCCCATAGATATTGTCGAGCCGCTCGACGCTGACCAGTGAGACCGTGGAAAGATCGAAGGTCCCGCCGCCGGTGAGGCTCAGCGTGTCGCTGCCCGCGCCGCCGTCATAGACCTCGCCCGCGATCAGGTCCGACGCGGAGTCGATGACGAGCAGGTCGTCGGTGCCCTCGCCATACAGCTTGTCGAGCCCGGCGCCGCCATGGATCGTGTCATAGCCGTCGCTGCCATAAAGCGTGTCGTTGCCGTCCTCGCCGTACAGATTGTCGTCATTGCCGCCGGCTTCCAGCCGGTCATTGCCCTGGCCGCCGACAAGGCCGTCACGATCGTTGCCGCCATAGAGCTGGTCGTTGCCGTCGCCGCCCTGCAGGTGATCGGCATAGAGCGTGGAGCCGTAGATGATGTCGTCGGCGGTGCCGCCGGTGATGGTCGAGCCGTAATTGGAAGGGTCGGCGCGTGCGTCGAGCGTGGTCGCTAGATTGGCCAGGAAGATGTTGTTGTGGCGCCCGTCGACATTGCCCAGCGTCACCGTCCCGCCGGTGGTCAGCTGGATGGTGAAGACGTCGAGATAGCTGGTGAAGCCGGCAAGCTGCGCCGCGGTCATCGAGACGGTGCCGTAATAGCCCGATCCCATCGCCATCAGCTGCTCGACGCCGGTAATGTTGATCCCGGACAGGTCGACCGGGCCGGACGAGAAGCGCAGCTGGAGCAGGTCGATCCCGCTGCCGCCGTCGATCACCTCGCCATTGGCCAGCTCGCTCGCCAGGTCGACCAGGAAGTAATCGTCACCCGCGTCGCCGTGCAGGATATCGGCCCCGGCGCCGCCGGTGATATAGTCGATGTCGTCGCCACCGTTGATCGTGTCGATGCCGTCCTCGCCGTACAGCAGGTCGGTGCCGCCATTGCCGTTCAAAATATCGTCACCGCCGCCGCCATGCGCGGTGTCGTTGTCCGACGTGCCGTTGAAGATATCGGCGCCAACGCCGCCCGTGAAATCGGCCATCTCGCATACTCCCCCGGTGACGGCGGACTCGGCCGTCGCTGCCTTTGCCAGGCAGCTAAGACTATGAGGATATGCCGATATTGGTCAAGACAAAGCCGGCCCGATCCGGCCCTGACGTCGCGTGCGGAGTGAACCCAGGGGGTGACAGGTCCTGCCTGATGGTGCGGATGCGCCAGAGCTTCTGATCGCGGGCCGCGGTCCGGACTTGGGTCCATCCCGGGCCGATCGACGATGGCGTCACGGCGCGTGAACCCCTAGCATCGACCGAACGTCGCGGCCTTGCCGGCGGCGGGAGGGGAAGAAATGCCGCCGCCGTGCCCCGTCACCCTGATCCAGGCCCCTCGCCTGATGCGCGCCACCCTCGCGCTGGCCCCCATGCTCGCCGCGCTGGCGCCCGTGTCGGCACAACAGGCGCCGACGCCCGCCACCATCGCCGCCTTGCCACCGGAGCGGAGCGCCGGCCGGGGCGCCGCGATGCCGTTCGTCACGCTGGAAGCGGAGGACGGGCGCTTCGACGGCACGCGCCTTGGCCCCGACAGGACCTTCGGCACCCTCGCGTCGGAAGCGTCGGGGCGCGTGGCGGTCCGGCTGGAAAAGGGGCAGCGGCTGGATTTCGTCCTGCCCGTCCCCGCCGATGCGCTGACGCTGCGTTATGCGCTGCCCGATTCCGCCGACGGCACGGGCCGTCGCGGCGCGATCGGGCTCCGCGTGGGGGGCAAGCGGCTGGCGACGATCGCGCTCGGCTCGCGCCATGCCTGGTATTACGGCGCCTATCCTTTCTCCAACCGGCCGGCGGACGGGCGGGCGCAGCATTTCTACGATCATGTCCGCACCCGGATCGGGCGAACCCTGCCGGCGGGAACGCGCGTCACGCTGGCCAATGAAGGCGCGGACTGGATCGCCGTGGATCTTGCCGATGTCGAGATCGTCCCGCCGCCGCTGACCAGGCCGGCCGGCGCGCGATCCGTGCTCGCTTCGGGCGCGGACCCGACCGGGCGGCGCAGCTCGCTCGCCGCCTTCCGCACGGCGATCGCGCGCGGCGGTATCGTCTGGATCCCGCCCGGCACCTACCGCATCGACGGCCATCTGACGGTCGACCGCGTGACGCTGGCGGGGGCGGGGCATTGGCACAGCATCCTCGCCGGAGCCGGCATCGGCATCTTCGGCAAGCCCGCGCCGGAGGGCAGCCACCAGGTGCGCCTGCGCGGCTTCGCCATCCTCGGCGAGGTCGCCGAGCGCGTCGACTCGGCGCCGCTCCAGGCCATTGGCGGCGCGATGAACGATTCGGTGATCGAGGATCTGTGGATTCAGCACACCAAGGTCGGGCTGTGGATGAGCGGTCCGATGCATGGCCTGACGATTCGCCGTCTCCGCGTCTATGATCAGGCGGCCGACGGCGTGAACTTCCACGGCGGCGTCACCGGCTCCTCGGTCGAGGACAGCTTCTTTCGCAACATGGGCGACGACGGGCTGGCGATGTGGTCCGAGCATCACGAAAATGCCGGGAACGCCTTTCGCCGCAACACCGTGATCGCGCCGGTGCTGGCCAACGGCATCGCCATTTATGGCGGGCGCGATATCGCGGTGGAGAACAACCTGGTCGCCGATATCGTGACGCAGGGCGGGGGATTGCATGCCGGCACGCGGTTCGGCGCCACGCCCTTTGCCGGGACGATCGCGTTCCGGGGCAACATGGTCGCGCGCGGCGGCGTGCTCGATCCGAACTGGAAATTCGGGGTGGGCGCCTTCTGGGTCTATGCGCTCGATCACCCGATCGCCGATGCGCGGATCGAGCTGACCGACACGCTGCTGGCCGACAGCAGCTATGAGGCCGTCCAGATGATCGGCAAGGAGATCCGCGGGGTGACGATCGACCGGCTGACGATCGCGGGCGCGGGCACCGCGGCGTTCCAGCTGCAGGCGCCCGGCGCCGCGACTGTCACCCACACCCGCGCCACCGGCCTTGGCGGGCCGGGCGTGCTCGGCGCGGAGGGCGGCTTCGTCCTGACGGACGGCGGCGGCAATAATGGCTGGGAGAGCCGGGGGCCGTTGCCGTGACGCGCGCTATTTCGGTGACTTAACCCCTGAACTCCCACAGCATTTGCCCATGGCCCGCCTTGCCCGCCTCGTGATCCCCGGTCTTCCGCACCATGGGACGCAGCGTGGCAACGGCGCGGGCAGACCCGAGGCGCTGGCGCCCTCAGCTAATGAAGGGATGTGGTTTCCGAACGCCTCAGACGTTAGGATACGAGCCATGCTCAAAGCCGCTCTCGCCTGGCTCCTTATGTTTGCGATAAGCGCGATGCTTGCGCGTGGAGCCGCTTGGCGAACGGCGTTTCAGCTGACCATGCCGTTCCCCGCCTATGACGATGAAGCCATCTACAAAAGAATGAAGGGCCGTGTCTTTACCGGAACCTGGCTCCTATGTGCGGTTATAAGCGCGACGCTGGTCGCAGGTGCGATGCTCGTCGATGAAATGCCAATGCTGATAATGAGCCTGTCTGGCATCATTTTGATTACCGTTGTTACGGCCTTGCGTGGCTACCAGCTTTTCCGGCTGGCGCTGCTCGAGATGAAACTGCCTTGGCCGCCGGGCGCTAACGAGTGAGGCGCGCTAATCATGGTGACATAGGAACGCTTGCGGCCGCGAAGCGCGAGCCTGAGGCTGGGGCGAAGAATTCAGGGGTTAAGTAAACTACCATCGCAATTTTAAATTAAATTTATGGTTTTGAGATAATTTATGTCGAAAAATCGAACTATTTACTTTAAGAGATCTTTTTTAAGATACTACCCTTCTCACATATTTGGGTGGCTAATACTGCTTGCCGTTGTTGCTGCGATTTTGCTTCTATATAATTTGCTACACATTTTGAACAGTGTTTCACATATTGCTGATGATCTGGTGTTGGTATTTGCGAGTATTTTGACGGGGCTTACGGTGTTGACCTTCTTGGCGAGGAGGTATTCCTGATATCGGTACCCTTGCCGCAAAGTGCCATGCGGGCGGACGTAGAATTACGGTGACAGTTTACTTAATTATAATATCACATAAATTATGAGAATAATTTAATGCTTAGCGACAAGGAAGTCATTGCGGGAGTAAAGTATGCTGCCATTACACTTTTGGCGTATATATTTGTCTTTTATTTTATTTTGGGGTTCAAGGTGCATATCGGGGCTGCAATCTCGATATTTTGTTTTGCTTTCGGCGCAGGAGCAGCTTCGCAGCGCTATAGGGGGTAAGCCGCTGGACTGCCCTGGAGTGGACCCCTGAAGTGAGACAGCGAAAAAAGTAACACGGCCACCTGCGCGTATTGCGTCCCAGCGCTGAGTCACCCCCATCGAACGACCCGGCCACCACCCCCAAACCACCTTGATGCAAATCTCCCCCCGAATCGTCCATCCCCGTCCGCATGAAATCCGGACCCCACACCTGCTACAAGTCCGCCTTCATCGAGGAAGCCCGCCGCGCCTATGAGGCAGGCGCCTCCCACAAGGATGTCGCGCGCCGCCTGAACATCGACGTCTCGACCCTGTATCGCTGGCGCAGCAGCTTCCCCATTTCGCCGCCGCCGTCGCGGTCGGCAAGGAGGAAGGCCGATCACCGCCGCACATTCCCGACATTACTTCGGAAAATCCGCCACGCCGTCACACGTCAAGTTGCCTGACTGCGTCGTTCCAGCTCTGGATATTGTCACGCGCCTCCTGCACGAAGGCGGAGCGGCGGATCACTTTCAGGAACATGTCCGCAATCCACTTGCCCGGGTGGCGCAAGGGCCGCTCGAACTGGATCAAGAGCACCACGCGCGTGCCGCTCGTATCGTTCCACACCTCATGGCTGTAGGTGTCGTCGAACACCAGGGTCTCGCCCTCGGACCAGCGCAAGATGCGGTCGTCCACCCGCATCCGCACATCGCCGTCGCGCGGCACGATCAGGCCGAGATGGCAGGTGATCAGCCCCTTGGTCACGCCGCGGTGATTGGGGATGTGCGTGCCCGGCGCCAGGATCGAGAAAAAGGCGCTGTTGAGCTTCGGCACGCGCGCGACGATCGCCGCAGTTTTCGGGCATTGCGCCAGATTGTCCTCGATCGGAAAGCTGTAGCCCCACAGGAAATAGGATCGCCACATATTGACCGCCGCGATCGCGCGGTGATCGGGCGAGATCGTCGCGAGGCTCGGCGATGCCTGGCCACGCAGCGCGACCTCGATCGCCTCGTCGCGAATCGTCTGCCACTGCTCGCGCAGCATCGCCGTCCAGGGGAAAGCGCGCACGTCGAGCACCGGATCGTTCGAGACGAGCGAGGAGGAGGCGATCAGCCGGTCGAAAAAGCCCCGGAAATGCTTGCCCACCGCGATGATGAAGGGCCGGCCGCGCGCCGCCTCCAGCGTCGCGCCCGGGGCCGGCGCGCCCGAAATGACGGTCAGATCGGGGATGCGCGATCCGCGCGGGTCGGGCGCGTTGCCCGATTTGCGCCACAAATCCTGCGCCGCCGGCTTTGTTTCCACACCCATTGCAACCACGCCTCCGCACCCTACAGGCGACGCGATCGGCCCGGAAAAGCCCATGATGCGCCGCAACAACCTTGTCCCACCCCCCGATGGACAGACAATTTGCTAAAGTCCGTCTTGGTCGAAATCGTGGCGACGGCGTGGTGTTTCACGGCAGGTTCACAAACGGCTCGCCAACGCTGGCGGCCACAGGGTTACGGCGCTAGGATTATCCACATGCATGTTTCATCGCGCGCGCTGCGCCTTTCGCTGATCGCCTCGCTCTTCTTCGGCCTCGCGCCGACGGTGAGCGGCCAGAATGTCCAGCCCCATCCGGACGCGGCCGCGCCCGAGCAGAATATCGCGAGCCGCGATGCCTGGCTCTACAAGGGCAGCGACATCGTCCCCGATGCCGCCTGGCGGTTCGGCACGCTGACCAACGGCCTGCGCTATGCGGTGCGCAAGAACGGCGTGCCGCCGGGCCAGGTCTCGGTGCGGGTGCGGATCGACGCCGGCTCGCTGATGGAGAATGACAGCGAGCTCGGCTTTGCCCATCTGATCGAGCATCTCTCGTTCCGCGGCTCCGAATATGTGCCCGACAACGAGACCAAGCGCGTCTGGCAGCGCCTCGGCGCGACCTTCGGATCGGACAGCAACGCACAGACCACGCCGACCCAGACGGTCTACAAGCTCGATCTGCCCAACGCGTCGGAGGCCAGCCTCGACGAGAGCCTGAAGATCCTCGCCGGTATGGTGAGCAAGCCCAACATCACCCAGACCGCGCTCGACGGCGAGCGCCCCGCCGTGCTCGCCGAGCAGCGCGAGCAGCCCGGCCCGCAGGTGCGCCTGTCGGATGCCACCAACGCCCTGTTCTTCGCCGGCCAGCCCTTTGCCGATCGATCGCCGATCGGCCATATCAAGACGCTTGAGGCGGCGACGCCCGAGGCGGTGCGCGCCTTCCACGATCGCTGGTACCGCCCCGAGCGCGCCGTCGTCGTGGTGTCGGGCGATCTCGATCCCGCGCTGTTCGAACGTCTGGTCGCCAAATATTTCGGCGCCTGGCGCGGCACCGGCGCCGCGCCGGCCGAGCCCGATTTCGGCACGCCCGATGCGAAGCAGCCCGCGACCGCCGCGATCGTCGAGCCCGGCCTGCCCCCATCGATCCAGATGGCGGTGCTCCGGCCGTGGAAATTCAACGCCGATACGGTGATCTTCAACCAGAACCGCCTGGTCGACCAGGTCGCGGCGGCGGTGATCAACCGGCGGCTGGAAACCCGCGCGCGGGCAGGGGGCAGCTATGTGCTCGCCCGCGTCATCATCGACGATCCGGCACGATCGGCGAACGGCACCTTCCTCCAGGTCATGCCGGTCGGCGACGATTGGGAGGCGGCGTTGAAGGATGTCCGCGCCGTGGTCGCCGACGCGCAGGCGGCGCCCCCGTCCCAGGCCGAGATCGATCGCGAATTGGCCGATCAGGCCGTCACCTACAAGACGATGGTCGATACCGCGCGCGCCGATGCCGGCAGCAAGCTCGCCGACGACATGGTCCAGGCGGTCGACATCCGCGAGACGACGACCAGCGCATCGGTGATCCAGGACGTGTTCGCCGATGCCCGGCGCCGGAAGATGTTCACCCCCGCGCGCATCCTCGCCTCGAGCAGGAAGATCTTCGAGGGCGTCGCGACCCGCGCGATCGTCAGCACCACCAAGCCCGACGACAAGGCCTCGACCAAGCTCGCCGCCGTGCTCGGCGCCGATGTGAAGGGTCTCGCCGGCGCCCGCACCGCCCAGGCCTCGGTCAATTTCTCGAAGCTCCCGAAACTCGGGCCGCCGGCCAAGGTGGTCAGCCGGGAGAAGGTCTCGGAATTCGGCCTCGAAAAGGTCGTGCTGTCGAACGGCGTGCGCCTGATGGTCTATTCGACCAATTCGGAGGACGACCGCGTCTATGTCCGCGTGCGCTTCGGCGGCGGCTATAACGCGCTCCCGGCCGACCGGGAGGCGCCGGTCTGGGCGGCCGATTTCGCGCTGATCGCCTCGGGCATCGGCAAGCTGCGCCAGGGCGATATCGATCAGATGGCGGCCGGGCGGCGGATCGGCCTCGATTTCGACGTGGACGACGATGCCTTTCAGCTTGGCGCGCTCACCTCGCCCGGCGATCTGTCCGATCAGCTCCGCCTGATGGCGGCAAAGCTCGCCGCGCCGGCCTGGGATCCGAGCCCGCTCGCCCGCGCCAAGACGCTCGTGCTGGCCAATTATGCCGGGCTCGATGCCTCGCCCGACGGTGTGATCGCGCGCGATCTCGAAGGCCTGCTGCGCAGCGGCGATCCGCGCTGGGGCACGCCGACCCGCGAGGAGATCCAGCAGACCACGCCCGAATCCTTCCGCGCTTTGTGGGAGCCATTGCTCGCGACCGGCCCGATCGAGGTGCAGGTGTTCGGCGACATCAGTGTGGACGAGGCGATCAAGGCGGTCGCCCGCACCATCGGCGCGCTCAAGCCCCGCGCCAACGATGCGCGGCCCGCGCCGCCGATCCACTTCCCCGCGCACAATCTGACGCCGGTGATCCGCACTCATGACGGCCCGGAGAACCAGGCCGCGGCGGTGATCGCCTGGCCGACCGGGGGCGGGATCGAGGGGATCGAGGACAGCCGCCGGCTCGACGTGCTCGCCGCAATCTTCAGCGACCGGTTGTTCGATCGGCTGCGGTCGGAGGCGGGGGCGAGCTACAGCCCCAATGTCTCGTCCAGCTGGCCGATCGGTCTGGCGAGCGGCGGTCGGCTGATGGCGGTCGGCCAGGTCGCGCCCTCCAACCTGCCCTTGTTCTTCCGTCTCTCGCGCGAGATCGCCGCCGATCTGGTGTCGAACCCGGTCAGCGACGATGAGCTGAAGCGCACGATCGGCCCGATGACCCAGGCGCTGATCCGCCAGTCGACCGGCAACCAGTTCTGGATGCTCCAGCTCGGCGGCGCGACCTATGATCCGCGCCGTCTCAGCGCCTTTCGCAGCGTGCTCAGCGACATCTCGACGATGACCGCGGCGGACCTGCAGGCGGCAGCGCGGAAATATCTCCGGTCCGACACCGACTGGACGATGGAAGTCGTGCCCAAATCCGCCGCCGGCACGATGGCGGCGAAGTAACTTCTTTCCTCCCCATCGCAGATGGGGAGGAATATGTCAGTCTCGATTCAACCCAACGCCCACCCATGCTGAACCATCAGCATGCCGCCCGCGTCATCCCTTGTACAAGGCATCCAGTCGCGGCGCGTAGACCTCCTTCAGCACATGCCGCCGGATCTTCAGCGACGGCGTCAGCTGCTCGTTCTCGATCGTGAACGGCCCGTCGGCCAGGATGAAGCGCCGGATCCGCTCGGTCACCGACAGGTCCTTGTTGACCCGCTCCACCGCCGCGCCGAGCGCGGTACGATATTCGCTGTTCTGCTCGAGCCGCGCGAAATCGCAGGCGTCGCCATTCTTCGCGCACCATTCCTGGGTCCATTCGGGATCGGCGACCAGCACCGCGACCATATAGGGTTTGCGGTCGCCATAGATCATCGCCTGGACGATCTCGGGCTGCAGGGTCAGCATGCCCTCAACCTTTTGCGGCGCGACATTGTCGCCCTTGTCGTTGACGATGATGTCCTTCTTGCGATCGGTGATCTTGATCCGGCCCTTGGCGTCGATCAGCCCGATATCGCCGGTGTGCAGCCAGCCGTCCTTGAGCACCCGCGCCGTCTCGGCATCGTTGCGCCAATAGCCGTGCATGACGAGCTCGCCGCGCACCAGGATCTCGCCGTCCTCGGCGATGCGCACCTCGGTGTTCTTGAGCGGCGGGCCGACCGTGTCCATGCGCAGACCCACCGACGGGCGGTTGCACGAGATCACCGGCGCAGCCTCGGTCTGGCCATAGCCCTGCAGGAAGGTCAGCCCGAGCGACTGGAAGAAGATGCCGACCTCGGGCGTCAGCGGCGCGCCGCCCGATACCATCGCCTTCATCCGTCCACCGAAGCGCTTCTGGATCTTCGGCTTGATCGTCGCCTTGAGCAGCAGGTTCATCGGCTGGTCGAACAGGCCCAGACGGCCTTCATATTCCTTCGCGCCGATCGCCTGGGCACGATCGAGCAGATAGTTGGACAGCTTGCCCTGCTTCTCCACCGCCTTGGAGATGCGCGTGCGCAACACTTCGAACAGGCGCGGCACGACGACCATGATCGTCGGCCGCGTCTCCTCGATATTGGAGGCGAGCTTGTCCAGCCCTTCCGCATAATAGATTTCCGCGCCCAGCCCGATCGGGAAATGCTGCCCGCCGCTATGCTCATAGGCGTGGGA
>NZ_JAQGLC010000346.1 GCF_028293085.1 Sphingomonas bacterium
AGATCGCAGGGCCCGGAATCGAGCCCCCTCACGCAAAAGCGCCCCGCGCCGGTCGGCGCGGGGCGATTCCGGGTCAGTCCTCCGGGTTCCAGAGGATCGCGAAGCTATCCTCATCGTCCTGGCCGGCGGCGCGACCGAGATTGGCGTAGATCGTCTTCGACCCGAACTCTGGCGCCGCCATGCTCAGCGAGACATAGTCGTTGCCGGAGCGCTCGCCGGTCTTGATCCATGCGCCGCCGACCTCGGAGCCGCCGGCGAACACCCGGTAGTCGGGCTGTTTGTCATTGGTCTTGGAGCGGTTGGCGACGATCTCGATATCGGCGCGGACCGAGATGGTCCTGAGCTGGCCCTTGAAGCCGGTTTCGGTCTTGGTGACATATCCGATGGCGGGCATGTTCGGTCTCCTCAAAGTCGCTCACGAACCATTTCGCAAGCGATGGGCCGACCGTCGGGACGGGCCAGCCGGGCACGCGAACCGCAAGGCCGAAGCGCAAGCGGAGGACCGGAGCGGCAGGCTTATTTGAAGCGAAGCGGCCGCGAGGAGACGAGCGCCGGGGTCCCCATGCGGCTCGCCGCATGGGGTGGGGTCGGCGGGGAAATAAGCTGCCGGCGATGGTTTCGGGGGACCGGCGCCGGTCCCAGGTCATGGGCTCGAAGCAACCGACAAATGGTTCGGACAAGCGGGCTGTCGGAGGCCGAATCCCGCCGCCAGGATGATGGCACGGACCGGACAAAACCGCGCATCATGATGCTGCTCATTGCCTTCGGCGCGACTGTTTCGGGATCGCCCGCCTCTGCCGAGACCGGACAAGTGCTGTACGTCACCGATGGCGACACGTTCCGTCTGACGAGCGGCGAACGGATCCGGATTGCCAACATCGACGCCCCGGAAACGCATCGCGGACAGGCCAAATGCGCCCAGGAGATCGAGCGAAGCCTTGCCGCCTCGGCGCGCCTGCGCGCGATGATCGACCCCCGCAACGTCAGCTTCGAGCGCATCGGACGCAGCTACAACCGCACCGTCGCGACCGTCTCGGTCGGCGGTCGCGACCTTGGCGAGATGCTGATCGACAGCAGCGCGGCCATGGCTGCGCCACCATCCCAAGCCGGACTGGTGCGGCTGAGCGCGCCCCGCGGCGACGATAGTGCGGCCAGGATGGTTTGCGCCGGCGCGCGGCGCGGGCCTATAGGCTTTGCGACGGGGGAATGATGGCGACAGTTCAGGACATGGTGCGCGGGTTCATCGAGCGGTTGTCGCCCGAATCGGTGTGCGACGATTGCATCGCCGAACGGCTGAAACTCTCGGCGACCAGCGGGGCGAACAAACAAACCCGCGAGCTTGCCGGCATGGGCGGATTCGAGCGCACCCAGAATGTCTGCGCGCTGTGCGGCGCACCGCGCAAGGTGATCCGCTACAAGCGCCCATAGACAGACTTCGCGCACCGCTGCCCCCATCAGGGCAGCGGCGCGCGGCCGGATTTCAGTGGTTAATGCCCCTCAACTATCCGCGGGGCCGAGCCGGGACGGCGAGGCCACGCGGCCGAATTTTAGGGGTTGCGAATAGGAGGGGTGCGGCGCGCGCCCTCCGCAGCCATTCCAGCGATGCTTGCGCATCGCTGGAACCTTGGGCTGCTTCGTCCCCTCCTCTCGTCACGCCGCGAGCGGCATGGTTTCGGCCTCCGGTTCGGGCGCCGGCAAGGCCAGCACAGCGCCCGGCGCATCCGGGTCCGGATCGTCCTGCTGCTCGCGAAGATGCTCGACCTTGGCGAGCGCCTTGACCGTGCCGACGCCGCCCCGTTCGGTGTAAGCCGATGGCGGAAACGCGATCCAGCGCGGCACCCAGCGTTCGACCCTGGCCCGTCCGTTGGTGCCATCCAGGCAATCGCGGATCACGCTTTTGAGCACCTTGGTCTTTTCGCCCGCATTGGCGGCGGCGACCGTATCGCCCGCCACCTCGGCGACGATGCGGCCAAGCACTTCCTTGTCGCGGATGAGTTCGAAAAAAGCATCATCGGCCTGCCAGTGCGCCGTCATGTCGGTGCCGAGGTGCAGCCCCAGCGCCTCTACCGCCGCGCTTCCCGATGCGAGCGTCTCGCCCATCACGACCGCGAACACGTCCATGACGGCGGGGTCCGGCAGGTCGAGCAGCCGCAGGAACACACCCGTCACGCCGTCGATCGCGCTGCCGCAGACGGTCGGGGCTTGCGCGTCGAACCCGAGCAACCCCAGCACCGCGCGGCGGCCCGTGTCGAACACGCCTTCGGCGCTACTGTTCTCGACGCTCTCGGCTATACACTCGCTCCGCGGGGTGCGCGGATCAGGCGTGGCGCGCCACAGATGCGAGCCCGCGATAGCATGGGCGACCATCAACCGCAGCGCGACGCCGGGATGGGCGAGCAGATCGGCGCGCACGGCGGCGTGGCGGTGCAGATCGATATAGGTCTGCATCATACTGCTGATCTCGGGCCGGGTGGCCTTCTCGCCGGTGCCCGGGCCTTCGACCTTGGCGCCAGCCCTTGCTTCCTTCCGGGTCACATAGCCCTCATGGAAGATCACCTCGCCGTTCGCGCGCACATCGACATAGACGCGACCGCCTTTGCGCTTCTGGGCGCGCTCATGCTCCCATGTCGCGAACTGTTCGGACGGCGGCACGATCACGACATCGCTCCAACCCTCATCGATGAAGGCGGCGCGGCGGTTATCGATCGCGGCATTCTGGGCGGTCCAGAATGCTTCGGCGTCGGCGAAATAGCCGCCCTCGCCGAACAGGTCGGTGACGATCTGCCCGGTGTAGGTTGCGACCTCGAACAGCGCATGCTTGACCGGGATCGACTGCCCGCCGAACAGCCAGCCCTTCAACTGATGGCCGGTCGGGCACCACGCTTGCGGATCATCCATCAACACCAGCCACGCCTTTTGCTGGCTCTTGCTGGCGAGCGTCAGGTGCCGGACGGTCGCGGTATCGATCTTCTCCTTGCGGTAGAGGTCGCGGATGCGCGGCAGCAGATTGCCGAGCGCGAGGACGCGCTTCACGGTCAGCTCGGGGAGCCCGAAGGTCGCGGCGATATCGTCGACGCCCTGTCCCTGCTTCACCAGCCGGGTGAAGCTCTCCCACTGCGTCACCTCGTCGGCATCGAGCCGCGCCATATTCTCGATCATCGAGATTTCGAGCGCGGCGGCATCGTCGCCGGGTTCGAGGATCGCGCAGGGCAGCATCGTAGCCTGGGGATCGTCCTCGCCGGTTTCTGCGGCGACAATGCTCGCCGCGACGAAGCGCCGCCACCCGGCGACGATCTCGAACGCGCCCTCTTCGCCATTGGGGCGGACGATCAGCGTCTGGATGACGCCGCGCTTGCGCACGGTCGGAAGGATGTCGGACACGTCCGGGTCCTTCCGGCCGTAGCGCATATTGGTCCTGCTCACGGACAGCTTGTCGAGCGGGATGAAATCGAGTTTCATGACATACTCCTTGTGAGTGCCGGTCCCGTCGATCTGATGGTGGGCGGGGCCGGTTTTCGGGATGCGGCGAGACGCGCCGCGCGTCCGCCGCCCGGTCAGCTGCCGGGCGGAAGGTCGGAGCCGTCGCCTCGGGCGGCGCGGCGCAGCAGGGTCTCGGCAAAGAGGATCGAGCCCGAACGGCGCGCGGTGTCGGCCCAGACAGAGAGGCAGATCGGGGTCGAAAAGCCGATGTCGCGCTCGATGCCGAGCCCGAACGGAAGCACGACGCCTGCGATCTCGGCGAGGCTGAACACACCGAGTTCGGGACAACCGAAACCAAGGTCGGCAAGGCCGAACAGGGTGTCGCCATCGTCGTAAAGCTCGGTCGCGAGCCAGGTCGCGGCGCCAAGCGGGTTGAAGAATTTGACCACGGGCACGGGATCGAAAACCTCGCCCGTCGCCTCGGCGATGTGCGCGCTGACGGCATTCGCGCGGAGCGCGAACCGTTGCTGAGGGGTCAGGAGGATCATAGCTCCGCCTCCATTCCAACGATGCTGCGCATCGCCGGAACCTTGGGAGCCTCCGCCGCGATCCTTCCCGCTTCGGCGGAGGCCGCACTTTCCGCCTCGTCGCGCAGTTTCAGGAGAAAGTCGGCGGCCCTGCTGGCGGCGCTCGCCGCACGGAAGATCGCGCGATTATCGGCGCGCAGGATGTCGAGCCACCCGGCGATATAGTCGGCATGGCGCACGGTCGGCACGATGCCGAGCGCGGCACAGAGAAACGCCGATCCCATTTCGGCGGCGAGTTCCTCGCGGGCATAGCCTTGCGTGCCGAACCCGCCCGCGAAATCGCGCGCGAGCCGGGACTTGTGCCCGGTCCAGTGGGTCAGTTCGTGCAAGCACGTGCGGTAATAATTGATCTGGTCGAAGAAGGCGGGCTGCGGCGGCACCTGTACGAAGTCATGCGCCGGTGAGTAGAAAGCCCGGCTACCGCCGATCCGGAAATCCGCGCCGGTCGCAGCGATCAGCGCCTCGGCGGTGGGCACGATCTCCCGGTCGGGCAGCGGCGCGGGGTCGGCGGCGAGGCCCGCGCGCAGCCCTTCGCACTGCGCGACGTTGAACACGGTGAAGCGCTTGAGGAACGGAATCGCCCGGCTGCGGGGGTCATCGCCCCCCCGGACCGATGACTGATCCCCTCCGCCCTCCTCGGTCCGCGCGGCGCGGCGTTCGGGGGAAACGCTCCCCCGGAGCGTTTCCTGATCCCTGCCGCCCTCGCCCTTGGGAATGAAACGGTCGGCATAAACGACGGTGGTGCCGCGCTCGCCCTTGCGCACGCAGCCGCCCGCGTCGAGCGCCTGTCTGAAGGTCAGCCATGACTGCGACGGGAAATCCCCGTCGATCACTGCGCCCCACAGGATCAGGACATTGACCCCGGAATAGGGCCGCGCCGTCAGCGCATTGCGCGGCAACCCGGGCAAGGTGCCGCCTTGCCCCAAGGCCCCGCCCCAGGGCTGGACCCATGGGATACGACCCGCCTCGAGTTCGGCGATGATCCTGGCGGTGACCTCGTCATAAAGATTGGCGCGCGGCCGTTCGGCGGGAGCCTCGGCCCCTCCCCCTGCGCGGCGCTGGCTGTTGGCACGCATCGATATCCTCCAATGCTCCCCAAAAATCGCATGGCCGCTCCCGGAAAGCGGGGGGTGGGCGGCAAGCGACCGGAAAGGCCCGCGTCGAGCGGCGGGCGGCACCGAAGGGCGAAGCGAAGCGAAGCAGCCGGAGCGCATGCGCAGGCTTGCTGCCGGCCGTGGCGGGCCTAGCAGGGAGCGCCGACCAGCAACCGCTTGATCGGGAAGGCCACACAGGAACGCCGCTGCGCAGCAGCGCTGCGATCAAACCGGCGGCGCAGCCGCCGCGAACAAGAACGGGCTCCCTCAGGAATGCACGCCGATCAGGCGGCGCGAGGTCGGGCAGTCGCGGCAAGGCGGCAGCTGTCGCCGCCGCGACCCCGGGCGCGCCGCCCGGCGTGCAGGGAAAGCGAGCCCGCGGGCCCCAATAAGGCGCCGGGCTCTGCCGTAAGCCTGCGTCGGCAGCGCACGACGACAGCCCGCGCCTTCAGGGCCGGCGGCATGCCGGCCCGCGCCGCTCGGCAAGTCCACGGCCAGCCTGCATGATCTCGTCAGGCGGCAGCGCGGAGCGGCATGGGCTCGGACGCCGTGGCGGCGGTGTCTTGCTTGCTTTGACGGGGCAACCGCGGGCATTCATCGAAACGAGCGGCGGAGTTGGCCACCCGTTCTATCGCGATTGCCGGGCTGGTGCTGTTTGCGATCGGCGGCAATCTCGTCCTGTCGCTGCTCCGTATTTAGCTTCCCCCGTTCCGGTTGGCGGGCGGCGTGCTTCTGTTCCTCCAGGCGCTTATCCTGGACCTGCGAGCCGCGATGCGGGTGATGAGGTCTACCGGCTCAAGCTCATGCGCCAACAGTAATGGGCCGGCGCGCAGGAGCCATTGGTGCACCTGCGAAGCCGGCAGCCGCAAGCGCGCCCCTTCCCCGAACAGAAAGGGACGCGGTCGCGAAGCTATTGCTGTGAATTCCCAGTCGCGGTTTTGGCGCGCCCACGCGCGGCAGCAGACCCATTACCGGAGGCTTCACCGCTGAGCGACGGCAACGGTGCGCGGCCCGCCGAGCTTCCGGCCAGCGATCCCGCACCCGAAAGCGCTCCCTGGCCCGAGCCCTGCACCTCGCCGCTCGCCCGCCCCGCAGCCGTTGCCGCACCACTGGCGGTGCCCCGTGCCGTGCCCGAGGCCTGCCCCGCAAGCGCCCCGACCACATCGGTCCCCACGCCCTGCGCGCCGACGCTGGCGCTCTTGCTGAATGACTGGCTGGTGGAAGCCGAGCCGTTTCCGGACAGCGATCCGCCCGGACCATTGGCCGAGGTGGCACTGTCCACGGCGCCCGTCACGGTACCGGCGAGACCGGCGTTTGCGTTCGCTGAGCCAGACCGGGTATCGACCGATTTGCTGGCGCTGGCAGTGCCAGAGCCGGTCACCGATCCCGTGACGCTCTGGGTTGCAGATCCGACCGACCCCAGCGTTCCGCCGAGCGAGCCTGCTCCGCCCAACGTGCCATTGACCGCACCGCCCAGCGTTCCACCAAGGCCACCGCCTCCCAGGAGCTGTGCCTGGACGGGGGGAGACGCCGCAAGGGCGGCCAGGACAAGCGCATTTGCAATGATCAGCTTTTTCATTTCGTCGCTCCTCAAGATCGGAAGCCCTTGATGCTTCCGTCATGTGGCAAACGACGCCTCAAGCCGCTTTCATCCCGCCTGCTATGATCTTTCCGTTCGATGGGCTCGGCGTCATCGGCCTTACCGCTTCGCCCCGACGGTGCGCGGGACGACACGGCAAGATTCGCAGACGATTCCTCTGCCTACCCTGCCATGACCGCTCACGGCTTCGCGTGACAACGCCTCGATCGCAGATGCCCCGCCGCCCGCCGCAATGAGCCGCGCCGTTACGAGTGGGGCCGCGAATGAGGTGCCACGCACCGTTGCATAACCACTTCCAGGTAGGGCAGCAGCCATTTCAGCGCCCGGCGCGGCAAAATCGAGATGAAGCGCCTTTCCGGCCTCGGGCAGAGCGCGGTTACGGGAATCGACCCCCGTGACAGCGACCACACCTGGATAGGACGCCGGATAAGATGGAGGCGCCGCCGGGCCGTCATTGCCGACGGCCGCCACGATCAGGATACCGCGCGCGCGCGACGCTGCGACCGCTCGCTCAAGCAGCGGATTGGTCGGCCCTACCAGGCTCACGTTGATGACGCGAACGCCGCGCGCGGTCAGCCAACCCAGCGCGCGAGCGATCGCGACGGCCGAACCCTCGGTCGGATCGCCGCCATAGACATCGGCCACCAGCAACGAGACGCCACGTGCGGCACCCTGGAAGCGCCCGTCGGATCCCACGATCAGCGAGGCGATGGCGGTGCCGTGGCCGCTCGGCCGCGCGCCCTGTGCGGCAAAGCCACGCTGCTCTATCGATGCGTTTCGGAGCGACGGATGTGCCGAGACGCCGCCGTCAATCATGCCGAGCGCCGCCGGGCTTTGTGGAACAGAAGCTGCTGCGGCAGATCCGCCCAACCCCAGCAATGCAGTGCCCGCAGGTTCAAAGACATGATTATAGTCGAACTGGCCTTCGGGGGCGATCCGCCTGAGCTGCGACAAGCCTTCACGGGTGTCGTCGCCAGGGGGCAATGCGAAAGTCACGACGCGCAACTGGAGACCTTCGATCTGTTCGTCACGCTGGACGCGGAACCCCGCGCCACGCGCGCGTGCGATCGTATCTGGCAAAGGGTCGATAGCGATGACCTCGCCTTTTCGCACGGGATTGCCGTCCCGATCCGAATCAAGGACACGGCGGTGGTCATGGATCAACCCTTGCAGCCGCGCACGGCGCAGATCGAGCAGACTCGCCGTATCCGCGACTGCCATGCCGCCAACATCGTTGAGGCGATCGATCACCGGAGCGACGACAGGCATATTGCCGGGCGCACCGAGAACGCCTCCCGCTACCTGGCCCGGAACGCCGCCGAGCGAAGGGAGCAATTGGGCATTGCCTGAGCCGGCCGTCAGGAGAAGCGCGCCGCAGGCTATCATGGTCCGGAAGGTGGGGCGGGTCACGGCTATTCCTTCTTTATTGTGTCTCGCGGGATTAAACGTGCGGGCTGTGTCGTTTCATCCGCATGAATACGGGAAAAGCATTTGAGCGCATTCGAGAAGGGAGTGGAGGCTCTTCTGCCGCGGTTGCGGCGGTTCGCACACGGCCTTGCCGCCAACCGCGCCGATGCCGACGACCTGACCCAGATCACGATCGAGCGAGCGCTGCGTGCGAGGCTGCAATGGCAGGAAGGCACCCGGCTCGACGCGTGGCTTTATCGTATCATGCGCAATTGCTGGATCGACACAGTCAGGGCGCGCGGGCGCGCCAGCAGGGTCATGGCGCCCGAGGAGGCAGGCGAGCATGTAGGGCACGATCCGACCGCGCCGATGGATGCCAAAATCGACCTGGAGCGCCTGATGCAGGCCATGGAAAAGCTGCCGCCGGAGCAGCGCGAGGTTATCGCTCTCGTCCTCATCGAGGGCTTTGGCTATCGCGAAACGGCCGAACTGCTCGATCTGCCGATCGGGACCATATCCAGCCGTCTGGTCCGGGGCCGCACGGCGCTCCTCGCTCTGGTCAAGGAGGGCTGAACCAATGATCGATGAAGAAGCTGTCTTCGCCTATATCGATGGCGAACTCGAGGGCGGGGAGCGCGCCCGGATCGAAGCCGCTATAGCCGCCGATCCAGCACTGCAAGCCATGGTGGCCAAACATCTGGCCCTGGCCAACCGGCTGCACCGTGCGTTCTCGACGGTCCTCGATGCGCCGGTGCCAGAAGCCGTTTCAGCTGCCGCCAAGCCGGGTGCCGAGGTCGTTTCGCTGGCAACGGAGCGTTCCCGCCGCGAGAAACGGCGTTTCGCGTGGGACGGGTCGCACTGGGCGGCGATGGCCGCAACTCTGGTTGCGGGTGTAGTCGGCGGAGTCGTTTTCAGCGGCGGTCACGGCCGGCCGGTGTCGGAACAGGACGGCCAGCTGGTCGTATCGGGCCGGATCGAGCTTGCTCTGAATACGCAATTGGCCAGCACACAAAGCGCCAAGGCGCCCGTCAGGATCGGGCTGACGTTCAGAAATCATGGAGGCGCGATCTGCCGTAGCTTTGTCGCCGATGTTGCCGAAGGGGTGGCCTGCCGGGAGGGCAAATCTTGGCAGCTACAGGGCTTGCTTGCCCGCGAGAATGCAGGCGTCGGCGAGTATCGAATGGCCGCGAGTTCCCGCACTGCTGTGTTGGTCGATCAACTAATTGTGGGCGAGGTGCTGGATCAGGCGCAGGAACGTGCTGCGCTTGCAAAGGATTGGTCATCTTCCAAACGCCCTTGATTTTGCTCGGCAAGTACACCCGCATCACCACCACCGGCCTGCATGGTCTCGTCAGGCGGCAGCGCGGAGCGGCATAGGCTCCGACGCCGTCGGGCCGGCGTCCTTGCTCACCCTCGCGGGCACACGATCCAGATACTCGG
Source organism: Sphingomonas bacterium (assembly GCF_028293085.1). GTDB lineage: Bacteria > Pseudomonadota > Alphaproteobacteria > Sphingomonadales > Sphingomonadaceae > Sphingomonas. The sequence goes on from NZ_JAQGLC010000346.1 coordinate 9,549, forward strand.
CCCGGCGCGCCATGAGGCTACGCCGCTTCTCAAAGAAGTCGGTCCGACGATAGGCCGCTTCCATTTTGTTCGGCAGCTTGTGCGCCAGCGCCTTGTCCGCGACCTCCTTGGGGAAACGGGCTCTCTCCGATGACCAGTCGGTGAAGGCGGAGCGAAAGCCGTGGACGGTCACGCCTTTGATCCCGTCATCGCGCAGCAGCTTGGTCTGGTCATGTCGCTGATAGGCTTTTCGCCGTCGGCGGAGAAGACAAGGCCGGTATCGCTCATGCGCTCCTTCCACCGCTTGCGCAGCAGCGCCACGGCGGGCGGCGATAGGGGCACGACATGGGTTTCGCCCGCCTTCATCCGCTCGGCCGGAATGGTCCAGATACCGTTGTCCAGGGTCGAACTCCGTCCAGACGGCAAAGCGCGTCTCGTTCGAGCGCACTGCGTTGTAGATCGTGAATCGCAGCGCATCCCGCCCCGTGGTCGGCGATGCCGCCGCCAGCTTCGCCATGAGCGCCGGAACATCGGCATAGCGGATGGCTTCGAGATGCCCGCGCGCCCGGCTCAATAGCTGACGGTGACGACCAGCGTATCGCTATAACTGCCCGCGGTCACATTCTGCCGTGCCGGGATCGCGCCATAGAGCGGCAGGGTGACGACCTCGCCCTGGGCCGGCACGCTGTTCGAGCTGCCGGTGCCGTCGCCCCAGATGATCGTGTGCTGGGGGTCGACATAGAGGTTGTAGGCGAGCGGGCTGCGGCCATTGCTCATCTCGCGCACCGAGTAGGAGCCCTGGCCGGGAGTCAGCGAGACGGTGGCGGTGACGGCCGCGTCGCAGGTCAGCTTGATCGACCCGGTGCTGCGATTGTCCGAGCGGCTGAGCGGATCATAGCCGCCGAAGCTGACCCCGCTCGACGAGACGGTGCAGGAGGCAGCGAAGGCGGGTGCTGCGACCAGCGCAAGGCCCGCGGCGAGGAGACGTGTGAGGATCATGGCGCGGCTTTCCGGCAAATGAAGGGGCCAAGCCGCGGTTGCGACCCGGCATGATCGGGCACCGCGAAATCGACCGTGCAGAGGCCCGTGGCGAGATGGACGGTGATGCGGTTGGTCGGCTTGAGCCCGGCGAGATAGACCTCGCCGCCGGCGGCCGACACGCCCTCGCCGCCATCGGCGCGGGTGACGACCTGGCCGCCGGGGAGTGCCGAGCCGTCCTCGAGCTGGATCAGCAGGACGGCATCGCGCCCGCCGCCGACATCGAAATCGACCCGCACCCCGGCGCGGCGCGCGGGGCGGACGGTTTGATGGTCGCTGACGAGCTGCGCGCTCATCGGCAGGTCGTCGGCCTCGATCCGCAGCGCATTGTCGTCAAAGGCGCGCAGGTTCGGCACGATTGCGATGCCGGCGCGCCCGGTGCGCCCGACCAGCTGGTTGTCGGCATAGACGCCGACGCCCGGGAATTCCCCGACCTTCACCGCGGCGAAGCTCTGCGTCATCTGCCGCGCGACGAAAGCATGGCCGCCGATCATGCCGATCGAGCCCGAGGCGGTGAGGCGCGCGGCGGCGCCCTGCCCGGTCCACACCGCCTCGCCGCCATAGGTGCCGAAGCCGGTCTGCAGCGCGACCTGCCCGTCGACCCGGTCGAACGCGCCGACATCGCCGGCAAGGCTGTAGCCGAAGCCGTCGCCGGTTGGCAGGCTGTGCTGCAGCGTGGCGCCCGCCGACAGCCCGCCTTGCCCGGACGAGACCCGCGCGCTGGCATTGGTACGCGGGCCGAGCGGGACGGCGAAGGTCAGCTGGATCAGCGTTTCGTCCTGCGGCCCCCAGATCTGGCTGCCAATCAGACTGAGCGTGCCCAACCGCCCGATCCGGACGGTCGCGCTGAGGCCGAGGATGCTGAGATCGGCACGGCCATGATAACCGCGCCTGGTGAGGGAGGCGCCGAGCGAGCCGAAGCGCGTCGGCAGCCCGGCAAAGGCCTGGATCGAGCGGGTCGCCTGGACTTGCGGGCTGGGTTGCCCGGCGCTGACATAATTGTCGGTCATCAGATCGGCCGTCACGCCGTAGGAGAGCCGCGGCGCACGGTGCTCGAAGCCGGCGGTGACCATCGCGCCGGTGCCGAGCGCCGAATGGCTGACCGCGACGCCCGCCTTGACCAGCGCTAGATCGAGGATCGCGGCATCGGCGGCGATGCCGGCCTGCTGGACCCTGGCGCTCGCCTCGGCATGGCCCTCCATGGTGACCTCATCGGAAAGGCCGTGGCGCCAGGTGCCGGACGCGACGAAGGGGCCGTACGCGAAGCTGCGCTGCCCGAAATCGCGGCGGACGAAGCCCGCCTCGACCGAATAATCGTCGAGCCCGGCGCGGAGCAGATCGGGATTGGCATAATAGGCTTCGCTGACCAGGGTCTCGCGGCCGAGCAGATCGCGCACGACGAGGCGGACCTCGCCGCTGCCGGTGACGACGGGGACGTCGGTGATGGTGAAGGGCCCGGGCGGGACCTGCTGATGGGCGGTCACGACATTGTTGACATAGACATCGACGACCGAGGGCAGCGCGGCCTCGCCGCCGAGGCTCGGCAGTGCCATGGTGAGATAGCCGGGCTGGACGTCGAAGCGGCGGCCGAATTGCAGCCCGGCGAAGCGGAACGGCGCGCCGCCCACGCCGCCGCGCGTGATCGAATCGCCGATGCGCAGCGAGCGGATGCGATCGGGATCGTCGATCGTCCAGCTCGTCTCGAGCCGGAGCAGATGCGGGCCGGTGCCCGAGGAGCGGCCGATAAAGCTGCTCGTCCCCGAGCCGAGCGGCGAGAAGGCGCCGAGTTCGAGCGCGCCGCTGATGTCCGTCGCGCCGCCGCCATGCTCGGCGAGCAGATCGTAATTGAGGAAGCCGCCCCAGCCGCTGCGCGCCATCGGGCCGAGGCGCAGCGGCTGCAACCGGATCGCGCTGCCCTGGAGCCGTACCGGATCGACGGTGAGGAAGAGGGTCTGGGTCGGCTCGTCGACGGTGAAGGCGAGGCCGTTCCGCGGGCCGAGCTCGGCGCAGGGCTGGTTCTCGATCTCGATCGTGGGGAGGCCGTCGGTCTTCACCCCCCAGGCCCGCAAGGCGGCGATCGGCACGAGCAGCATGCCGTCGCGCCGATAGACGAGCGTCTCGGCCTGGCTGGTGCCGTTCATCCTGACGTCGAGCAGCGCCGTATCGGGCGCCGGCGGCGTTTCCGCGCGGCTCCCGGCCGCGGTGATCGCGACCAGGATCGGCAGGACAAGCCTGGCGCATGCGGCGCGCAGGCTTGATCGGCCTGCATGTTTCCGGTGCTGGAGAGTGAGTCGATCGGCCGAGATCCGGGTCCCATCTTTCGTTCCGTCATGGGTGGGGGAAGAAGCTTAAGATCACGGCCTGACGGGGCTGGATTTCCGGGAAGATCGGCGCGCGACGCGCGATAGATTCGCCGCTCGATCAAAGAGGCTCATCGCCAATAATGGGCGACGATCCCCGTCGTCACCCGGACTCGCTCCGGGGTCCATCGTGCGGCCTGCGCAACCTCTGCTGCCCTTGCGGAACGGTGGATGCCGGAACACGGCCGGCAAACCGGATCTCATCATGCAGGCGGCCTTCGAGCTTCTAGCGCCGGCCAACCACGATCTGGCTGTGGGTGATCTCGCCGCTGCTGGCGCGGATATCGAGCTGCAAGGGAGCGGCGCCGATCTCGGGATGCTTGCCGAGGTTCCAGCGCTTGCTGCCGCCGGGCAGGACCGAGCCGGGGCTGGAGGTCAGCGCGGTGCTTGCCCCGGCGGCGCGGATCTGCACGACCGAGCCGTAACGGGCACCGGCATTCTGCGCCTCGAGCATCAGGTCCCCAGCGGCATCGCGCCAGCCCGTCCAGCGCAGATCGGCTTTCGCCGCGCGATCGGGCATGACGTAGAGCGGCAGGTTGAGGCGGAGCGAGATCTTGATCTTGCCGACCTGGCCGGAGGGCGTGGGAATCTCTTCGAGGATGATCCGATAGGCGCCCGACAGAGGCTGGCTGCGCGGGCCGACCCGCAGCAACTGGGTGCCGTTGCCGGCCAGGGTGAAGATCGGGGGCGAGGCGATGAGCTCGCTGGTGTCGGCATAATCGTCCTGGCCGTCATGCTGGGTCCAGCGATAGAGGCGGACGCGGATCGAGACCGGATCGCTCTCGCTGTTGTGGACCGTCACGGTGGCACTGTGGCGGTCGGGCACGATCTCGATGACGACGGGATTGACCTGGAACGAGCTCGCCAGGGCCGGTGTGCCGATCGGCAGCGCCGCGAGCATCCCGGTCAGGATGGCCGTCCGAAGACGACCATCCCTTCGCGCCGGGTTCGATGCGATCCGGCGCATCGTCACTTAGTAGGTAACCGTCACGACGACCAAGTCGGCATAATTGCCGGCCGGCAGTGCGTTCTGGCCCGCAGGGACCCTTGCGAAGATCGTCTGCGGCTGGGCTGCGCCCGTACCCGTATCGGTGATCGCCGCCGATGCTGCCGTGCCATCGCCCCACAAGGTCGTGCGACCCGTGTCGGTGTAGAGCGAATAGTTCAGCAGGTTGGTGCCGTCCGTCATCTGACGGGTCGCAGGGGTAGCCCCCACGGCCTGTCCGGCATCGGCCGCAGCCGACCATGCAGTGCCATTGGTGCAGGTGACTGAAACGCCACCCGTACCGAGCACGGCGCTGCCCGAGGTCACGTCGACATTGCCGAACGATACCGGCGTCGTCGAAACGACGCAGTTCGCGGTGACCGCCGCATCGACGGTAACCGCCGACGTCGCCTGCTGGGCGAACGCCGTAGAGCTCGTGGCAATGCTGCCCGCGGCGGCCGCAACAAGAAGGCCGGAGCGAAGATTGCGCGCGAAAACTGCAGATATGTTCATGGGGTTCTCCAAATTTTGAGCACTTTCCACAGTGAACAAGGTCAGATTACAAACCGGCGACACACCGTGGATGTATTAATATCGGTCAAGCTCAATTAATATTTACTTAATTTAGAAGTTTTTATATAGATAATTCAAATCACTACCGTAGTAATACGGAGCATTCCGGACGAATAATGTTCTGCACCCGTTATGTTTTATCTGAACGCTTGGGTACAATACCGTCATATCGCAGCAACAATTGGCAGACAGGGTGTCGACAGTATTGTGGATAACCCGCATTAATCACCATTACCTAGCTGACTCTGGCCCAAGACCGCGACGAGATCGCCATCATGGCCCGCCTCCCGCGCTGGCGGTGAACTCGTTGATTATCACGACAGCTACATTGACGCGCGCGCCGTGCGCGTGACATCGTCGCGATCGGCGGAACGCCTGCCCCGGCCTCCATATCGCGCCGGATGGGGCCGTTCACCGCCTTGATTGAACCATGATTTGCGGCGGCTATCCGATGATATTCGTGCGAGCTTGTCCTCACCCGACTTGAGCGGAGCCTCGGCCCAGAGTGCCGCGCCGCCAAGCGTCGATTATGCCGATCCATCGCCCTGGCTCTGCCGCCCCGAGCGACCTGCGGATGCCTGCGCACGATCCGATCAGGATGCCACCGTCCTACAAGCTGACGGCCCGACGCGCGTCGACCAATTTTCATGCCGACCCGTTGCGCCGATCGACGGTCGCCAGACGGCGCCGGTCACGGCAGCGTCTTTCAAGCCGAATCGCAGGCGCCAACGCTGGCCATCCATGGGCTTGCAGGTCTCGTTGGTTGCGGGACTTTTGCTCAGCGACAAGGCACTCCTCTCCCGCCTCTCGACATAGCATGTGTTGCGTGGCACGCATGACAACCTCATCACAATAATCGATATTTCGCGGTAAATGGAAGCTGGCAAAAATGACGCGGTGAGCTGTCAGCGTGCTAGAGGTTGTTCACCGACCCCAACTCATCGGGGCTGAATGGCTCAAGGAGTAGAATACCTGCTATTCCATCTTGCGACCAACGCACCACGCCATGCCGTTGCAGGCCAGACTGAAGTCTGATTTTTACACGCAATCCCGGTGAAAAGCTCCCATCATGTTGGAGCTTCATGCCCCGCTGTGAGATATCATCGACTATTACGGCTCGGGTGCCGTTCTCGCTTGATACGACTGCATTCGTGGAGACAGGCAAGCGGAGCGCGCGGCCCTCTTTGGATAGCCCTTGCTCGGCGAGGTCTTTCAGAAGCGCGCTACTATCGATGGGTTGTGTGAGCTTGACGCCGCAGTCGGGACCATCCGTCCATACGACCAGCCCTTCGACACTGACCGTCTCCGAAAATTGTATCTTTATGGTCTCTCCCAGAAGTACGGGTAGAGACAGCCGGAGCATAATACCCTCGTCTGAGAGGTTTCGCACTCGGGCCAGACCCTCATCTGTATCAGTGCGCACGCATGCGACTCGGTACAGAGTGCGTTGCCGAATGGATGTGCGCAGATCTTTCTGCTCGGTCGCAGGGGAATCGGCCTGACCCTCTAAGCCTGTGGTAACTGCCGTCGACAATAATTTCATTTCGGTCTCCGCCGAAACGTATGAGAAGGCCCGTTTACGTTGGAAATTACGTGTCACTACGCAGGCCGCCCGTAATAGTTTATTAATACCAAATCCCTGGGAGGCTGACTCACCGCTAGGATTCCAGACGGCAGCGGACATGAGCTATGGCGCATCATGTCCATCGGCCAACAAACATGGTCTCATGCGTCATGATCATCGGGGCTTGGTGTTAATCACCTGTTAAGCGACAAGCCAAGCTTTGGCTGCGAGCCGATAGAACGCGCGGCGACATGGCCGTGCCCCCACTGAGTCCTCCCCATGAGCGGTACGCGACTCGACGCCTGAAACAGGGCCGGTTCGAACGTACCTGCGAACTGACATGGGCGCCAATACGGAGCGCTCATTGGCTCCATTGTGGATCGGGATTTCAAGGAACGGGTAGAGTGCTTGGCGTCTCACAGGCTGGGTATCGCGTAGGTCACCCCATCGGGCCGGATACGGAAACCTGCCCCCTGCAGATCGAGAATGAGTATAATAAGAAGGATAAGCCCTATATGCGCAATCTCGATGACTGGAAGGCAGGCGGTCAACAGGGTGACGGGTTCAGGAGCTTTAAATGATCTACCATGCGATCGTCATTGCTGCTGTTCCAGGATCAGCACTCGCCCAGGATGCACCTGTGCGGGAAGTCAACCTGCTAGACGACATCCCGAGCGGGAGCTGCTCCCTGAAGGATGGCAAAGAAGTAAACATGTCGGATGTTCACATTCTCCTGAATAGAGATATACATTACCAAATTCAGGGAATAGATACACGGTTTCTCGTACAGCGAGACCGAGTGGCAGTGTATGGGGCGATAAAATAAGGTCGTTGAAACGGACTATTACGTTTCCTACACTATCCAATCATCGCACTTCGATATCAAGCTGATGCATGCTCAGCTGGGTGATTCATAATATCTATTCTGGATGCAGACAAATCTCCATTCGCAGAACCGACAGGGGCTGTTGAAATACGAAAATGGTTGATTTCCCCCTATTGTGAAGGAACAAGAGGCATCACGTCGGCACCCTGAAAGCGGCGCCGTAAAAGCCGCGTCGCCACGCCCTGAGCATTTCTTATCTCGCCTTTACGGTCGCCAACGGGACCTGCAGGCACTTTGTGTTCTCTATTTCGGCCGGGCCCGCGGGGCTTTGGCAGCCGATGCGGCCGATGCATAAGCGCCGATGGAACCCGGTCTTGTTGACGGCGGCAGATTAGGACAGCTCGCGGGCCTTCACAAAGGGCGGCGATTGACGGGTGGTGAACGGTCAAACGAGCCTCGTGGACGGGAGCATGGAACGCTTCGGCCAACGGCCGCGTCGCGTGAGGTGTGCGAGCGTTTCTTGCATTGTTAGGGTTGCGACGGCGGACGGCTGATTTTGGCCGAAAGCGGAGGGTACGGGTCCGGCAGGCGACAGCCAACAGCGGACGTGCGCCACTATGCTGGTTGAATGACTGTCGCGCTCCCTTTCGACCGACATTGATCCAGTTTGTCGAAACCCGGCACGATTTGAGTCATCTAGCATCCGTCAGGGCGTGGGGGCGCGTCTATGGAGAAGGGAAATGTCTGTAAGGGACATCATCACTGACCGCGCATATTTCACCCGGCGCGCACGCGAAGAGCGGGAGTATGCGAGCGTCTGCGAAGACAATGCCGCCGCCGTCGCACACCTGAAAATGGCTGAAGAATACGAAAAGCGCGCGAACAATTTGTCCAGCTCGAAACCCCGAATGGTACCCGGCTGAAGGCCTCTGTATGCGCGCTTCCAACACGATCAAGACGACTGGCTATCTCGTTTCGACGGTGAGCGTCATCCTGCTTGGCGTCGTGTCATGGACGGCTGCGTCCCAACGGCCCGCCCTGATGGCCTGCCTAATCTTCGGCATGTTAGCTTCGGCGATAGGCATGCTGCTGCGCTGGATATCGTACCAGGTGCAGCAGCACGAGGAAGAACGCGACGCCAAGAGCATGGCTGACGAGTGAGCATTGGGGACTTCTTCAGGCCGGGTGTCGTCACAGGGTGCGGCCGACGACGACCGGAGCGGCATCGCGACCTATTCCTAGGAGAAGACCACCGCGAATGGTTCAGTTCGAAGCGACTTAACGCAGATCAACGGCGGAACCTGATCTGGGTTGCAGCATTTATTGCTCCGGATTTGCTTAATGGGAGCCAGCTATGTCATCATTGCTCTCCGGGCGGCACGAAGCCCTTGTCAAAAAGCTCA
>NZ_JAQGLC010000357.1 GCF_028293085.1 Sphingomonas bacterium
GCCATGCCTAGACGAATCGCGTGACACCGGCCTGCATCGACGATTTCCGGCTGCTCGCGAAAGCGCGCCTGCCGTCCTTCCTCTTCGATTATATCGATGGCGGTTCCTATTCGGAATCGACGATGCGCGGCAATGTCGAGGATCTGCAGCAGCTCAAGCTTCGCCAGAAGGTGATGCGCGACGTCTCGGCGATCGACCTATCCACCACCCTGTTCGGACGCGCGGCGTCGCTGCCGGTGGCGCTCGCGCCGGTCGGGCTTGCCGGCATGTATGCGCGGCGCGGCGAGGTGCAGGCGGCGCGCGCGGCGGAGGAGGCCGGCCTGCCCTTCATCCTTTCCGCTTCGTCCTGTTGCGGCATGGAGGAGGTCGCGGCGGGTGTGAAGCAGCCGATCCTGTTCCAGCTCTACATGATCCGCGACCGGGAATTCATGAAGGACCTGCTCACGCGGGCGAAAGCGCTGGGCGTCGAGACTTTGGTGCTGACGGTCGACCTGATCGTCCACAGCGCGCGCTACCGCGACGTGCGATCGGGCCTGACCGGACCGCAGGGCGTGGATGCGCGGCTCAAGCGCTTCTGGCAGATCGCGACACACCCTGGCTGGGCATTCGATGTCGGGCTGCTGGGCGGCCCGCACACGCTGGGTAATTTCGCACCGGTCATGCCGGAAGGCGCCGGGCTCGCGCAGTTCACCGCCTGGGTCGCGCGCAATTTCGATCCGTCGATCACCTGGCAGGATCTGGACTGGATCCGCCAGCATTGGGACGGGCGGCTGGCGATCAAGGGCGTGCTCGATCCCGCCGACGCGGTCGCGGCGTGCGACGCGGGCGCGAACGAGATCGTCGTGTCCAACCATGGCGGGCGCCAGCTCGACGGCGCGCCCTCCACGATCGCGGCACTGCCGGCGGTGGTGGAGGCGGTCGCGGGGCGCGCCGACGTGCTGCTGGACGGCGGGATCAGATCGGGCATCGACGTGCTGCGTGCGCTGGGGCTTGGCGCCAAGGGCGTGCTGCTCGGGCGTGCCTGGGCCTATGCGCTGGCGGCACAAGGTGGCGCGGGGGTGGCGAAGATGCTCGACCTGCTGCGGCACGAAATGGCGGTGGCGATGGCGCTGACCGGGCAGACCGACGTCAAAAAGCTGTCGCCGGACATGTTGCTGCGTTGAATCGGCAGCGCCTTGACGGGTGCACATCCTCCCCTTAGATGCCGCCCCTTCACCGCATGGCCCCTTCGTCTAGCGGTTAGGACGTCGCCCTCTCACGGCGAAAACACGAGTTCGATTCTCGTAGGGGTCACCAGCCGGATCGCGCTTCGATCCGACTTCGGATGCGCAAGATATCGCTCCATGTCGAAGCAATACGGCGAAGGTAGCTTACCTTGCGTCGCCTCCGTGATCGTTCCTGCCGCCTGATTAACGATAGAAAATGGTGCTAAAACCGCTCGACGCGGCCAGGCATCTCTAGATACCTTCCCGGATTACGCGCTTTTTGCCGGAAGGATAATCGGGCGATGAATCGCAAGCCAATATTCGATGCCGTTCGGGCCATGCTGGGCCGGGCCTTTACCCCCGAGGAGGTCGAGGCGCTCGACGATGCATGCGACGCAGCGGAAGGATCCATTGCGGGTTCGGCCAGCGCCGCCCCGTCCAGCCCCACTGCCGTCGCCAAGGCGCCGGACGGGCGCGCGATCGGGAGCAAGGGCGTGGCGCTGATCAAGTCGTTCGAGTTCTGCGAGAAGCACCGGTCGGACGGCAAGTTCGATGCCTATCCCGATCCGGGCAGCAGCGACGGCAAGCCCTGGACGATCGGCTGGGGCTCCACCGGCAGCGACGTCAAGCCCGGGGTCGTGTGGACCCAGGCGCAATGCGACACCCGCTTCGACACCGACATCAAGGTCTATGCGAATGCGGTTGCGAAGGCGATCGGCACTGCGCCGACGACCCAGAACCAGTTCGATGCGCTCGTCTCCTTCCACTACAACACCGGCGCCATCGCTACCGCCACCCTGACCAAGAAGCACAAGGCCGGGGACTTCGCCGGCGCCAAGGCCGAATTCGGGCGCTGGACCAAGAATGCCGGCAAGGTCATGAAGGGCCTGGTGCGTCGTCGCGACGCGGAAGCGGCGCTCTACGCCACGCCCTGAGCTCAATCCTCGCGATCGAGCATCCTGATGATGCCGGAGAAGTCGAGGCCGCCCTGCCCCTCGGCCGCGAACTTCTCGTAGAGCTCGGCCGCCCTGGCGCCCATCGGCGTATCGGCATGCGCCTCGGCGGCAGCCTCCATCGCCAGGCGCAGATCCTTGAGCATCAGCGCCGTCGCGAAACCGCCCTGATAATCGTGATCGGCGGGCGTATCGGGGCCGACGCCGGGGAGCGGGGCATAGGTCGTCATCGACCAGCTCTGGCCGGACGAGACCGAGGAGATGTCGAAGAATTTCTGCGGATCGAGGCCGAGCTTCTTCGCCAGCAGGAACGCCTCGCAGGTCGCGACCATCGTCGCGCCGAGCAGCATGTTGTTCGCGATCTTCGCGGTCTGGCCGGTGCCGTTGGCGCCGGCGTGGATCACGGCCTTGCCCATGTCAGCGAGGAACGGCTCGGCGCGGTCGAATGCTTCCGCGCTGCCGCCGACCATGAAGGTCAGCGTTCCGGCATTGGCCGCGCCGATGCCGCCCGAGACGGGGGCGTCGACCGCGGTCAGGCCCTTGGCAAGCGCAGCCTCGGCGACGCGCTTGGCCGTGGCGACGTCGATCGTCGAGCAGTCGATCAGGATCGCCGACGGCGGCGCCGCGGCGAAAATGCTGTCGGTATAGACCTGTTCGACATGCTTGCCCGCCGGCAGCATAGTGATGATCGCCTCGGCGCCATCGGCTGCCTCGGCGGCGCTCCCGACCGGCAGGCAGCCCGCCTCCTTCGCCCGCTCCAGCGCCTCGGCGGAGAGATCAAAGGCGCGGACGTCGTGCCCCTTCTTCGCGAGGTTCGCGGCCATGCCGCCGCCCATGTTTCCGAGACCGATGAATCCTACGCGTGCCATTGTTACTTCCCCGTCCAGTTACCGGGGCGTTTCTCGACGAACGCCGCCATGCCTTCCTTCTGATCCGCGGTGCCGAACAGGCCGTGGAACAGGCGCCGTTCGAACTGAACGCCCATGCCAAGCCCCGTCTCGAACGCCGCGTTGACCATCTCCTTGTTCGCCATGACCGCGAGCGGCGCCATCGCGGCGATCGTGGCGGCGGTCTTGACCGCTTCCTCGACCAGATCGGCCGCGGGAACGATTCGGCTAACTAGCCCAGCGCGTTCCGCCTCGACCGCGTCCATCATACGGCCGGTGAGGCACATCTCCAACGCCTTGGCCTTGCCGACCGCGCGGGTCAGGCGCTGCGAGCCGCCCATGCCGGGCGAGACGGCGAGCTTGATCTCGGGCTGGCCGAACTTCGCGGTGTCGGCGGCGAGGATGAAATCGCACATCATCGCGACCTCGCAGCCGCCGCCCAGCGCATAACCGGCGACCGCGGCGATGATCGGCTTGCGCGTCGCGGCGAAGCGTTCCCAGCCGGCGAAGAAGTTGTGGCCGTACATGTCGGCAAAGCCCTGCCCCTGCATCTCCTTGATGTCGGCGCCGGCGGCGAAGGCCTTTTCGCTGCCGGTGAGCACGGCGCAGCCCTGGCTGTCGTCGGCATCGAAGGCGGCGGTCGCGGCGATCAGGTCGGCCAGGACCTGGCTGTTGAGCGCGTTCAGGGCCTGGGGCCGGTTGAGCGTGATCAGCGTGACGGCGCCGCGCTGCTCGACGAGGATGGTTTCATAGTCTGCCATGTGCGGTTCCTTATGCGGGCGTCCACGCCTCGCCGTCAGGCAAGGGGGCGAAGATCTGGTCGATGACGTGATCGGTCACGCCGTCGGGCGTCGGCGGATCCCATCGGGGCGCATTGTCCTTGTCGACGATGACCGCGCGGACGCCTTCGAGGAAATCGTGGCGCTGCACGACATGCGCGCCGACGGCATATTCCTGGCGCATCTCGTCCTCGAAGGTCGGCATCATCGCGCCTTCTTCGAGCAGGCGGAGCGACACCTTCATCGTCTGGGGCGATTTGGTGCGCAGCGTGACGAGCTGCTGCTGCGCCCAGTCGCCCGGGTCGGCTTCGAGTGCGGCAAAGATGTCCTCGAGCCGGTCCGACGCGAACAGGCGATCGATCGCGTCGCGATGCGCGAGGATGCGAGCTTCAGGCGCGGGCGTCGCGAGATCGGTCAGGGTCGCCCCGATCTGCTGCGGGTCGGCGGCGATGCGGGTCTTGGCCTCGTCGAGCGCGGTGCTCGGCAGATAGTGGGACGCGAGGCCGAGCGCGAGGCATTCGGCACCGTCGAGCCGGTGACCGGTCAGCGCGAGATACTGGCCGGTGCGTCCCGGCAGGCGCGAGAGGTACCAGCCGCCGCCGACATCGGGGAACAGGCCGATGCCGGTTTCGGGCATGGCCAGCCGGGTGTTTTCGGTGGCAACGCGGAACTTCGCGGGCTGCGACAGGCCGACGCCGCCGCCCATGGTGATGCCGTCCATAAAGGCGACGACCGGCTTGGCGTAGGTGAACAGCCGGTGGTTCATGCGGTATTCGGTGTGGAAGAATAAGCGTGCCTCGGCGCCGTCCTTCGCGCCCGATTCCGCCAGCATGCGGATGTCGCCGCCGGCGCAGAAGCCGCGACCTTCGGCATGGTCGATCAGGACCGCCTCGACGTCGAGATCGATGCGCCAAGCCTCCAGCGCGGCGAGGATCTCCGCGCACATTGCGGTGTTGAGCGCGTGGATCGCCTTGGGCCGGTTGAGACGGATGCGGGCGATTTTGCCGTCGCGCTGGGTGAGGACGTCGGTTGTCACTGACGGGTCAGCTCCCGGCCGACGATCATGCGCATGACCTGGTTGGTGCCCTCCAGGATCGAGTGGACGCGCAGATCGCGCCAGAAGCGTTCGATCGGATAATCCATCAGATAACCGTACCCGCCATGGAGCTGCAACGCGCGGTCGGCGACGGACGATCCGGTGTCGGTGGCGAGGCGCTTGGCCATGGCGGCGAACTTGGTCTTGTCGGGCGCGTTGGCGGTCACCTTGGCGGCCGCCATGTAGAGCAGCGCCCGGGCCGCTTCGAGCTCGGTCGCCATGTCGGCGAGCATGAACTGGGTGTTCTGGAAATCCGCAATGGCGGAGCCGAACTGCTTGCGGTCCTTCGTGTAGCTGATCGCCTCGTCGAGGCAGCGCTGCGCGCCGCCGAGCGAGCAGGCGCCGATATTGAGCCGGCCGCCGTCGAGCCCCATCATCGCGATGCGGAAGCCCTCGCCTTCGGCGCCGACGAGATTCTCCTTCGGCACGCGGACGCCGTCAAACATCACCTGGGCGGTCGGCTGCGAGTGCCAGCCGAGCTTGCGTTCGTTCGCGCCGAAGCTGACGCCGGGCATGTCCTTTTCAATCACCAGGCAGGAAATGCCCTTGGGCCCATCCTCGCCGGTGCGGACCATGGTGACGTAGATCTCGTTCTCGCCGCCGCCCGAGATGAACTGCTTCGAGCCGGTGACGATATAATCGTCGCCGTCCTTGACTGCCTTCGTCTTGAGCGCGGCGGCGTCGGAGCCCGAGCCGGGCTCGGTCAGGCAATAGCTGGCGATCTCGTCCATCACGACCAAGCGGGGGAGGTATTTGTCCTTCACCGCCTGGCTGCCGAAGCGGTCGATCATCCAGGACGCCATGTTGTGGATCGAGATGAAGGCGCTGGTCGACGCGCAGCCATAGGCCATCGCCTCCATGATCAGCGCGGATTCGAGCCGGCCCAGATTGATGCCGCCGCTCTCCTCCGAGACGTAGATCGAGGCGAAGCCGAGCTCGGCGGCGGCCTTGATCGTATCGCGCGGAAAGACGTGCTTCTCGTCCCATTCGGCGGCGAAGGGGGTGATGCGATCCGCGGTGAAGCGGCGCGCCAGTTCCTGGATCTCGCGCTGATCGTCGGTGAGGTCGAATTGCTGAGTCATGCGGGACTTCCTGAAAGCGATACGGGGCCGGCTGTAGCGGCGAAGGCGGGGCAAGGGCGGCGATATCGCCCATGCCGGGCGAAGCATTTGCGATGCCAGCCGGACACGCGGCGGAGCGACGCGACCGGCCTGGCGGGTGGCGGTTGAGCGGCGGGTTCGGCCGCGAGGGCGGGCTGGTGCATCACGCGCGCCTCGAACAAAGCGCCGGCGACCTTCATGTCGTTGCGGTCGTACCAGCGCGGGCCGGTGATGCCCTTTTCCCAGGCGATCGCCTCGGACAGGGTGCCGTTGTCGGACGGGACGTTCGGCGCAACGTGATAGATCGGATCGGCATAGGCGGTGTCTACGGGCACGATCGTCCATCCATCGCGGCGCAGGCCGTCGACCAGCGGGCCGATATAGCGCGCGGCCAGATCGGTTTCGTGCAGCAGCATGACATGCGCCGGCGAGCGGCCGATCGTGCGGCGCATCAAGGCGTCGGAAAAGTCGGCGGACTGGACCATCGTCTCGACATAGAGATCGCGTAGTGCGGCGTCGTCGATCGGCCGGCCCGCCTTTTGTGCGTCGAGCGCGAGCCGTTCCAGATACCAGTCGGACCCGTCGACCGTGACGCCGGCGACCAGCATGTGCCGCGCGGCAAGGCCGTCAAGCACGGTGCGGCGCTTGACCTGATCCTTGCCGCCCTGGTTGAGCCCGGGAAAGCGGAACCAGGGACGATAGCCCGGACGGCCCTTCAGCCAGCCTTCCGCCTTGTCGATATCGGCGAGGAAGGCGGCGGCCGGCATCGAGGACAGATCGCGGTGCGAGAAGCTGTGATCGCCCAGCACATGGCCGGCCGCGG
>NZ_JAQGLC010000358.1 GCF_028293085.1 Sphingomonas bacterium
AGCCCGATATCGCGTTGACCGTGATCGGCCAGTCCGCCGGCACGAGACCCGCCCGCACCAGCGGCCTGACCAATGCGAGAAAGCCGGTCGGGTAGCAGCCGGGATTGGAAACGCGGGGGGCATCCGAGATCGCGGCGGCCTGACCGGGCTCGAGCTCGGGAAAACCATAGGTCCAGCCGTCCCCGACGCGGTGTGCGCTCGAGGCGTCGATGATCCGCGTGCGATCGTTGTCGATCAGCGCGACCGCTTCGCGGGCGGCGTCGTCCGGCAGGCAGAGGATGACGAAATCGGCGTCGTTGATCAGCCTGGCCCGCGCCCGGGCGTCCTTGCGGCGCGAATCGCTCAGCGTCAGCAGGTCGATATCCTCGCGCCCGGTCAGCCGCTCCCGGATTTCCAGGCCGGTGGTGCCCGCCGCGCCGTCGATGAAGACCTTGACCGTCATTGCGCCGCATCCAGTGCTTCGGCGTCGATATAGCCGACGAGGTTCTGCGCGACCGCGATTCCCCAGGCCTTGCCGCCCGCGAGATCCAGCACTTCGAAAATCTCGCCCGGCCGTATCATGGTCAGGACGGCAGCGTCATCTTCGGCGGACGCGAGCAAGGCCGCCTCGACCGCGACGCGGCGCGGCATCGGGGCCGCATAATGCGGCGCGAACACACGATCGGCCAGGCGGATATCGGCGACATCGCGCCGGACTGCGTCATGCAGCGGGTCGAGAACGGCCGACGGGCCTAGAAGCGCGAAGCTCCTACGCTGTGGCCCGCCTGGCGACTGGCTGCTCGGCGTCGCCGATAAACTGGCCAAACTCTTCAAGAAATTCTGCCCCTTCAGACGTGCGCGCGACGAAGATGTTTCGCTTGTCGGTTTCGTCGCGTTGTCGGCGCAGATAGCCGAGCGAACCGAGCCTGTTCAAGGCGCGCGTCACAACCGGCTTCGAAACGTTCAGCACGCGAGCAAGTCCACGTACCGTATGCGGTCCCGGATTAAGATACACCACCATCAGTAGTGCCATCTGACGATTGGTGAGATCGGGCTCGCCCGACCGGACATAATCCACCAGCGTCCGCATCCAGCCGCCTAGCGATTGATCTGGCATTGTGGCCACGAAAAACTTCCAGGTGTTACCTGCGCTCCGCACGATGGAGCGCCGGATACATAACGTTCCTAAACGCAGGTGGTTTCAGTGCGGAAACGAAATGTCCTTCGTCGGCATGCCGGTTGCGGTTGATCGGGAGCGTCGGCTCGCCTATGTGCCCGCCTTCCCAAGCCACAGGTTGCTTCCATCCATGTTCCAGTTCCTCCTCGTCGTCCACGCGATCATCGCCGCCATGCTGGTAACGGTGATCCTGATGCAGCGCTCGGAAGGCGGCGGGCTTGGCATGGGCGGCAGTCCTTCGGGCCTGATGTCGGCGCGCGGCGCGGCAGATTTCCTGACCCGCGCCACGTCGGTTCTCGCCACGCTGTTCGTCGGCCTCGCCATCGTGCTCGCGGTGTATGCGTCGATCGGCCATAGCACCAAGATCGATCCGACGCTGGCGACCAGGGCACCGGCGATCCCCGCGGCCGGCCCGCCCGTCACCCCCGCCGCTCCGGCTGCACCGGCAGGCAACGCGGTCGCGCCCGCGGGCAACAGCGCAGTTCCGCTCGCGCAGTAAGCGCGAGGCGCGCGACACTTTTTTGTAACGGATGTGGAGTCGCGCGCTTGTCGCGCGACCCATAACGACGCTAGGCCTTTTCTCCCATGGCGCGGTTTATCTTCATCACCGGCGGCGTGGTCTCCTCGCTCGGCAAAGGTCTTATGGCAGCGAGCCTCGCGGCTCTCCTGCAGGCGCGCGGCTATCGCGTGCGGATTCGCAAGTTCGATCCCTATCTGAACGTCGATCCCGGCACGATGTCGCCTTATCAGCACGGCGAAGTCTATGTCACCGACGACGGGGCGGAGACCGATCTCGATCTCGGCCATTATGAGCGCTTCACCGGCGTCGCGTCGCGCCAGTCGGATAACGTCACCTCGGGCCGCATCTACCAGCAGATCATCACGCGCGAGCGCAAGGGCGACTATCTGGGCGCAACCGTCCAGGTGATCCCGCACGTGACCGATGCGATCAAGGAATTCGCGCAGGCCGAGACCGACGATCTCGATTTCGTGCTGTGCGAGATCGGCGGCACCGTCGGCGATATCGAATCCCTGCCCTTCATCGAGGCGATCCGGCAGCTGAGGAACGATCTCGGCCGCGGCCAGTCGGTCAGCATCCATGTCACGCTGGTGCCGTACATCGCCGCCGCGGGCGAGCTGAAGACCAAGCCGACCCAGCATTCCGTCCGCGAGCTTGCCGCGCTCGGCGTTCAGCCCGACGTGCTGGTCTGCCGCTGCGAGCAGCCGCTGCCCGCCAGCGACCGCGCCAAGATCGCGCTGTTCTGCAATGTCCGCAAGGAAGCGGTGATCCCGGCGCTCGACGCGAAGAGCATCTATGCGGTGCCGATGCAGTATCACGCCGAAGGGCTGGACGCCGAAGTGCTCCGTGCGTTCGACATCGAGCCCGGCGAAGCGCCCGATCTGTCGCAATGGGCCGATATCGTCGATCGCCTGACCAATCCGGAAGGCGAGGTCACCGTCGGCGTCGTCGGCAAATATGTCGGGCTGCAGGACGCCTACAAGTCGCTGAACGAGGCGCTGGTGCACGGCGGCATCGCCAACCGCGTTAAGGTCAATATCGAGTGGATCGACGCCGAGCTGTTCGAGGCCGAGGACAGCGACGTCGCGGCCAAGCTCGAGCCGCTGCACGCGATCCTGGTTCCCGGGGCGTTCGGCGAGCGCGGCGCCGAGGGCAAGATCGCCAGCGTCCGCTTCGCGCGGGAGCGGGAAATCCCTTATTTCGGCATCTGCTTCGGCATGCAGATGGCATGTATCGAGGGCGCGCGGGACCTGGCGGGCATCGCCAAGGCGAGCTCGACCGAATTCGGCCCGACCGAAGAGCCGGTGGTCGGGATGATCACCGAATGGATGACCACCGCCGGCATCGAGAAGCGCGAGGCGGGCGGCGATATGGGCGGCACGATGCGCCTCGGCGCCTATGACGCGAAGCTCGACGGCAACAGCGTGGTCGCCTCGATCTATGGCGGCACCGACATCTCCGAGCGCCACCGCCACCGCTACGAGGTCAACACCACCTATCGCGAGGCCCTTGAAAAAGGCGGGCTGGTCTTTTCGGGCATGTCGCCCGACGGCATGCTGCCCGAGATCGTCGAGCGCCCCGACCATCCGTGGTTCGTCGGCGTCCAGTTCCATCCGGAGCTGAAATCGAAGCCGTTCGACCCGCACCCGCTATTCGCCAGCTTCATCGAGGCGGCGGTACGGCAGAGCCGGCTGGTCTGAACGTCAGTTAGGCGTGCCGATAAGCCCGGCCTGCGCTTCATATTCTCCGGCCATCGCGGTGAGAGCATCGACCGCCTGGCGGTCGCCGATCGCGGCGGCGAGCCGGCGGCATCGTGCAGCCTGGGTGCGCAACGTTTCCACCTGCCGCTCCTCGGTCACGTCGAGCAGGAGGTTGATCGCGCCCGCCAGATTGCCGTCGGCACCGAAATAAGGAGTCGGGAAGGGCATGAACTGCACGCGCGAACCATCCGGACGCTCTGCGATCGCCTCGACATTGCGGATCGGCCGCTGCTCGCGGATCGCGATCGCCATCGGACATTCCGCGTGGGGCAAGGGTTCGCCATCACAGGTGTAGAGCCGCCAGGTTACGCACCAGCGATCGTGCCGGAGACTGGGCGTACGCCCCGCCAGGCCGATACAGGCCCGGTTATAATAGGTGATCGCGCCGGTCTGGTCGGTGACATAGATGGCGGCGGGCAAGCTATCGAGCGCTTCAGCCAGCAGATCGTTGCCCAACTGATCGCTACCCTGCCGCGTGACCGCTAACAGCGCCGTGCCGACCAGTGATTCCGCAAATTCGACCCGCTCGTTCACACCATGCCCCCCAGGCCGCCCGGACCTCGTCGGCGCTGAAACGCTGATATAAGTCAAGAGTTCCTCGATTTGCGTGAATAATCCGCGCATGAAAAGGGCGCCCGGGCCTCGCGGTCCGGGCGCCCCTGTTTCCGCCTTGGCGAGAGGGTTACGCCGCCTCGCTGTCCTTGCCGCCCTCGACTGCGGCGAGGGGAGCACCCGTCTTGATCGCGACGGTCTTGGGCTTCATCGCCTCGGGCACTTCGCGGACAAGCTCGATCGTCAGCAGGCCGTCATTGAGCCGGGCATCGTCGACGCGGACGAAGTCGGCTAGCTCGAAGCGACGCTCGAAGCTGCGGTTGGCGATGCCGAGATGCAGGAAATTGGCGGTGGCGCCCTCCTTCTCGGTCTTGTTGCCCTTCACCTGCAACAGATTCTGCTGCGCGGTGATCTCGATCTCGTCGCGGCCGAAGCCGGCCACGGCGAGCGTGATCCGGTAGCGGTCATCGGCGACGCGCTCGAGGTTGAAGGGGGGATAATTGTCCACCGCCGACTGGCGCGCGCTGGTTTCGAGCATGTCGAACAGACGGTCGAAGCCGATCGTGGAACGGCGATAGGGGGTCAAATCGAACTGACGCATGTCATGTCTCCTCAAGGTAAAGCGAGATGGTCGTCATGGATGTCCGCCGCGGCGCGACACCCGTTTTCACGCGGCCCAAAAGGCGCCGCGTACCGCAAATCTGGGGCGTCTCGTCGCCGGTTCAAGAGGCAAAACGACGGATTTCCGCGGGTGAAAGCTCAGCTTTTGACGGCTCAAGTTCTTACGGGGATGAAACCATACTGAATTGATAGGCATTATAGCTGCGACTCGGAATAGCCGAGGGACAAGGGGATAAAGATGCTCGCCCACCTGCCCATGCTGCTGCTTGCCCAGACGGCGCTCACGACCCAGACCGTCACGGCCGAAATCGTGGCGACGCCAACCGCTACCGCGCCGGCCACCGCCGATGCGCAGGCGGCGGATCAGGCAACGCCCGCCGATCTGCCGAACGGCGACATCATCGTCACCGCGCGCCGCCGCGAAGAGCGCGTGCAGGAAGTGCCGATCGCGATGTCGGTGATCGGTGCCGACGACCTGCAGAAAAGCGGTGCCTTCAACGTCAGCCGGCTCCAGACGCAGCAGCCCTCGCTGCAATTCTATTCGAGCAACCCCCGCAACACCGCGATCAACATCCGTGGCCTGGGCGCGCCGTTCGGGCTGACCAATGACGGCATCGAGCAGGGCGTCGGCTTCTATGTCGACGGCGTCTATATCGGCCGCATCGGCGCCTCGACCTTCGATTTCGTCGATGTCGACCGCGTCGAGGTGCTGCGCGGCCCGCAGGGTACGCTCTACGGCAAGAACACCACGGCCGGCGCGCTCAACGTCACGACGCGCGCGCCGAGCTTCACGCTCGAAGCCAAGGCCGAACTGAGCGGCGGCAATTATGATTTCGTCCAGGCCAAGGCCTCGATCTCCGGCCCGATCACCGACAATCTTGCGGTACGCCTGTCGACCTCGGCCACCACGCGCAAGGGGACGATCTATGACGTCACCAGCGACGAATATCTGCATCGCCAGCGCACGCTCGGCCTGCGCGGCCAGTTGCTGTGGAAGCCGACCGACGCGCTGTCGTTCAACCTGTCGGGCGATTTCAACGTCCAGAACCCGCTATGCTGTGCGCAATATTATGCGCGCGTCGGCGCCACCCAGCGACCGGTCGCTCGCCAATATGCCGCGCTCGCCGCTGCCTTTGGCTATACGCCGCCCAGCACGAATCCGTTCGATCGCGTGACCGATCTCGATGCGAGCATCAATGCCCGCCAGGAAGTGGGCGGCGCTTCGCTGGTCGCCAATTGGGATCTCGGCCCGGCGACGGTGACGTCGGTCAGTGCCTGGCGCTATTGGGACTGGAAGCCGGCAAACGACCGCGACTTCATCGGTCTGCCGATCACCACGGTCTCGCAGAATCCGTCGCATCAGAATCAGGTCTCGCAGGAATTCCGCCTCGCCTCGAACGGCAAGAACAAGCTCGATTACACCATCGGGGCTTTCCTCTTCCACCAGACGATCGACACGCACGGGTCGCAGGTCCAGGGTTCGGCCGCCAGCCGCTTCCTGCTGTCGGGCGCGGATGCATCGAACCCCAATGTCCTGAACGGCCTTACCTCGACCAACACGATCAGTTTCGACAACACCAGCTTCGCGGTGTTCGGCAAGCTCAACTGGGCGGTGACGGACAAGCTGCATCTCCAGCCTGGCCTTCGCGTCAACTATGACAAGAAGTCAGGCTTCTACGAAGCGGTCGTCAGTATCCATAACAGCCAGTATGATTTCGTCGCCACGGCGGACAATGTCGCCGCGATGCTGGCCGCCTTTCCCGCCGGTCCTGCCAAGACGACGTTCCAGAACCAGATCAACACGCTGGCCCCGCAGCGCTACAGCCCGGCGTTCAGCGCCTGGAACGTTTCGGGCGACCTCACTTTGTCCTATGATTTCGCGCCGGACGTCCACGCTTATGCGACCTATTCCCGCAGCTTCAAATCGGGCGGCATCAATCTGTCGGGCCTGCCACTCAACTCGACCAGCACGGGCGTCGACCTCACCACCCAGACGGTGAAGCCGGAGAAGGTCAATGCCTATGAGCTGGGCCTGAAGACCCAGTTCCTCGATCGCCGCGTTACGCTGAATCTGGCGGGGTTCTGGACCGACATCTACGATTACCAGGCGACCGTGAACAACAACGCGATCAATGTGATCCGCGGCTATCTCGCCAATGCCGGCAAGGTCCGGTCGCGGGGCGTGGAATTCGATGCCAGTTTCCGGCCGAGCAAGCGATTCAACCTGTATGTCAACGGGGCGTATACGGACGCCAAATATGTCAAATTCACCAATGCACCATGCCCGCCCGAACTGACCGGCGGCACGGCAACCGCGCCGGGTGGCGTCACCGATCCAGCAGGAACGCCGGGCGGCCGCAGCCCCGCTTATTGCGACATTTCGGGTCAGGTCCTGCCGGGCATCTCCAAATGGTCCTTCTCCTATGGCGGCGAATATAATGTGCCGGTCGGAGGATCGGGCGGTCAGGTCTATGTCGGTTATGACGGCAATTATCGCTCGCGCTTCTCGTCGAACCCGTCGCCTTCGGCCTATACCTGGATCGACGGATATTCCCTGTCGAACTTCCGCCTCGGCTATCGCAAGGACAGTCTCAACGTCTTCGCCTGGGTCCGTAACGCCTTCAACCAGAATTATTTCGAGTTGCTGTCGACTCAATCGGGCAGCACCGGCCTGATCGTCGGCCAGCCTGGGGATCCGCGCACCTTTGGCGGCACCATCAGCAAGTCGTTCTGATCCTCACGCCCTCCCGCGAAAGCGGGAGGGTAGAGTGCCGGATATGCAAACGCCCGGGCTGTTTCCAGCCCGGGCGCCTGCGTGACGACTGCTCGTCAGCCCCCTTGTCCCGCTTCCGCTACCTGGCCCTTTTCGAGCGGCGCTGAAAGCATTCCCCGAACCACGGCCGTTGCCTGTGTGTCAGTGGGTCGAGTGCTAGGTGCGGACCCGCCTCTTGTCACCGGGGAATGTGGCAGGCCCGAACGGATTGCGGCGACCCTGTGGCGATTGCGCAACACGCGCCTTCAGTTGCCAGCGACGCACACGAGCCCTAGAGGGTCGCCTGTATTTCCACCGGGCGGGTTGTTCCGATCACCATGATCCTGTCGCGCTACGAACGCATGATCGCCCGCCGCTATCTGCTGCCGGGCAAGGGCGAAGCCTTTATCCTGCTCGTCGCCGGCTTCAGCCTGGGCGCGGTCATGCTCGGCGTTGCCGCCTTGGTGATCGTGATGAGCGTGATGAACGGCTTTCGCGCCGAGCTGTTCGACAAGATCGTCGGGCTGAACGGCCATGCCGTGGTGCAGGGCGTGGGCGGCCAGCTGCCCAACTGGCGTCGCGTCATCGAGATCGCCAACGCGACGCCGGGCGTGACCAGCGCGACGCCGCTGATCGAGCAGCCGCTGATGACCAGCTATAACGGCCGGGTCGAGGCGGTGTTGCTGCGCGGCATGCGCGTGCAGGATCTGCGCAGCAATGCGACGATCAACCGCAAGATCGTGCTCGGCTCGCTGGCCAGCCTCAGCGCGGGGAGCAACCGCATCGCAGTCGGTTCGCGCCTGGCCGAGGAGCTCGGCGCCACCGTGGGCAGCGATATCTCGCTGATCAGCCCGCAGGGCCAGGCGACGCCGTTCGGCACGGTGCCGCGGATCGTGTCGTACAAGGTCGGCGCGATCTTCGAGATCGGCGTCTACGACTATGACAAATCCTATATTCTGATGCCGATGGAGGATGCTCAGACCTTGCTGCTGATGGGCGATTCGGTCGGCATGATCGAGGTCAACACGGTCGACCCCGACAGGGTGCAGACGATCCTTCAGCCGATCGCCGACAAGGTCGCCGGCCAGGCATTGATCACCGACTGGCGGCAGATGAACGCGCAATTGTTCGAGGCGCTGGGGGTCGAGCGGGTGGCGATGTTCACCGTGCTGTGCATCATCATCATCGTCGCCGCGTTCAACATCGCCTCGTCGCTGATCATGCTGGTGCGGGCGAAGACCCGCGACATTGCCATCCTGCGCACCATGGGGGCGAGCCGGGGCGCGATGATGCGTATCTTCATGACCGTGGGCACGACAATCGGCGCGCTCGGCACCGTGTCGGGGCTGGCCGTCGGCTTCCTGTTCCTGACTTATCGCCAGCCGATCGTGAACGTGGTGCAGAAGATGACGGGGCAGAATCTGTGGGATCCGACGATACGCTTCCTCGACGAGTTGCCCTCGAAGAGCAATCCGGTCGAGATCATCGGCATTGCCGTGGTGGCGCTGATCGCCAGTTTCCTCGCCACGCTCTACCCCGCCTACAAGGCGGCGAGCACGGATCCGGTACAGGTGCTGCGTTATGAATAAGGCGATCCTCGAAGTCGTCGGCCTGACGCGCAGCTTCAGCCAGGGCGGCGAGACGATCGATGTGCTGCGCGGCGTCGACCTGACGGTGGGCGAGGGCGAGATCGTCGCTTTGCTCGGGCCGTCGGGGTCGGGCAAGTCGACGATGTTGCAGGCGGTTGGGCTGCTCGAAGGCGGGTTCGGCGGCTCGATCCGCATCGGCGGCAAGGAAGCGTCGCGTGCCGACGGCCATGCGCGCACCGTGCTGCGGCGCGATTATCTCGGCTTCGTCTATCAGTTCCACCATCTGCTGCCCGACTTCAACGCGACCGAGAATGTCGTGTTGCCGCAGCTGATCCGCGACCGGCCCCGCGCCGAGGCGGACGAACGTGCGGCCGCTCTGCTGACAGCGCTCGGCTTGGGGCATCGGCTGACGCATCGCCCGAGCCAATTGTCCGGCGGCGAGCAGCAGCGTGTCGCCGTGGCGCGCGCGCTGGCCAACCGGCCGGCGCTGGTGCTGGCCGACGAGCCGACCGGCAATCTCGACGAAGCCACCGCAGACGTGGTGCTGGCGGAATTTCTGCGGCTGGTGCGCGGCGAGGGTTCGGCGGCTTTGGTCGCGACACACAATGAGCGGCTGGCGAGCAAGATGGACCGGGTGGTGAGGCTGCACGAGGGGCTGCTGGCGTGAGCGCATGGCGCGAGACGCCGACCTTGGCGGGCCGCCATGTCACGCTGCGCCCGCTGTCGCGCGATGATCGCGACGCGCTGGTCACAGCGTTCGCCGTCGGGTTGGAAAGCGCCTTCGCGACGATCGTGCCCAATGAGGATACGATCGACGGCTGGTACGACAATCTCGAGCGCGAACAGGCTGCTGGCCGGGCGCTGCCCTTCGTCGTGCTCGACGCCGCGGGCACCATCGCCGGCACGACACGTTTCCTGCGCGTCGCCGAGCGCCACAAGCGGCTGGAGATCGGCGGCACCGTCTATGCGAAGCGTGTCCAGCGCACGGGCCTCAACACCGAGGCGAAGCGGCTGTTGCTCGGCCACGCCTTCGACGCGCTCGGCGCGCAATGCGTGCAGCTGCGCACCGGCTGGTTCAACCGCGCGTCGCGCAAGGCGATCGAGCGGCTAGGCGCCAAGCTGGACGGCGTGCTGCGCGGCCATATGATCATGCCGGATGGCCATGTGCGCGATAGCGTGGTTTATTCGATCCTGGCGAACGAGTGGCCGGGCGTGCGGCGCAACCTGGAGCTGCTGCTCGCCACCTATGGGGAGAGGGATGCATGACCGCGATCACCGAGATGAGCGTCAAGGCGGCTGACGGCACGCCCACCGATCTGTCGGCTTATGCCGGCAAGGTTCTGCTGATCGTCAACACCGCCTCGAAATGCGGTTTCACACCGCAATATGAGGGGCTGGAGGCGCTGCACCGCGAGCTCGGCCCGCGCGGTTTCGAGGTGCTGGGTTTCCCGTGCAACCAGTTCGGTGCGCAGGAGCCGGGGGATGCGGCGGAAATCGCCAATTTCTGTTCGCTGACCTATGATGTGACCTTCCCGCTGTTCGCCAAGGTCGACGTCAATGGCGGCAATGCCGATCCGCTGTTCGAGAAGCTCAAGGAAGAGGCGCCGGGGCTGATGGGCTCGAAATCGATCAAGTGGAACTTCACCAAGTTCCTGGTCGATCGCGGTGGCAGGACGATCAAGCGCTACGCGCCGACGACCAAGCCGGAAGAGATCAAGGCCGATATCGAGGCGCTGCTGTAGATGGCCGAGCCGGAGTCGCTGGCAACGGAAGAGCCGCTCGAAAAGCATGTCGCCCGGCATCAATATGACCGCCTGATCATGCTGTCCGACGGAATCTTCGCGATTGCCACGACGCTGGCCGCGCTCGAGATACGGTTGCCCGAACATGCCGCCACGTTCGACGAGATGCTGCGGACGGGCGGGCGGACGATCGCCGCCTATGCGATCAGTTTCCTGATCATCGCGGTGTTCTGGGTGAGCAATCGCGACCTGTTCGCGCGCGTCAGGCGGGTCGATCGCTGGTTGACCGGGCTGACGCTGGCGATGCTGTGCCTCGTCGCGGTGATCCCGGCCTGTGCCCATGTCGTCTACATCAAGGGTAATA
>NZ_JAQGLC010000081.1 GCF_028293085.1 Sphingomonas bacterium
TCGCCGGCTCAATGGCGACATCACGGATCTGTTCCGGGTCGATCCCGACAATGTCGAGGCGCGCCGCTACTGGGCGGATATCAGCTATGGCGCGACCGGCTTTCCGGACTTTACCCAGCCCCAGACGCCGGCGGGCGTGCCGCTCTGGGCGTTCCGCCAGCTCGAGGACCTGAAGCTCGTCCGGCAGTTCGTGAACTGGTGGATCGACAATCGGCAGGTGCCTTACGGCGATTTCGGCGGGGGGATTTCCGACGATGTCGACCTGACCGAGCAATGGCCGGGGCTCGCGCTGATGGGCGTCGAGCCGGACAAGGTGAATGCCTCGCTCCGCGCGCTTTCCGACGCCGTCTACACCAACGGGATGCGCACCAACGGGCTCGGCACGATCACGACCGACGAGCTCCACGCCTATGAGGAGGGCCTCAACAGCGATGCCGAGCGGCTTTACCTCAACTGGGGCGAACCCAGGGCAATCGAGCGGCTGATGGCGACGACCCGGGCGCTGGAGGGGCTGATCCTGAAGAATCCCGCCGGGCACATGCATTTCGCCTCCAACTGGTATGGCGGGCGCAAGATATACCGCGAGGGCGCGTGGGAATGGCAGAAGCCGTACAGCTTCACCGTGATGCACGCGCCGATCCTGATGGGGCTGTACAACAGCAATCCTACCGCGCGGGGGCTGGTGACGGGCGTGATCGACGGCTGGATGGCGCATGGCAAGCAGGATGCGGCCGGCAATTGGAGCTATCCCAACGAGATCAACTGGCGGACCGATGTCGAGCGGGCCGGCGACGGTGGCGGCGTGCCGACGCCGATGCAATCGGCCTGGGCGGCGTGGCGCTTCACCGGGGATGCGAAATATCTCAATCCGGTGCTGGGGCGGACGGGCAAGAGCGGGCCGGGATCGCTGTCTGACCTGAACGAGAATGTCGTCGACGTGCTCGATCACGGCAAGGATTGGGGCAAGACGCTGACCGCCAAGGCCGGGGACGGCGGCGCGTTCGAACGCTATTCCGCATGGAACGCGACGGGCGATACGAAATGGCTCGAGGCGCTGCATGAGGACGCGATCGCCGACAAGGCGCAGCACCAATATATGTACACCGAAGGGCATTGGTGGTCCGACCGGGTCGATCAGCCCAACGAGATATTGCAGCGCGAGCGGCTGGGCGGGATCGCGCTGCGGCGTAACCAGACCTGGCCGGGCAACACGGTCAGCTGGCGCTTTGTGGAACCGGGCGCGGCCGAACAGGTCGCGATCCTCGTGCCGGGTGCGACCACGGGCAAGTTCAAGGTGATCGCCTGGAATATGAGCGGGAAGCCGCAGAGTGCCGATATGACGACGTGGAACGTGACCGCGGGCAAGTGGAAGATGACCGGGGCGGCGAGTTCCAGCGAAATTTCGCTGGAGCGCAGCGCGTCGGTGCCGCTGACCTTCGCGCCGGGCGAGAATGTGTTCGAGTTCGCGTTGGTGACGCCGGGGTTGCCGACGGAGCAGCGGGCCGATCTCGGGATTGGCGCGGATGATGTCGTCGTGGCGAAGAAGGCCGTGACGGTGACGGTGCACAGCCTTGGGGCGATCGACGCTGCGGGCGGCACGGTGACGATTGAGGACGCCGCCGGGAAGATATTGTCGACGGCCGCGGTGCCGGCGCTTGCTGCGCCGCGAGACCTGTTGCCGAAGACGGCTAAGGTGAAGCTTGCGGTGCCGAAGGGCGCGGTGCGGGTTCGCGTTGCGCTGGCGGGAAATGCGCCGGAGACGACGTTGCTCAACAATGTGGTGGCGTTGCCCGCGGGAAGATAGTCACGAGAGGCTGGCAGGAGTCCCTGCCATGCCGTTCAGGCATCGGCCTTCTGCAGGCTGGCCCAGAAGCGTTCTGCCGCGGCACTCTGGCGGGCGGCAGGGCGGAACAGGCCGATCTCGATCGGGACGTCCCAATTGGGGCCGCCGGCGCGGACCAGGGCGCCGCTTGCCATGTCCTTGGCGGCAAGGCCCGCGGGGAGCCAGGCGATGCCGCGGCCTTCGCGCGCCATCCCGAGCAGCGTAGCGGCGAGATGGGCGGAGAAGACGCTTTCCAGCGACGGCGCGCGATCGGTGAAATGGTGTGCGGCGACAATGCGCCCGAGACCGGATTCGGCGGTGTAGGAGAGCAGGGGCAGGGGCAGATCGGCCTGTTCGAGATGCCAGCGCGCGTTGCCGGCCTCGTCCGGGGCGACGAGCGGGATCAGGGAGTCCATGCCGACGACGATCGAGCGGAAATGGCGCGGCTCGAACTTGCTGGGGGCGAGAGCGTGGCGGTGGCAGAGCAGGAATTGCGCCTGGCCCTGCATCATCAGTTCCTCGCACGCGGCCATGCTGTCGGAGAGCAGGCGGACCGGCCCGATCGCGCCGCGCCGTTCGACCTCGCGCATCCAGCCCGGGAAGAAGGTGAAGGAGAGCGCGTGAGTCGCGGCGAAATGGAGCGTCGCGGTTTCGCGATTCCCGGCCTCGCGCGCGTCGCGGCGGAGATGGTTGACGCTGCGGATCAGGCCGGCCGCGCCTCGCTGGAACTGCTCGCCGGCGGGGGTGAGTGTCGCGCCCTGGGGCGAGCGGATGAAGAGCGGCGTGCCGACCCAATCCTCCAGCGCGCGGACGCGGCGGCTGAAGGCGGGTTGGGTGATGTGGCGGGTCTCGGCCGCGCGCGAGAAGCTGGCGCTTTCCGACAAAGCGACGAAATCTTCGAGCCAGGCGAGTTCCACGATATGCCGATCCTGCATAGCAGCCAATGGCATCGGCATTAGCAGAAGCGCCCCTCGCCACCTAATCCGCACGGCGAAAGGGATCTCACTTTGCGCATTCTCGACGTTCGCGAACAGACCGTGTCGATCGCCTCGCCGATCGCCAATGCCTATATCGACTTCTCGAAGATGACCTGCTCGGTCGTGGCCGTGATCACCGACCAGATCCGCGATGGCCGGCCGGTGATCGGGTACGGCTTCAACTCCAACGGACGTTACGGCCAGGGCGCGCTGATGCGCGACCGGTTCCTGCCGCGGCTGGCCGAGGCAGCGCCCGACAGCCTGATCGACGAGGCCAACGCCAATCTCGATCCGTTCGCGATCTGGGCGGCGTTGATGGCGAACGAGAAGCCGGGCGGGCATGGCGAGCGCTCGGTCGCGGTCGGCACGATCGACATGGCGGTGTGGGATGCGGTCGCGAAGATCGCGGGCAAGCCGCTTTATCGATTGCTGGCGGAGCGCTATGGCGAGGGGCCGCCCGACGACCGCGTGTGGGTCTATGCGGCGGGCGGCTATTATTATCCCGGCAAGGACCATGCGCAGCTCAAGGCCGAGATGCGGGGTTATCGCGACCGCGGCTACCGCGTCGTCAAGATGAAGATTGGCGGGGCACCGCTCGACGAGGACCTGCGCCGGATCGAGGCGGTGTTGGAGGTGGTGGGCGAGGGCGCCAATCTGGCGGTCGACGCGAACGGGCGGTTCGATCTGCCGACCGCGCTGGCCTATGCCGAGGCGCTCAAGCCGTACGGGCTGTTCTGGTACGAAGAGGCGGGCGATCCGCTCGACTATGCGCTGCAGGCGGAGCTTGGACGGCATTATGATTTGCCGATGGCGACGGGCGAGAATCTCTTCTCGCACCAGGATGCGCGCAACCTGCTGCGCTTCGGGGGCATGAATCCCGAGCGCGACTGGCTGCAGTTCGATTGCGCGCTGTCCTACGGCCTGGTCGAATATCTGCGTACGCTCGATGTGCTCAAACAGGAGGGCTGGTCGTCGCGCCGCGTGGTGCCGCATGGCGGGCACCAGATGTCGCTCAATATCGCAGCCGGGCTGCATCTCAGCGGCAACGAATCCTATCCCGACGTCTTCCAGCCCTTTGGCGGGTTCGCCGACGGGATCGCGGTCGAGGACGGCTTCGTCGCCCTGCCGGATGTGCCGGGCGTGGGTTTCGAGGCGAAGGCGAAGCTGCATCGACTGATGGCGGCGATGACGGAGGATGTGGCGCCGAAGACGATCATGGCGTGACGCGCGAATTCCCGGCAGTCTGAGACCGGGGACGCGACGGGGGAGAGCGATGTGGTGAAGCGGGCGATAGGCCAGCTCTATATCCAGGTGCTGATCGGCATGGCCGCCGGCATCGCCATCGGCGTGCTGTGGCCGGATATCGGCGCGTCGCTGAAACCGCTCGCCGACGCCTTTGTGAAGCTGATCAAGATGCTGCTCGCGCCGGTGATCTTCGGCACGGTCGTCGTCGGCATCGCGCGCATGGGGGATTTGAAAGAAGTCGGGCGGCTCGGCTTCAAATCGCTGGTCTATTTCGAGATATTGTCGACCATCGCGCTGGCGATCGGGCTTGTCGTGGCCAATCTGGTGCGGCCCGGGGCCGGCATGAACGTCGATGCCGCCGCACTCGATACGAGCACGATCGCGACCTACACCGCGACCGCCCATGAGGGCGGGATCGTGCCGTTCCTGCTCTCGATCATTCCGGACAGTTTTCTCGGCGCACTGACCGGCGGCACCATGCTGCAGGTCATCTTCATTGCGCTGCTGCTCGGCATCGCGCTGACGATGATGGGGACGAAGGCCGATCCGCTGATCGACCTAATCGATCTCGCGACCAAGGCGATGTTCCGCGTCGTTGCGATGGTGATGCGGCTGGCGCCCGTCGGTGCGGGGGCGGGGATCGCCTTCACCATCGGCAAATATGGCGTCGGGTCGCTCTGGTCGCTCGGGCATTTGCTGGTCGCCTTGTATCTGACGACCTTCCTGTTCATCGCCGTCGTGCTCGGCGTGGTGATGCGGATTGCGGGCCTGAGGCTCTGGCCGCTGCTGCGCTACATCAAGGCGGAGATACTGGTCGTGCTCGGCACCTGCTCGACCGAGGCGGTGTTGCCGCAGATCATGCGCAAGCTGGAGGATCTGGGCGTTGCGCGGCCCGTGGTCGGTCTGGTGCTGCCGGCCGGCTACACGTTCAATACCGATGGCGGGTGCATCTATCTGACGATGGCCGCCCTGTTCATCGCGCAGGCGACCAACACGCCGCTGTCTATCTGGGACCAGATCGTGATCCTGCTCGTGCTGCTGCTGACCTCGAAGGGATCGGCCGGGGTGGCGGGTGCCGGGTTCGTGGCACTGGCCGCGACCCTGTCGGCGATCCCGACCTTGCCGGTCGCGGGGCTGGTGCTGCTCCTCGGCGTCGACCGGTTCATGAACGAGGCGCGGGCGGTGACCAATCTGATCGGCAATTGCGTGGCGACGCTGGCGGTGGCGCATTGGGATGGGGCGCTGGATCTGGAGCGGGCGCGGGCTGTGCTGCGCGGCGACGTGATCATCGACGATCCGGCGGTGGTGGCATGACGCGCGCGGGCCTGCTGATCGCGGCAGCGCTGCTCGGCGCTCCCGCCGGTGCCGAGATCGTTGTGTCGGCCAATGACGGCAAGCAGGTGTTGCTCGACGGCGCTCAGATCGTACCGGCGCATCCGGCACCGGACTGCATCTCGATCCTCGATCTGGATCGCGGGAGACTGCGCGTCGTCGACACATTGCCCGTCGCGACGAGCGTGATCGGGCCGCCGCGCAGCGTCGCGATCACGCCGGACGGCGCCTTTGCGATCGTGACGGCGGCGCGGCGGATCGTGCGCGATGATCCGACGAAGATCGAGCCCGACGATCAGGTGACCCTGGTCGATCTGCGGTCGCATCCGGCGCGGATCGTGTCGGTCGTGCATGCCGGGGCGGGCGCCTCGGGTGTCGCGATCGATCCGTCGGGGACGCGCGTGCTGGTCGCCAACCGGGCGGCGGGGACGGTGTCGCTGTTCGGGCTTCGGGGCGCCGCGCTGACCATGCTGGCGACGATCCCGCTTGGCGAGGCGACGTCCTCGCCCGCACAGCCACTGTTCTTCGCCAAGGGAACGCGTGCGCTGGTCACCCGCGACGCCGATCATCGCATCTCGGTGCTGGCGATCGAAGGCGACACAATGCGCGCTTTGCCGCGCGCGCTGGCCGGAGGCTTGCGGCCTTATGCGATCGACACCGCCGGCCCGCGCCGTTTCGCGGTGGTCGGCAATATCGGTGGCGGCGGCACCGATACCGACACGATGAGCCTGATCGACCTGACGCTGCCCGAGCCGCGCGTCGTCGATACCGTCGCGATCGGCCTGACGCCCGAGGGGCTGAAGATGTCGCCTGACGGTCGTTTCGTGGCGGTCAACGTCAATAACGGATCGAACAATGCGCGGCGCTCCCCGACCTGGTCGGATCATGGCGAGCTGCAGGTCTGGCGGATCGACGGAGGACGGCTGCGTCTCGCGACAAGAGCCCGTATCGGCGGATGGGGGCAGGGCGTCGCCTGGTCGAAAGACGGCAGAACGATCCTCGTCCAGACCATGCTCGACAAAGGGCTGACCGCGTTCGCATTCGACGGGCGCGTGCTGCGGTCGGGACAACGGATTGAGCTGCCGGCCGGGCCGGCGGCCATGGCAATGGCGGAATGAACCGGCGCGACCTTCTCGCGGCCGCCGCCACGACGGCCTTGCTGACGCGCGTGCCCGCTTTCGCACGGACATCGGAGGACCAGGCGCTTCGTGCCGCGCTTGACGGGCTCGGCGACGCCGCGCCCGAGGCGAAACTCGATCGGCTCAAAGGGTTTTCGCCTGAAAGCCTGTCTCGTTCGGCGGCGCTGGATCTGGTGACGGTGCGGTCGGGCCTGCGCATCGACGCCGAACTCGCGCGGCGTTTCGCGTTCGGGAAGATGGGTCGAAGCCCTTATTCGGTGAGCTTCATGAGCGGAGCCTGGCGCGAGGCGGGTGCGACCGCGGAGCGGATCGATGCCGATACGGTGGCGATCGACGCGGAGGCGGCAGCCGGTGTCGTGCTGCCGGCCGACCATCTGGAACGCACGATCACGGCCATCCGCAAGGCTGAGCTCGCGGCGATGGGAGAGGTCGCCACGGCTTTGTCGCGGCAGGTCTCGGCGCTGGAGGCGCTTCGTCCGCACGCCGGCGACACGCCCGGGGTCGGACGGTTGCGCGACGGCGATGCCTATTTCGCGCTGTTGCTCGAACGGCATAGCGGCGAACATGTCGATCCGGCGGCGGCGCATGAGCGTTTCGTCGACATGGGGCGGCGGCTGCACGCGCGTGCCGATACCCTGTTGCGCCGCCAGGGGCTGACCCAGGGCCCGGTCGGCACGCGCATCGCCGCGCTGTTCCGGGAGGAACGCTGGCTTTACAGCGACGACGATGCCGGGCGCGACCGCGCGGTGGCCGATATGAACCGGTGGCTGGACCGCGCACGATCGCGCGTGCTTGCCCTGTTCGGACCGGTCCCCGCGCCGTGCCTCGATGTCAGCGCGCGGCGGATGTCGGCGGCCGACGAAACAGCGAAGCGGCAGGGCTACCGCGTCGTCGGTGGGCCGAGCCTTTCGGGAATCTATTTCGTCGACCTCGCCGAGATCCGCCGGCGGCCGAGCTGGAGCCTTCAGGGCGTAGTTCACCACGAGCTTCTGCCCGGTCATATGATCCAGTTTCCGATCGAACAAATGGCCGATCCGCATCGGTTGAGGTTGGAATATACGCCAGCCTTTCCAGAAGGTTGGGCCATCTATGCCGAGCAGCTTGCCGGCGACGACGGAGCCTTCGGCGGCGACCCCATGGCGTTTTTGGGACACACTCACTGGCTTCTTTTCAGAATCGGTCGCGCGATTATTGACACCGGTGTCCATTTTAAGCGATGGTCAACTCAACAAGCGCTGAAGACGCTTCGGGAAGTACAGGGAGAGCCGGCCTATTTTGCGCCATTCGCGACCGATATCGACAGAACCTGCCTGGAACCCGGCATCCGCGCCGCAGAAGCTCTTAACTGGCTTCGCCTCTCGGACATGAGCCCGACCTCCAGCAGCAAGGCGACATCGCCCGCACTGCGTCACTTTCATCGGGCCGTTCTTGCAGATGGCAGGAAACGACTCGAAACGATCGACGCAGAACTGAAGCGCAAGCCTGGCCAACTCTCCTGACACCGGTGGTATTCGGATCCGAACGGACCGACAGGGAGGGAGACGGACATGAAGGGCTTCGACAAGATCGATTTGCGCCGTAGCGGCGTTTCGCTGGCCGCGATGGCGGTGATGATGGCGGTTCCGGGTTTTGCGCAGGCGCAGGCGACCGATGCTGCTGCTCCCGCAGCGGCGGCACAGGATGCTGCAGCCGCACAGGACGATGCGGCTACGACGGGCGACATCATCGTCACCGGCTTTCGCGGCAGCCTGGCCAAGGCGCTGAACCAGAAGAAGAACGAGGCGGCGGCGACCGACTCGATCCTGGCGGAGGACATCGGCAAGTTCCCCGATCTCAACCTGTCGGAATCGATCCAGCGCATTCCGGGCGTCGCGCTACTGCGCGACGGCGGCGAAGGGCGCACCATCTCGGTGCGTGGTCTCGGCCCGCAATTCACGCGCGTGCGCATCAACGGGTTGGAGGCGATCGCCACTGCCGGCGGTTCGGACCCGAGCGGCGGCACCAACCGCGGTCGCGGCTTCGACTTCAACGTGTTCGCGGCCGATCTCTTCAATTCGATCACCGTCCGCAAATCGTCGGAAGCGGTGACGGAGGAGGGTTCGCTCGGCGCGACGGTCGATCTGCGCACCGCGCGTCCGTTCGACTATAACGGCTTCACGATGGTCGCCTCGGCACAGGGCAGCTACAACGACCTCAACCAGAAGGCGACGCCGCGCGCGGCCTTCATGATCTCCGACACCTTCATGGATGGCGTGTTCGGCGCCCTGCTGTCGGTGGCCTACACCAAGCGCAAGCTGATCGAGGAAGGCTTCAGCACGGTCCGCTGGGCACCGAACTTCATCGCTGCCAATGGCAGCCAGGCGGCGGTGACCAACTTCACGCCGGGCTTCGAGAGCGTGCTCGGCACGACTTGCGTGCCCGTCGGCGCGGGCGGCGCGAGCGGCACCGCGATCACGCCGGCACCGGCAGTCTGCACCGAAGCGAATGCGGCGTTCCATCCGCGCTTCCCGCGCTACGACTATTTCGTCGACGATCAGGAGCGACTGGGCGCGACGGCCTCGTTCCAGATGCGGCCTTCAGACAACACGCTGATCAACATCGACGCGCTCTATGCCGACTTCAAGGCGACGCGTGAGGAGCAGTATCTCGAAGCCAATGGCTTCTCCGTCAGCGGTGCCTGTACTGCCCAGTCGCGGCCAAACAGCTGCGGTATCGCCGATACCGACGTGACGGCCGAGACGATCAAGAATGGCGTGATGACCGCCGGCACGTTCAACGACGTCGATCTGCGCGTCGAGAACCGGTTCGACCGGCTCGATACCAAGTTCAAGCAGATCACGGCGGACATCACCCAGAAGTTCGGCGAGAAGCTGAGCGTCAACCTGCTCGCCGGCTATTCGAGCTCGGTGCACAACAACCCGATCCAGAACACGATCACTTTCGACCAGTATAATGTCGACGGCTACGCCTATGATTTCGGCACGGCCGACGGGCGCAACCCCACATTCAACTTCGGCAACGCCCAGCTGACGAGCCCTACGGCATGGGTGCTCAGCCAGATCCGGTTGCGTTCGGCGACGGCGAAGAACACCTACAAGACCGTCCAGGGCAGTGTGAACTGGAAGCCGATCGATGCCCTCGAACTGGTCGGTGGCGCCGGATACAAGAAATACGGCTTCTCGACGACCTTCCTGCAGCGCAGCAACGGCACGACCGCGTCGCAGGACGCCAATGTCGCCTGCTGCAGTGGCGACGCGCTCACCAATTACAGCCAGGTGGTCAATCTGGGCGGGACGAACGACTTGATCCCCGATTATTTCAAGGCGGAGAGCTATTTCAACCTGACCAGCCCGACTGCCCGCGGCGGCGTCTTCAAGCTCGGGCCGGAGCCCGGCCTGTCGAGCAACAACAGCGTGACCGAGACCGACAAGAGCGCCTATGTCCAGGCGAATTTCAACTTCGATCTCGGCGGCGGCATGGCGCTGCGCGGCAATGCCGGCGTGCGCTACGTCCAGACCAACCAGGTCGCCAACGGCTTCGCCTTCGTGAACGGCCAGACCCAGCCGATCACGGTCGAACGGACCTATGACGACTGGCTGCCCGCGGCGAACGTCGTGCTCGAATTCACCCCCGAACTGCTGCTGCGCGGTTCGGCGGCGAAGGTGATGGCACGGCCTGATCTCGGCAGCCTTGCCCCCGGCGTCGCGGTCGGCGTTTCGGGCGCGAACCGGACGGTTTCCTCGGGCAACCCGCTACTCGATCCGTACCGGGCGACGACCTATGACCTGTCGCTCGAATATTATTACCAGCCGGGCGCGCTGATCTCGGTCGCCTTCTTCCAGAAGGATATCAAGAGCTTCGTGCAGACGCTCAGCTCGTCGGGCGTCTTCTCGGCGAACCCGTTCGGGCTGCCGGACAGCCTGGCGATCGCTGCCTGCGGCACTTCCTATCCCTCGACCTGCAGCCCGGCCTTCCCGAACTGGACGTTCACGGTGCCGACCAACTCGCCGGGCGGCCGCCTGCGCGGCTATGAGATCAACTTCCAGCAGCCGCTGAAATTCCTGCCGGGGTTCCTCTCCAACACGGGTGTGCTGCTCAACTACACGCACGTCACGTCGAAGATCGGTTACCTGAACGGTGCGGGCGTGGTGGTCGCCACCGCGAACCTCACCGGCCTGTCGCCCGACGCGGCCAACGCCACGCTCTATTACGAGGACAAGTTCCTCAGCACGCGCGTCTCGGCGGCCTATCGCAGCGACTATTTGACCCGCATTCCCGGTCAGCAGGGCACCGATCTCGAGGGCACCAACCACACGCTGAATATCGATGCGTCGATCCAGTTCACGCTCAGCAGCCACCTGAAGGTCTCGCTGGAAGGCATCAACCTGACCGACCAGTATCAGGACCAGGGTGTCGATTCTCGCGACATGCTGAGCGTCTATCATCATACCGGCCGCGAGTTTCTGGCCGGCATCCGCTACACCTACTGAATCTTCCCCCAGGAGTGATTGCGCCGGTGCGACCTTGTCGCGCCGGCGTTTTTTTGCCTGCGGTAAATGGATCAGTCCAGGGCAAGGCGCGCTAAGCGAAGCCCTGCGTCGCCGCCCAGTTCAGGAACAGCTCCGGCCATATCTCGGCCGGCTTGCCGATGACGCGGCGAAGCCCGAAGCCGTGGCCGCCATGCGTGAAGAGATGCGTCTCCACCGGCACCTTCGCGGCCTTGAGCGCGGCGCGCATCAGCAGGCTGTTCTCGACCGGCACGGTATCGTCGTCCTCGGCGGCGACGATGAAGCTGGGCGGGCTGTTCTGCTGGACATGGAGGTTGGGCGAGTGCGCGTCCTCGAGCGCGGATGACGCGGTCTTGCCGATCAGCAGATCGCGTGAGCCCGCATGGGCGAGCGGCGCGCGCATCGACACGACGGGATAGACGAGCGCGGCGACTAACGGCCGCGCGGAAAGCGTGTCGGCCTTGTCGACCGCGGCATAGGTCTTCGCATCGAAGCGCGCGACCAGATCAGAGCAGACGTGTCCGCCCGCGGAGAAGCCCATCGCGGCGACGCGTTCGGGCGAGATCGCGAAATCGCGGGCGCGCGACCGGATCAGCCGCATTGCGCGCTGCGCGTCCGACAAGGCGACATGGGGGCCGGCCGCCCAGCCGTCGCCGGGCAGGCGATAGAACAGGACAAACGCGGTGAAACCGCGTGCCGCGAGCCAACGGCCGAGCTCATAGCCCTCCTTGTCGACCACGACGCGGGCATAGCCGCCACCGGGCATGATCAGGATCGCCGCACCATTGGCGACGCGCGGGCGGAACACCACCATGCGCGGCCGGCTGATGCCGACCGCCGCGCGATCATTGACCCCATTGTCGGTGCTGCGTTCGGTGACGATCTCGACGGGCGGCGGCGTGGGCATGCCGGGTGCGCCGTTCGGCCAGAGATCGATCGTCTCCTCGGGTTCAGGCAAAGCTGGCGGCACGGATTTTCCGATCACGGCGGGCGGTGCGGTCTGCGCTTCGGATCGGCCGGCGAGCAGCGCGGCGCCGATGGTGGCGGCGATGGCGGTGCGGCGATCGATCATGGCGGTCAGGTCCCTGGCTGGATGTACGGAATGCGCGAGAACAACTCGCGCTGCCATTGGCGCGGATCCTTCTCGATATGGCTGCGCACGTCGAAGATCATCGTCGGACGATCGGTCAGGTTATAGGCCGGCCATGTCGGCAGCCCGGCATGGTTTGGATTGCCGGTCCGGGTAAAAGCGACAAAGCTTTCCTGCATCGCGGCGGAGGCGGCGCGCGCATCGGCGGCAGTACCGGTCTGCGATCCTTTTGCGTCGAGCGTGCCGAAGACCAGCGGGATATCCATGGTATGGAAGGCGCCGCGCCGCGGATCGGTGCGCGAGGTGAAATCGACCTGGTAGACCCAGGCGTTGGTCTTCGCCTGCGCGCGCGCTTCGGCTTCGATCACCTGGCCGCGCCAGCTGCGGCCGGCGGTGGTCGCGGCGTAAAAGATCTCGGTCGGCGACCAGCCCGGGAATTTCGTGCGATATTCAGCGACGACCCATTCGGGCAGCACGTCGATGCGCAGTTCGGGCGCAATGCGTTCGGCGAGATTGTCCCAGGTCAGCGTCTGCACCTTGGACGAATCCGGCGGGATGAAGGCGCGGGTTTCGTCATGGACATTGCCGAGGATCATCGGGATCGCGTTCGACTGCGGGTTGGCGTCGGGCCAGAAGGGGTGGCGGACCAGCCATTTCATGTCGAGCACGGGCCCGAAATAGACGCCGCCGCCGAGGATCGGATCGGTCGCGTCGAGCGCCGCGACGAGTTTCTCCACCGGCATGGTCAAGAGGCGGGAGAAATCGATCTGACTGGAGCCGAGTTGCGAGAGATAGGCCTGAGTACGCTTCGTGGCGTTGAGCGGGCCGGAGGCAGTGACCTGCTGCCCGCTCATCGTCGCAGCGCGGTGGAACAGGCCCTTTGCGGCAGGCATGCCCATCAGGGTTGCGATCTTCGCACCGCCGCCCGACTGGCCGAATACCATCACGCGCGAGGGATCGCCGCCGAATGCCGCGATATTGTCGCGGATCCATTTGAGCGCGAGGATCAGATCGAGCTGACCGGCATTGCCGCTGTCCGGGAAGCGCGGATCGATGTGTGCGAGGTAGAGATAACCGAAGGCGTTGAGGCGGTGGTTGACCGTGACCACGACCACGTCGCCGCGCGCGGCGAGGGCGTGGCCGTCGTTGAGCGGATCGGTGCTGCTGCCGTTCGAATAGGCGCCGCCATGGATGTAGACCATGACGGGCTTCTTCGCCGACGCCCTGGCCTCGGCGGTCCAGATGTTGAGGAACAGACAGTCCTCGCTGCCGGCGCCGTATCGATCGTCCTTCTGGGGAGCGACCGGGCCGAAGGCTGTTGCCGGGATCAGCTTGCCGGGGTTCGATTCGGGCCTGGGCGCCTGGAAGCGTTCGGCACGGCCGTAACGGACGCCGCGACAGACCAATATGCCACGGTCCGTTTCGCCGACGAAATCGCCCGCCGACGTGCGAACGGAGGGTGATGATGCGGCTCGTGCTGAACTTGCGAGAATCAGCGCCGCGCCCGCGCCGATCACGCCGCGCCGCGAGAAATCAGCGGCGGACATCGAGGCTCCCCGCGAGATAGGCATCGATATCGGCCTGGCGGAACAGGCTGGCGTCGCCCGGCAGCGAATGTTTCAGCGCGGTGAGGGCGAGACCGGTGCGGGCGGCTTCGGTGATGTCGCCACCGCCGCGTAACGCGTGGAGCACGCCGACAGCGAAGGCGTCACCGGCGCCGATTCGGTCGACGATGCCGGCGAGCAGGACCTCCTCGGTCTGGGCGTGATCGGTGCGGCCGTCGATGCGGGCGGAAAGGCGGTGGCGATCGGCGTCTTCGACGCGACGCGCGGTAGAGGCGATCAACTGGAGCTTGGGGAAGGCGGCAAAGGCGGCATCGGCCGAGATGCGTCGGCGGTCCTCGCCATCGCCGCCGAAATCCTTGCCGAGCAGCAGGGCGATGTCGCGGTGATTGCCGAACATGATGTCGGCATGCTGGACGAGCTGGGTCAGTACGCCGCGCGGATCGCTGTCCCAGCTTTCCCACAGGCGAGCACGATAATTGCCGTCGAACGAGACGGGCACGCCGCGCGCCGCGGCAGCTTCGGCAGCGGCGATCGCGGCTTTGGCGGGGCCAGGACCGAGGGCCGGGGTGATGCCGGATAAATGGAGGCGATCGGCGCCGGCGAGGAGGGTGTCCCAGTCCCACGCTTCGGCCGGCGCTTCGGCGAAGGAGGAGCCGGCGCGGTCATAGACGACATCGGTCGCGCGCATGCCGGCGCCGCTGGTGACGAAATACAGGCCCATTCGCTCGCCGCTGAACCGGATGCCCGAGCAGTCGACGCCATTGGCGCGCATGCCGGAGATGGCAGCGCGGCCGAGATCATTCTCGGGCACCACGCTCGCCATGCCGACGTCGTGGCCGAGGCGGGCGAGACCACTCGCGACATTGGCTTCGGCACCGGCGATCCACACGTCGAGCCTGGGCGTCTGGAGCAGGAGCTCGCGGCCCGGCGGCGACAGGCGGAGCATGATCTCGCCGAAGGCGACAAGCCTGCCCATCAGCGCGCCAGCCAGCCGCCATCGACGGCGAGAATGTGACCCTGGACATAGTCGGCGGCGGAAGAGGCGAGGAACACCGCCGCGCCGCCGAGGTCGCTCGCATCGCCCCAGCGCGCGGCGGGGATGCGCTCGAGGATCGAGCGGTTGCGATTCTCGTCGGCCTGGAGTGTCGCAGTATTGTTGGTGGCGATATAGCCGGGGGCGATCGCGTTGACGTTGACGCCCTTCGAGGCCCATTCGTTGGCGAGAAGCTTGGTCAAACCCCCGATGCCCGATTTCGACGCGGTGTAGCTCGGCACGCGGATTCCCCCCTGAAAGGTGAGCATCGACGCGATGTTGATGATCTTGCCGTGCCCTTGGGCGATCATGTGACGGCCCGCCGCCTGGCACAAGAAGAAGACGGATTTGAGGTTGGTGTCGATCACCGCGTCCCAATCCTCCTCGGTGAAATCGACCGAATCGGCGCGGCGGATGATGCCGGCATTGTTGACGAGGATGTCGAGGCGGCCGAGCTTTTCCAGCGTCTCGTCGACGACGCGCTGGACGGGTTCGGTCGTGGAGAGATCGGCGGAGACGATCTCCGCGCGGCGGCCCAGGGCGCGGGCCTTGGCGACAGTTTCCTCGGCGGGAGTACGGCCGACGGCGGCGATGTCGGCACCGGCGGTAGCAAGGGCGAGGGCGATCGCCTGGCCGATACCGGTATTGGCGCCGGTGACGATCGCGACCTTGCCGGTGAGGTCGAAGGGGTTGGTCACGTATTTACTCCTTGTTCCCCTGCCGTTTGCGGGAGGGGTTAGGGGAGGGTGGGTCAGGAAGCGCACTGTCCAGGACGGGCTCTCCCCGACCCCTCCCGCAAGCGGGAGGGGAGATTACGCAAGCTGGCAGATATCCAGCACGTTCATGTCGGTATAATCCTGGTTTTCGCCGGCCATGGCCCAGATAAAGGCATAGGCTTTGGTGCCCGATCCCATATGGATCGACCAGGGCGGGCTGATCACCGATT
>NZ_JAQGLC010000374.1 GCF_028293085.1 Sphingomonas bacterium
CTCGGTATTGCGGCCGCGCGCGAGCAGGAACTTGGCAGATTCGGGAATCAATCCGCCGAGCAGGACCAGGGTCAATCCGGTCGGCAGATTGGCCAGCCACAGGATCCGCCAGCCGAAGATCGGCTGAAGCAGCGCGGAAAGCCCGCTCGCCGCGAAATAGCCGCCAACCGCACCCAGTCCGCCGACCAGCACCAGGCTCCAGCCGCGATGCCGGTTGGGCATCATCTCGGCGAGCAGCGCATCGGTCACCGGCAGCATCCCGCCCGCCGCCGCGCCCATCATGAAGCACATGCCGATATTCCAGGCGAGCGACGGCATCGCCCCGCAGATCGAGGTCCCGACGAACATCACCGCCGACAGCAGGATCGAGGCCTTGCGCCCGTACACGTCGGCGATCACGCCCCACACCATCGACCCGACGACCGTGCCCATCAGCGCGAAGAAGGGCACGAGCGAGACGGTCGAACGCGGCACGCCATATTCGCTGACCATGCCGGGCACGGTGAAGCCAAGCGAGGCGGGCTTCATCACATCGATGATCAGCGCCACCACCAGCACCAGCATCAGCCGCCAATGCGCCCAGCCGAGCGCGGCATCCTCCGGCGCGGCGATGGTGATCTCCGCGCCCGCCGCCCGCTGAGCGGCCAGGTTGCGCGGCAACAGGCCATAAGCCGCGACGATCACCCCGCCGACGATCAGCACCATGCCGAAGATCATGCCGGCGTCCATCGGCATGCCGGCCATGCGATAGCCCATGTCGCGCGCCATCAGGAACATCGGCAGATGGAGCAGCACGCCCGCGGTCACCGCGACACAGCCGAGCGCGAACGCCCAGATCGCCTGACGATCCGATAAGGTGCTTACGGCCCGGTCGAGCATATAAATCCCCTCGCGCCGCTTATCATGCGGCGTTTCCCCACCCCGATGTTAGCGTTGTCATCGCCCGCTGGCCATGCCCCCCCCGGCGGCCCTATCCCTCGTCGCGCACGCGCTCGTGATGGCGGATCACCTCATCGATGATGAAGCGCAGGAACTTCTCGGAGAAATCGGGATCGAGATCGGCCTGCTTGGCCAGCCCGCGCAGCCTCGTGATCTGCGCATCCTCGCGACCGGGATCGGCCGGCGGCAGCCCGGCGGTCGCCTTGTAGCGGCCGACCGCCTGAGTCACCTTGAACCGCTCGGCGAGCAGGAAGACCAAAGCCGCGTCGATATTGTCGATGCTCTGGCGATATCCGCTGAGCGTTTCGTCGGTCACAAGGCCGTCCTCACCTGATTTGATCGCCTTTTGCGGACGCGAGGGGCCTCGCGCAACCCCGAAGGCATGCCTTTAGGCGCCCAGAGGCTTGCCTTTATAGGAGCGTGCGGCCACATCGCACTCGACATGAGCGCCACGATCCACCGCCTCGACAGCCAGCGCCCGCCTTCGCTCGA
The DNA here is from genome assembly GCF_028293085.1 of Sphingomonas bacterium. Taxonomy (GTDB): domain Bacteria; phylum Pseudomonadota; class Alphaproteobacteria; order Sphingomonadales; family Sphingomonadaceae; genus Sphingomonas. Next base: position 1,432 of record NZ_JAQGLC010000374.1, read on the forward strand.
GCCGATGGTGCAGTTGGTCGCGGGCGATCTCAACCTCGTCAACGCCGTGATCCTCTCGCGGATGCAGTCCGAGATCCCGCTGATCCCCGAGCTTGCCGGCCATCTGATCGCCGGCGGCGGCAAGCGGATGCGGCCGATGCTGACGCTCGCGAGCGCGCGGCTGCTCGGTTACACCGGTGCGCGCCACCACCGCCTCGCCGCCGCGGTCGAGTTCATCCACACCGCGACCCTGCTGCATGACGATGTCGTCGACGGATCGGACCTGCGGCGCGGCAAGCGCACCGCGAACCTGATCTGGGGCAATCCGGCGAGCGTGCTGGTCGGCGATTTCCTGTTCAGCCGCTCGTTCGAGCTGATGGTCGAGGACGGCAGCCTCAAGGTGCTGAAGATCCTGTCGGGCGCGAGCGCGATCATCGCCGAGGGCGAGGTCAACCAGCTCACCGCCGCGCGCCGCATCGATATCGGCGAAGAACGCTATCTCGACATCATCGGCGCAAAGACCGCCGCCTTGTTCGCCGCCGCCTGCCGCATCGCCGCGGTGGTGGCGGAGCGGCCCGAGGCGGAGGAGCTGGCGCTCGACGCGTACGGCCGCAATCTCGGCATCGCGTTCCAGCTGGTCGACGACGCGATCGATTACGTCTCCGATGCCGGCACGATGGGCAAGGATGCCGGCGACGATTTCCGCGAGGGCAAGGCGACGCTCCCGGTCATCCTCGCTTATGCGCGCGGCAACCCCGAGGATCGCGTGTTCTGGAAGGCCGCGATCGAAGGCCACCGGTCCCGCGACGAGGATTTCCAGCACGCAGTGTCGCTGATCCGGTCGACCCGCGCCGTCGACGACACGCTCGCCCGCGCCCGCCATTACGGCCAGCGCGCGATCGACGCGCTCGGCAGCTTCGCCCCCGGCCAGGCCAAGGAAGCGATGGTCGAGGCGGTCGAATTCGCGGTGGCGCGGGCCTATTAGGCCCTAGTGCCGATGATGATCGGCCGGCGCGCAGGGCGGCGAATCATTCTCTTCACCGACGATCTCCACCTGCAGCGTCGCATGGCCGATCCCGAACCGGTGCTCCAGCATCCCCCGCGCCTCCTCCAGAAAGGCGTCGCCGGGATGGCCGGCGGGTATGACGAGATGCGCGGTCAGCACCGTATCGGTCGTGCTCATCGGCCAGATATGGACGTGATGGACGCGCGCCACGCCGGGCAGGGTGCGCAGCGACATGCGCACCTTGTCGTAATCGATCCCGCGCGGCACCGCGCCGAGCGACATCTCGACCGATTCGCGCAGCAGCCCGGCGGTCTGCCAGAAGATCAGCGCGGCGATCGCGATGCTGACGATCGGATCGATCCAGGTCTCGCCGGTCCACAGGATCGCGAGCCCCGCGACCACCACGCCTGCCGAAACCGCCGCGTCGCTCGCCATGTGCAGATAGGCGCCGCGGATATTGATGTCGCCCTTGCGGCCGCGCATGAACAGCATCGCGGTCCCGAGATTCACCGCGATGCCGATCGCGGCGACGATCGAAACGGTGCCGCCCGCAACCGGCGCGGGCGCCGCCATGCGCTGCGCCGCCTCGAGCACGATCGCGCCCAGCGCCACCAGCAGCAGCAGCGCATTGGTCAGTGCCGCGAGGATCGTCGATCCCTTCAGCCCATAGGTGAAGCGCTTCGACGGCGCCGCCCGCCCGAGCGCCATCGCGCCCCAGGCGACGGCGAGGCCGAGCACGTCGGACAGATTATGCCCGGCATCCGCCAGCAGCGCGACCGAATCGGCGACAAAGCCGAACCCGGCCTCGACGATCACGAAGCCGAGGTTGAGCGCGATGCCGATCGCGAAGGCGCGATCATAGCCGGCCTCGGTCGGGGCATGGGCATGATGGTCATGGCCATGCCCGTGCGCGTGGCTATGCGAATGGCCGTGATGATGGCTATGTCCCGCCACGCGATTCTCCGTCTGTTGCCGGGGGCGTACCATCGCTCGCCCGCGATATGCTAGGACATGCGGGATTTTACCGGTTCCTCTTGGCCTCGGGGCGCCGGCCCGCCTGGAATCGCCCGGAGGCCGGCAGCCGCCTAACCCAGGATTTGCTCTGACGCCGCTCCCGATTCACGCCGTACTCCCCGATCTGCTCGCCGCGTTGCGAGCCGGGTCGAATGTCGTGCTCGTCGCGCCGCCGGGCGCGGGCAAGACGACTGCCGTCGCGCCTGCGTTGCTCGCCGAGGCGTGGTGTGCCGGCGAGATCCTGCTACTCTCCCCGCGCCGACTCGCCGCGCGCGCCGCCGCCGAGCGCATGGCCATGCTGGCGGGCGAGCCGGTCGGCCGGACCTTCGGCTATGCGACGCGGATGGACAGCAAGCGCTCGGCCGAGACGCGCGTTACGGTCGTGACCGAGGGCATCTTCGTCAACCGCATCCAGGCCGATCCCGAGCTGGCGGGCATCTCGGCGGTGCTGTTCGACGAGGTGCATGAGCGCAGCCTCGACAGCGATTTCGGCCTTGCCTTCGCGCTCGACGCGCAGGGCGCGCTGCGGCCCGACCTCCGCATTGTCGCAATGTCGGCCACGCTCGACGGCGCGCGTTTCTCGACCCTGATGGGCGGCGCACCGGTGATCGAGAGCGAGGGCCGCAGCCATCCGCTCACCCTCCGCCATATCGGCCGCGCCGCCGAGGCGCGCATCGAGGATTCGGTCGCCGGCGCCATCAAGCTCGCGTTGCGGGAAGAGAAAGGCGGCATCCTCGCCTTCCTGCCCGGCGTCGCCGAGATCGAACGCACCGCCGAGCGCATCGATGGGCTCGGCGAGAATATCATCCTGCACAAGTTGCACGGCAGCCTCGACCCCGGCGCCCAGCGCGCCGCGATCGCTCCGGACGGCCAGGGCCGGCGCAAGATCGTGCTCGCCACCTCGATCGCCGAGACCAGCCTGACGCTCGACGGTATTTCCGTGGTGGTCGATTCGGGGCTGGCCCGGCGCCCGCGCTACGATCGCGCCGCCGGCATGACCCGGCTCGTCACCGAGCGCGCGAGCCAGGCCGCTGTCACTCAGCGCGCCGGCCGCGCCGCGCGGCAGATGCCGGGCGTCGCCTACCGGCTATGGGAGGAAGCGGCGACCGCAGGCCTGCCGCGCTTCGATCCACCGGAGATACTGGAAGCGGACCTCTCTGCCCTGACGCTCGATTGCGCGCTCTGGGGTGTGGCCGATCCGCGCAGCCTCGCCTGGCTCGATCCGCCGCCCGCCGCCGCGATCGATGAAGCTCGGGCGCGGCTGACGGTGCTCGGTGCGATCGATGGCGACGGCAGGCCGACCGCGCATGGCAAGGCGATCGCACGCCTGCCCTTGCCGCCGCGGCTCGGCCATATGCTGGTGCGGGCAGGCGAGATCGGGCTGGCGGAGACGGCAGCCGAAGTCGCGGTGCTGCTCGGCGAACGCGGGCTCGGCGGGACCGATGTCGACCTGGAAAGCCGGCTGCGGCGCTGGCGGACCGAGCGCGGGCCGCGCGCGGAAGGCGGGCGCAAGCTGGCGAGAAGGTGGGCTGCCTTGGCTCCCTCTCCCCTTCGGGGAGAGGGGCAGTCCAGTGCGGCAAGCCCCGTGAGACCCGCTGCCCCTCTCCCCGGAGGGAAGAGCGAGAATGGCGTCGCCACCTGCATCGCCCTCGCCTTCCCCGATCGCATCGCCAAACGCCGCGACGCCAGCGGCGAGACCTGGGCCTCGGCCGGCGGGCGCGGTTTCAAGCTCGATCCCGCTTCCTCGCTCGCCCGCAACGAATGGCTCGCCGTCGCCGAAACTCAGGGCATGGCCTCGGGCGCGCGCATTCTTTCCGCCGCGCCGATCGATCTCGCCACGGTCGAATCCCTGTTCGGCGACCGTGTCGAGACGCGTCGCACGGTGACCTTCGATCCGACCACCGGCGGCGTGCAGGCGCTGCGCGAACGCCGCCTCGACGCGATCCGGCTGTCCAGCGGCCCTGACTCGAACGCCGACCCGGCGGAGATCGCCGCCGCGCTGCTCGCCGCGGTGCAGACGCGCGGCCTGTCATTGCTCCCCTGGAGCCAAGCGGCCCGCGCCTTGCTCGACCGCATCGCCTTCGTCCGCGAGGCCGGGAGCGCGGTAAACGACGTTGACGAGGAACATCTGCTCGCCCGCGCCGACGAATGGCTCGCACCTTTGCTTGCCGGCAGGCGTCGCCTCGATTCGCTCGACACCGGCGCGCTCGCCGACTCGCTCCGCGCGGTGATCGGCTGGGACACACTGCGCATCCTCGATGCACAGGCGCCGACGCATTTCCACACGCCCGCCGGCACCAGCCATCCGATCGACTATGCGGCGGAAGGCGGCCCTCGGGTCGAGCTCCGCCCGCAGCAGCTGTTCGGCCTTGCCGCGCACCCGACCATCGCCGGCGGACGCGTGCCGCTGGTGCTGAGCCTTACCTCGCCCGCCGGCCGGCCGATCCAGACCACACGCGATCTGCCCGGCTTCTGGGCGGGGAGCTGGTCCGCGGTGGCGAAGGAAATGCGCGGCCGCTATCCGCGCCACCCCTGGCCCGACGATCCCGCCGCCGCCGTGCCGACGACGCGGACGAAAAATGCGGATGCACGCCGCGCGCAACCGCGATAAGGGCTGCGGGAGTTTGAAGGACAAGACCATGGCCACCGCCCGCATCTTCCAGCGCCCCAAGAACGCGATGCAATCGGGCCGCGC
>NZ_JAQGLC010000390.1 GCF_028293085.1 Sphingomonas bacterium
GCGGTGCCGCCCTGCCGAACCTCTCCTTCGAGCAGGGACCAGTCGAACTACTTGCCGGAGCGCATGCGCCGGTCGACTTGTTCGTCTCGCGCCACGGGGTCATGTTCTTTCCCGATCCGGTCGCGGCATTCAGCGCGATCCGGGCGGCTGCGGCTCCGGCGGGGCGGCTGGTCTTTTCCTGCTTTCGATCGATGGCGCTCAATCCCTGGGCCTCCGAGCTCCTGGCCGAAGGAATCGGCGTGCCGCTGCCGGCGCCGACGCACACCGCCGGACCGTTCGCTTTTGCTGACCCGGACCATGTCCGCGCGTTGCTCGCAGCGGCGGGCTGGCGGCGAATCGAGGCGACACCGGTCGATTTCACCTATCGCGCGGGTGGCGGGGCCGATCCCGTCGCCGATGCGCTGAGCTTCTTCAGCCGGATCGGGCCGGCGGCGCCGTCGCTTCGGGAAGCAGCGCCCGCGGAACGCGCCGCCATGATCGAGCGCATCACCGCCGTGCTGGAACGCCACCGGTCGGGCGACGCAGTGGATTTCCCGGGCGCCGCATGGCTATGGTCCGCTCATAACGAGCCAGGAGAGGCCCCATGACGATCATCGTCCACCATCTCGAAAATTCGCGATCGCAGCGCATCCTGTGGATGCTCGAGGAACTGGGCCTGCCGTACGAGGTCAAGCGCTACGAGCGAAACAAGCAGACGATGCTTGCGCCGCCCGAGCTGAAGAAGGTCCATCCGCTCGGCAAGTCGCCCGTGATCGAAGACACCGATGATGAGCGCGTGATCGCCGAAACCGGCGCGATCATCGACTACCTGGTCGAGAAGGCCGGGGGAAAGCTCGGGCCGGCCGTGCACCGCGATGCGGTGCTGCGCTACCGGCAATTCCTCCACTATGCCGAAGGGTCGCTGATGCCGCCCTTGCTCGTGCTGCTCGTAGTCAACCGCATCCCGTTTCTCGGCAAGAAGGCGGCGAAGCGCATCCAGCCGATGGTCGACGTCCATCTCGACTATGTCGAAGCGGAGCTGGCGAGCCGGCCCTGGTTCGCCGGCGACGAGATCAGCGGCGCGGACATCATGATGAGTTTCCCGCTTGAGGCCGCGCGCAGCCGGGCGGGCCTCAACGCGTCACGCCCGCACACCATCGCCTGGCTCGACAAGATCCACGCCCGCCCGGCCTATCGGGCCGCGCTCGCCGCGGGCGGGCCCTATGCCTATGCCTGACCGCTGAGCCCCTTGCTCGGCGCGTGGGGAGGCTCGATCTCGGCCGGTTCGACCGGGTCGAGATCACCCTCCCACTTCGCGACCACGGTCGCGGCGACGGCGTTGCCGAGCACGTTGGTGGCCGAGCGGCCCATGTCGAGGAAATGATCGACCGCGACGACGAGCAGGATGCCGGCCTCGGGGATGTTGAAGCTCGCCAGCGTCGCGGTGATCACTACAAGGCTGGCGCGCGGCACGCCGGCAATACCTTTTGACGTGACCATCAAGGTCAGCAGCAGCGCGATCTGGGTGCCGAGCGTCAGATGAATGCCGTAAGCCTGGGCGATGAACAGGGACGCGAAGGTCATGTACATCATCGAGCCGTCGAGATTGAACGAATAGCCGAGCGGCAGCACGAAGCTGGCGATCTTGGGCGGCACGCCGAAGCGGTCGAGCGCCTCGAGCGTGCGTGGGAAGGCCGCTTCGGACGAGGCAGTCGAGAAGGCGACCAGCGCGGGCTCGCGGATATAGCGCAGCAGCAGCAGAGTGCGCTTGCCGACGAACAGGAAGACGGCGGCGATCAGCGCGGCCCAGAGCAGGCCAAGGCCGAGATAGACGCTGCCGATGAAGTAAGCGAGCTTGAGGATGACGCTCGGGCCCTGTTCGGTGAGGGCCGCGGTGACCGCCGCGAACACGGCGATCGGCGCGAACCGCATCACATAATCGGTGACCTGCAGCATCACCGCGACCAGGCTTTCGGTGGCGCGGACGATCGGTGCCGCCTTGTCGCCGATAGCGGTGAGCGCCACCCCGAAAAAGACCGAGAAGACCACGATCGGCAAGATCTCGTTGGTCGCCATTACCCCGATGATCGAGGCCGGGAAGATGTGCTTCACGAAATCACTGGGATCGAACACCGCCTTTGCCAGGCCGGTATCCGCCGTCACCGGCGGCAGCGGGAGGTTGAGGCCGACGCCCGGCTGCAGCAGGTGGACGAGGATCAGGCCCAGGGTGAGCGAGAAGAGGCTGGCGCAGATGAACCACAACAGCGCCTTCAGCCCGACCCGGCCGAGCGCGCCGGTGTCCCCCATATGGGCGATCCCGCTCACCAGCGTGCCGAACACCAGGGGCGCGATGATCATCTTGATCAATTGCAGGAAGATGGTCGTCAGGACCGAGAACCCGCCGGCGATCTGCTTGAGCAGGGCCGCTGACGCCGCGCTCCCGTCATCGAAGGCAAAGTGCAGACCCCATCCGACGACGAGGCCGAGCACGAGACCGATCAGAATGTAGAGCGTCAGCCGTTTGGCCATGAGATTTCCCCCGGGGATTTGCGCGGCACGGAAGGGGATTGCGGCGGCGCGGTCAAGCGCCTTATGTCCAGCCACGTCCAAATTGAAAGGGCCGCGGCCATGATCCTCTTCGTTCTGGCCCTGTTGCAGGCAGCGCCCGCGCCGGCGCCCGAACCAGCGCCCATATATGTCGTGGCCGAACTGCCGGATGGTGGCTTCAGCTACACCGTCGACAAGCTTCCGGCGGCTGACCTGGATTCGGTTCAGGCCGAACTCGATCGCGAGGCCGCCAAGCGGTGCGACCGCATGGTGATGGACGCCGAAGAGCAGTCGTACGACCAGGCAACCGACAGCAATGGCGAGGCCAGCGCCGAGATCACGCATCTGAAGGCGACCTACCGATGCGCAGCGGCACCGGCCAAAGCCACGGGAAATTGAGCATGGCCGCCGAAAAACGCCACCCCTTCACGGCGTTGAGCCGTCGGCACGCGCTCGCCGGCGCTGCGGCGATGCTGCCCTTGCTCGCCATGCCGTCGATCCTGCGCGCGGCCGAGCCCGATCTTTCCGCGCTCCACGACATTACGATGGGCACTGCCCCGATCGGCGAGGCGGAGCGGCGCGCGCGTATCGCCCGGGCGCAGGCGCTGATGAAGGCGAACGGCATCGGCGCGGTGCTGATCGAGCCCGGGTCGTCGATGATCTACTTCACCGGCGTGCGCTGGGGCCGCAGCGAGCGGCTGACCGCGGCGATCCTGCCGGTCGAGGGCGACCCCTGCATCGTCACGCCCTTTTTCGAAGAGCCGTCGGTGCGCCAGACGCTCGGCGTGCCGGCCGAGGTGCGGGTGTGGCAGGAGGACGAGGATCCGCTTGCGGTGGTCGCCGGCTTCCTCAAGGACCGCAAGCTTGCGGAACACCCGATCGGGATCGAGGAAACGGCGCGCTATTTTGCGGTAAACGGGCTCGCGCGCGATTTGCCGGGGGCGAAGTTGATCTCGGCCAATCCGGTCGTGCGCGGCTGTCGCATGATCAAGACCGCGCCCGAAATCGCGCTGATGCAGATCGCGACCGAAGTGACGATCGCCGCCTATCGCTGGACATATCCGCGGATCGAGAAGGGCATGACCCCGGCCGATATCGGCGCGCTGATGAACGCGGCGACCCGCGCGCTCGGCGGCAGCCCCGAATTCGCGCTGATCCTGATCGGCGAAGCGGCCGCCTATCCGCATGGCAGCCGCGCGCCGCAAATGGTGGCCGACGGGCAAATCGTGCTGATGGACTGCGGCTGCACGGTGCAGGGCTATCAGTCCGATGTGTCGCGCACCTTCGTGTTCGGCACGCCGAGCGCGGAGCAGCGCAGGGTGTGGGATCATGTCCGCACCGGGCAGGCAACCGCCTTCGCCGCAGCGAGGGTCGGCGCGCCCGCCGGCACGGTCGACGATGCGGTGCGGCGATACTATGCGACGCTCGGTTACGGCCCGGGCTACAAATTGCCGGGCCTGTCGCACCGGACGGGGCACGGGATCGGGCTGGACGGGCACGAGCCGGTCAATCTGGTTCATGGCGAGACCACGAAGCTTGCGCCGGGCATGTGCTTTTCGGACGAGCCCGGCCTGTATCTGCCGGGCAAATTCGGGGTGCGCATCGAGGACTGTTTCCACATGACCGAGAGCGGGCCGAAATGGTTCAGCACACCGCCGACCTCGATCGAATCACCCTTCGGGTGATTCCGGGAGCGTTCAGGCCAGTTTCGCGCCCAGCCCCGCCTTGTCGCCGTGCCAGTCGCGTTCGGCGAGGGCGCGGTCCTTGGCGGCGGCTTCGGTCTGGCCCAGCGCGGCCTCCGCATCGGCGCGCAGCGAGAGGGTGACCGGATCGTTGGGGCGGCGCGCCAGCACCAGGCCGGTCTGCTTCAGCGCCTCTTGCGGCTTGCCCGCGACGAGCAGCGCAGCGGCATAGCTGCGGCGGACGGGATACCACCAGGCGGGCGGATCGCTCAGGCCACTCATCATCTTCGCTTCGTCGAGTTTCGCCGCTTTCTCGAACGCTTTGGCGGCAAGCATCGGCTTGCCCTCGATCATCGCGGCGCGGCCTTCCAGCACCAGCCGGGCGATCCGCATCAGCTGGGTGGCATGGGCGGTATAATCGCCCTGTTTCGACGGGCCGACATTGTCCGGGATCAGCGCCATCTCCGCACGAACGCCCGCCGCGTCGCCGAGGCGCGCCTGCGCCTCGCCGCGGGCATAATGGCGATAGGCCTGGGCGAATTTCAGCTTGTCGCCGGGATCGAGCAGCGCCAGCACGTCTTTCGGGTCAGCAAAGCGCCCTTCGGCGGCATAGGCCGTGCCCATCGCCATCTGGACGAAGGGACCGGTGCCATGCGGGTCGCGCGGCCCATCGTCCAGCATCGGTGCGCTGAGCGCGAGCGCGTCCTTCGCGTCGCCCGACAGCAAGGCGCCGCCGACGCCGTATTGGACGTTGTGGCCGTGATAGGGGAGCTGCCACTCGCCGCCGGGCTGGGGCAGGCCCTGGCGTTTCGCATTCTCGATCCCCATCGCGACCGCATGGACATTGGCATCGGCGGCGTCCTGATAGCGGCCGACCCAGTAGAAGGTGTGCGAGGGCATATGGACGAGATGGCTTGCATGGGGCGCGAGGCTAGGCAGTTTGTCCGCGAAGGGCTCGGCACGGGCGGGGAAACCGCTCATCTCGGTCGCGTGGATGTAGAAATGGATGGCCGGGGTGTAATCGGGGTTGCGCTTCAGCACCGTCTCCAGCAGCGCCACGGCGCGCGGCAGATTCTGCGTCGCGTTGGCGAGCGAGGCGGGGACCATCCAGGCGTCGGCCGTCAGCGTCGCGATCTCATCGTCCTCGGGATAGCGTAGCGCCAGCGCGTCCATCGCCCTGGCGAAGGCGAAGTCGCCAGATCCGCCGCCGCCGCCCTTTTGATAGCGCAGCTTCAGCGCCGCGATCAGCGCGCGCTCCTTCTCGGGCGATGCCGGCATGAGCAGCTTCTCCGCGGCGGCGACCTTGGCCGCCGCCTTCGCCGTGGCGGCCGCATCGATGGTGTAATTGATCGTCGGCCCGTCGCTCCAGGCCGCGCCCCACAGGCACATTGCGCAGGCGGGATCGAGCCGCACCGCCTGGGCGAAAGCGGCGCTCGCCGCCTTGTGCGCAAAGGCGTGGCCGAGCTGCATGCCGTTATCGAAAAAGGCCTGTGCCTCGGGTTTTGCCGTGACGATCGTGAAGCCCCCGGCGCCGTAGCCGGGCAGGAGCTGGGTCGTCGCGGCGGCAGGGCCATCGTCGCCGCTGCAGATCGTGATGCCGGCGAGCAGGACGTAAAGCGGCTGCGTGACCGCGCCGTCGCTGACGGTCGCCGGCAGCAGCGCCATCAACGGCAACAATATCAAGGCACGCATCGGCTTCCCCCTCGCTCGGTCGCGCCAGCGTACCGGATCGCCGTTCGCCGGACCACCGCCGATCCGCTTGAGTAGCGCGCTTTGCTCGCCTAAGTCGCCAGCATGACCTCGACCAACGACATCCGCCGATCCTTTCTCGACTATTTCGAGCGCGAGGGGCATGCCCGCGTCGCCTCGGCACCGCTGGTGCCGCATAACGATCCGACCCTGATGTTCGTCAATGCCGGGATGGTGCCGTTCAAGAATGTCTTCACCGGCCTGGAAACGCGGCCTTATTCGACCGCGACGTCGTCGCAGAAATGCGTGCGCGCGGGCGGCAAGCACAATGATCTCGACAATGTCGGCTATACCGCCCGGCACCATACCTTCTTCGAAATGCTCGGCAATTTCTCCTTCGGCGACTATTTCAAGGAGCGGGCGATCACGCTCGCCTGGAATCTGCTCACGCGGGAATGGGGCATTCCCGCCGATCGCCTGACCGTGACGGTCTACCACACCGACGACGAGGCGTTCGACCTGTGGCGCAAGATCGCCGGGCTGCCGGAGGAGCGGATCATCCGCATCGCCACCTCGGACAATTTCTGGTCGATGGGCGACACCGGGCCGTGCGGGCCCTGTTCCGAGATATTCTACGATCATGGCGATCATATCCCCGGCGGCCCTCCGGGCAGCCCGGAGGAGGATGGCGACCGCTTCGTCGAGATCTGGAACCTGGTGTTCATGCAGTTCGACCAGTCGGCTGACGGTGAGCGCACCAGCCTGCCGCGCCCGTCGATCGATACCGGCATGGGCCTGGAGCGCATCGCCGCGGTGCTGCAGGGCGTGCACGACAATTACGACACCGACACGTTCACGGCGCTGATCGCCGAATCGAGCGCGCTGACTCACACGCCCAGCACCGGCGCGACCCAGGCGAGCCACCGGGTGATCGCCGACCATCTGCGCGCCTCGGGCTTCCTGATCGCCGACGGTGTGTTCCCCGCAAACGAAGGCCGCGGCTATGTGCTGAGACGGATCATGCGCCGCGCTATGCGCCACGCCCATCTGCTCGGCGCCAAGGATCCGCTGATGCACCGGCTGGTGCCGGCGCTCGTCGCCGAGATGGGCGCCGCCTATCCCGAGCTGGTCCGCGCCCAGGCCTCGATCGAGGCGACCCTGCTGCAGGAGGAAACCCAGTTCCGCCGCACCCTCGTCAACGGCCTGCGCCTGCTCGACGAGGCAATCAGCGTGATGACGCCCGGCGCGGTGCTAGCCGGCGAAATCGCGTTCAAGCTCTACGATACGTTTGGCTTCCCCTATGACCTGACCGAGGACGCGCTTCGCGCCAAGGGCTTCGGCGTCGATCGCGCCGGCTTCGATTCAGCGATGGCCGAGCAGAAGCGCGCCGCGCGCGCCGCCTGGAAGGGGTCGGGTGACCGCGCCTCCGACGATATCTGGTTCGACATTGCCGAGGATTCCGGCGGCACCGAGTTTCTCGGCTATTCGGCCGAGGATGGCGAAGGCCAGGTGCTTGCGATCGTCAAGGACGGCGCGCGCGTCGACAGAGCGAGCGCGGGCGAGACGGTCGAGATCGTGACCAACCAGACGCCCTTTTATGCCGAGAGCGGCGGGCAGGTCGGCGATACGGGCGCGGTGAGCAACGAGCGCGCGCACGGCTTTGTCGAGGATACGCGCAAGTATCTCGGCCGGATCTTCGCGCATCATGTCAGGATCGAACAGGGCGCGATCGCGGTCGGCGATACGCTGTCGCTCAGTGTCGACCATGGCCGCCGCAGCCAGATCCGCGCCAACCACAGCGCGACGCATCTGCTGCACGAGGCGCTGCGCGAGCGGCTCGGCAAGCATGTCGCGCAAAAGGGCAGCCTGGTCGCGCCCGACCGGCTGCGCTTCGATTTCTCGCAGCCGAGCGCGATCGACGCCGGCGCGCTCGCCAGTGTCGAGGCCGATGTGAACCGCCATATCCGCGAGAATGGAGAGGTCTCGACCCGGCTGATGACGCCCGACGAAGCGATCGAGGAAGGCGCGATGGCGCTGTTC
>NZ_JAQGLC010000010.1 GCF_028293085.1 Sphingomonas bacterium
ACCGCTACTACGAACAACTTGGCTGGGACAAGAGCCATTACGGCTTCAAAAATACGCTCGGAGGGGAATGATGGCCGGCTGGTTCTATGACGAGTGGCAGGTCGGCGACCGGATCGTCCATGAGATCCGCCGGACGGTGACCGAGACCGACAATCTCCTGATCTCCACCCTCACTCATAATCCCCAGCCGCTGCATCTCGACGCCGACTATGCCGCCGGCACCGAATTCGGCCGGATCGTCGTCAACGGCACCTTCACGTTCGCGTTGATGGTCGGCGTGTCGGTCGGCGATACGACGCTCGGCACGCTGGTGGCCAATCTCGGCTATGATAAATTGGTGATGCCGAAGCCGGTGTTCATCGGGGATACGTTGCGCGGTGAGACCGAGGTGATGGAGCTGCGCGAAAGCAAATCGCGGCCCGATGCAGGGCTGGTCACCTTTCGGCATCGGATGCTGAACCAGCGCGACGAGGAAGTGTGCTCGTGCCTCAGGACGGCGCTGATGAGGCGGAAACCGGCGTGAGGGAATGGACTTCCAACCGCTGAGGCGCCCGACCAAATTCGTCCAACAAGGCGTCGGCGATTTTTCCCTGTTCCGTGCGATTAACAGGGAATTTTTTTGTCTTTCGCGGTTTTCGAGCGATTTTTCTCTAAATTACGACAGATATATCAAATGGTTATGACGGATTTCCCTGTTACCACGGAACAGGGAAATTTGCGACAGGAACAGGGAAAATCCGCTGCGATAACAGGGAATTTCTCCGCCAGGGACGGATCGGCGACCGTCCAACAGGATATAGTCATTAGAAAGAGCGGTCGCGGGCCCGGACAGGCTTACGACCGGCTCTTCCTATGGCGATTGTCGTTCGATTTGAATCAAGCGTCTGAACAGGATCGAGCCTAGACCGTAAAGCTTTCCCCGCACCCGCATTCGCCCTTGGCGTTGGGGTTCTGGAACACGAAACCGGCCGCGAAATCGTCCTCGACCCAGTTCATGGTCGATCCGATCAGATAGAGGATCGATCCGCCGTCGACGAACAAGGTGCCGCCCGGCGTGTCGATGCGCTCATCGAATGGCTTGGCCTCGGTGACGTAATCGACCGAATAGGCCAGCCCCGAACAGCCGCGCCGGGGGGTCGACAGCTTCACGCCGATCGCGCCTTCAGGCGCTTTGGCCATCAGCTCCGTGATACGCGCTTCGGCGGTCGGGGTCAGGATCAGCGCCGCGGGGCGCACGCGCGTCGTGGTCGCCATCACAGCATCCCCAGTTCGAGCTTCGCGTCGTCGCTCATCTTTTGCGGATCCCAGGGCGGATCCCAGACGAGGTTGACGTCCGCCGTGCCGACGCCCGGCACCGAACCGACGCGGAGTTCCACTTCGGCGGGCATCGATTCCGCGACCGGGCAATGCGGCGTGGTGAGCGTCATCGTCACCACCGCATGGCCCTCGTTCACCTCGACGCCGTAGATCAGGCCGAGATCGTAGATGTTCACCGGAATCTCGGGGTCGTAGATTTCCTTGAGCGCCTCGACGACCGCCTCGTACAGCGCGCCGCCCGGCTCGCCCGAGGCAACGCCTTGCGGCTTCTGCGCGAGAAAGCCTTCGAGATAGTCGCGCTTCCGCTCGAACGTCTCCGTCACGCCACCCTCGACGCGCGCCTTGGGCGGCGCCTCGACCGAGTCCACTTCTTCCACAACAATCTTGCGTTCTTCGTTCATCCGAAGATCCTCGTTACTCGTTCGATTCCCCGCACCAGCGCTTCGACATCCGCCGGCCCGTTATACACCCCGAAGCTCGCCCGCGCCGTCGCCGGCACGCCGAGCGTGTCCATCAGCGGCTGCGCGCAATGATGCCCGGCGCGGATCGCGACGCGCTCCTCATCCAAGATGGTGCCGATATCGTGGGGATGCACCCCCTCGATCGTGAAGCTGACGATCCCGGCGGAGTCCTCGGGGCCGTAGAGCCGCACCGAATTGATCTGCGACAGCGCCTCGCGGGTCTTGGCGACCAGAGCGGTCTCGTGCGCATGGATCGCGTCGAGCCCGATGCGCTCGACATAGTCGATCGCGGCATGCAGCCCGAGCGCGCCGACGATATGCGGCGTCCCCGCCTCGAACCGCGCCGGCGGTGGGGCATAGGTGGTTTTCGCGAAGGTGACGCGATCGATCATCGCGCCGCCACCCTGATAGGGCGGCATCGCCTCGAGCAACTCCGATCGCGCCCACAGCACGCCGATGCCGGTCGGGCCGTAGAGCTTGTGCCCCGAGAAGACGTAGAAATCGCAGTCGAGCGCGGCCATGTCGACCGCCATGCGCGGCACCGCCTGGCAGCCGTCGAGCAGGATCTTCGCGCCGACCGAATGCGCGATATCGGCGGCGCGCTTCGCATCGAGCACCGAGCCGAGCACGTTCGAGACATGCGCCAGCGCGACGAGCTTGTGCGCGGGGGTGATCATCGCCGCCATCGCGTCGAGATCGATGCGGTGGTCTTCAGTGAGCGGGATCACGTCGATCGCCGCCCCGACGCGTTCCGCCGCCAGCTGCCAGGGCACGATGTTCGAATGATGCTCCAGCGTGGAGAGCAGGATGCGGTCGCCGGTCTTCAGTTGCTCGCGCGCCCAGCAAGTGGCGACGAGGTTGATCCCCTCGGTCGCGCCGCGCACGAAGACGATCTCGTCAGCGCTGCCCGCACCGATGAAGCGCGCCACCCGCCGGCGCGCCGCTTCATAGGCGAGCGTCATGTCGGCCGAGCGCTGATAGACGCCGCGGTGGACGGTCGCATAGGTCTCGGCATAGCCGCGCGTGATCGCGTCGATCACCGGCTGCGGCTTCTGCGCAGTCGCCGCGGTATCGAGATAGGCCCAGCCTTCGGGGATCGCCGGGAAATCGGCGACGACGTCAAGGGGACGGGTGTCGGCGAGGACGGTCATAGCATCCGCTCCAGCGCGGCCTGTGCTGCGGCCTCGACCTTCTCTCGCTCGCCCGCATCGGCGACGCCGTCGAACACCGATCCGATGAAGGCGCGCAGCAACAGCGCCTTGGCCTCGGCCGGTGCGATGCCGCGGCTGGCGAGGTAGAAGAGCGCCGTCGCGTCGAGCTCGCCCACGGTCGCGCCATGCGCGCATTTCACGTCGTCGGCGTAGATTTCCAGTTCTGGCTTGGCATTGGCGGTTGCGGTGCGGGTGAGCAGCATCGCCTTGACCGACTGGCTCGCATCGGTCTTCTGCGCATCGCGCGCGACCGCGACCTTGCCGAGATAGCTGCCCGTGGCGCGTCCGCCGAGCACCGAACGCACGACCTGGTTGCTGGTCGCGCCGGGCTCGATGTGGCGCATCGTCGTGACGATCTCGAGCGTCTGCTCGCCGCCGCCGAGGATCGCACCGCCCAGCTCGAAATGCGCGCCTTCGTGCAAGGTGACGTCGATCGCGACGCGGCCGAGCTTGCCGCCGGTGTTGAGGATGTGGAACGTCGCTTGTGCGCCGGCCGCGAGGATGACGGTATAGTCGCGGATCGCGACTTCATCGGTTGCGGCGTCCTGCACAATGACGCGCGCGATTTCCTCACCGGCCGCGACGTGGATCGTCTCGGGCCCGGCGATCGGCCAGACGGTCGCGACGGCCTCGAGATCGCTATAGCGCCAGGCTTCGTCGTGCCGGGTGGGAAGGGCGAGCGCAGCCACACTCATTGCCCTTCACCCCGCGGCCTGGTGGATGCCGGAACAAGTCCGGCATGACGAAGAGAGAGCAAGGTCACGCTGCCATCGCTCCGTAGCCCTCGGCTTCAAGCTCATGCGCCAGCTCCGCCCCGCCCGAGCGCACGATCCGGCCATCGGCCAGCACATGCACGAAATCGGGGCGCACATAATCGAGCAGCCGCTGATAATGGGTGATCAGCAACACTGCCTTGTCGGGCGCGCGCATGATGCGGTTGATGCCGTCGCCGACCACGCGCAGCGCGTCGATGTCGAGCCCGGAATCGGTCTCGTCGAGGATCGCGAGCTTGGGGCCGATAATCCCCATCTGGACCATCTCGTTGCGCTTCTTCTCGCCGCCCGAAAAGCCGACATTGACCGGGCGCTTGAGCATCTCCTGGTCCATCGCCAGCAGATCGGCCTGGGCGCGCGCCAGCTTGAGGAACTCGCCGCCCGACAGCGGCGCTTCGCCGCGGACCTTGCGCTGCGCATTGAGCGCCTCGCGCAGGAACTGGACGTTGGAGACGCCGGGGATCTCGACGGGGTATTGAAAGCCGAGGAACAGCCCCGCCGCAGCGCGCTCGTGCGGCGCCATGTCGAGCAGGTCCTGGCCGGCGAAGGTCACCGAGCCCGAGGTCACTTCATAGCCGGGCCGTCCGCCGAGCACATAGCCGAGCGTCGACTTGCCCGCGCCATTCGGGCCCATGATCGCATGGACCTCGCCCGCATTCACCGTGAGCGATAGGCCCTTGAGGATTTCCTTGCCGTCGATTTCGGCGTGGAGGTTTTCGATATTCAGCATCAATGGTAACTCTTATCTCGAATCAAGCGGTGTCGGTCGCGGAGCGGCCAGAACGGCGATGCCTCGTGCCATCGATAGCCGAAGGCTGATCACTTTCGCGCGCCACTGGGCCGGCGTCGCGTCGGGCGCGCGCCCCAGCAGCCCCGTGGTCAATTTCTTATAATCCTGGGTCGCCGCATCGACGAGGTGGTCGCAGCGCGCGAGCGCAACCTCAGCTGCTTGCTCCTTGGCCGATTCCGATAATGGGCTTCGGCGCCCCTGGACCGACTGGCGGACCACGCCGTCGATACATGCATCAAGGCGCGCGAGATGGGGCCAGTCCGTCGCCGGTCCTGCGGCCTGGGTCGCGGCGACCCAGCAGGACATGGCCAAGATCGCCATTCCCCTCGCAGCGGGTAGAAGTTTCCGGGGAACTGCGTGGCGGAGAGTCTGTCCGCCCATCACCCCACGCTCCCCTCAAGCGAGATCCCCAGCAGCTTCTGTGCCTCGACCGCGAATTCCATCGGGAGCTGCTGCAGCACCTCGCGGGCGAAGCCGTTGACGATCAGCGCCACCGCCGCCTCTTGATCCAACCCGCGCTGCATGGCGTAGAACATCTGGTCGTCGCTGATCTTCGAGGTCGTCGCCTCATGCTCGATCTGCGCGCTTGGATTGCGCACTTCGATATAGGGCACGGTGTGTGCGCCGCATTCGCTGCCCAGCAGCAATGAATCGCACTGGGTGAAGTTGCGCACGCCTTCCGCGGTGGGTGCGACACGCACCAGCCCGCGATAGGTGTTGTTCGACCGCCCGGCCGAAATCCCCTTCGACACGATGGTCGAGCGGCTGCCCTTGCCGAGATGAATCATCTTGGTGCCGGTATCGGCCTGCTGCCGGTTGTTGGTGACCGCCACCGAATAAAATTCGCCGACACTGTTCTCGCCGGCGAGCACGCAGCTCGGATATTTCCAGGTGATCGCGCTGCCGGTCTCGACCTGGGTCCAGCTGACCTTGCTGCGCTTGCCCTGGCACAGCGCGCGCTTAGTGACGAA
>NZ_JAQGLC010000022.1 GCF_028293085.1 Sphingomonas bacterium
GCGCGCATATGCTCGCAGATCCGCTCGATCTGGAAGGCGAGCGCGCGCGGATTGCCGGGATCGAGCGCGACGAGATCGACCACCGGCACGCGGGCGATCCCGGTGAGGTAGCGCTGGCGATAGCTGATCTGGCTGTCGGCAAGGTCGAGCAGGGTCGACAGATCGTCGATCGTCCCGCTGGTCATGCCGAACACGCGCACGGCGCGGGTGATCATCAACGCGCGTTCGAGCCGGCGGCCGAGATCGTGGAAGCGCCAGGCCGCGGTCCGCCCCATATGCTCGGCCGAGAGGCCGGAGAGCGCAGCGTAGCGGCGCTGGAGCGAGCCGGCGCGATCGAGCATGCCGCCCTTGGTCGGGAAGGGTGCGTCGAGCAGCCTGACCATGTCCGCGGCGAGCCGGTCGCGCGATCCCTGGCCGATGCCGCGCGCTAGGCGGTTGATCGCGCGGACGCTGTGCCAGCCGCCCTCGCCCGATTCCATCGCGGTGCGCGCGAACTGCGTCAGATCCGCGCGGCGCAGACTCGCGGGATGCGGTGCCGCGCCGCCATTGACGGCGAGCCCGACCAGCCGGCCGACCGTCTCCGGCCCGAGCGCCGCGCCGGCATCGGCATCGATCGAATTGCCGAGCATTACCCGGATGACGTTGAGCAGGGCCTCGCCGCGCTCGAGATAGCGGCCGAGCCAGAAGAAATTGTCGGCGACGCGGCTCGGCAAGGTGCCGGGATTGCGACGCACATGGATCGAGTCGCTCGGCGGCAGCAGCGAGACCGGCGCGACCGGCTCCGGCCCGTGCACCGCGACATCGGCGGACCAATTGCCCTCGCCCATCACCGCGGCGCGCGGATCCTTGTGCTCGCCGATCCGGGCGAAGCCGCCGGGCATGACCGCCCAGCTGCCGTCCGCGCCCCGCGCCGCGAAGACTCGCAGCGTGAAGGGACGGGCCGCGAGACCCTCATCGGTCACGACCGGCATGGTCGACAGGCGGACGATCTCCTGCCCGACATAATCCTGCGGGCGGCGCGTCATGTCGTCGAACAGCGCCGCGCGGGCCGCGCCGGTGATCTCGGCGCCGGGCCGGGGCATGATGCCCTCCAGGCCGAGCGGCTGGACGCCAAAGGCGGGGCCGATCAGCAGCTGATCGAAATCCTCGATGACGCGAACGCGCTCCTGATCCTGGCCGCACCACCAGGTGGCGATGTTGGGGAGGAGCAGGTCGGCCCCGAGCAGGCGCGTCGCCAGCTTGGGCAGGAAGGCCGCGAAGGCCGCGGATTCGAGCACCCCGGCGCCAGGCACATTCGAGATGACGACATTGCCCGCCGCCATCGCGTCGATCAGGCCGGGCACACCGATCCCCGAATGCGAATCGAAGGCGAGCGGATCGAGCAGACGCGGATCGAGCCGGTTCCAGATCGCATCGACCCGCTTCAGCCCGCCGATGGTGCGGACATAGAGTTTGTCCTCAAGCGCGGCGAGATCGGCGCCCTCGACCAGCAACAGCCCGAGATAACGGGCGAGATGCGCTTGTTCGGCATAGCTGGGGTTGTAGCGCCCGGGGGTCAGCAACCCGATGCGCGGCTCGGCGCGGCGGCAGGCGGCGGCGAGGCCGTCGCGATAGGCGGCGAAGAAGGGCGCGTGGCGCTCGATATTGAGCCGGCCCTGCAGCCCGCCGAGTGTGCGCGAGATCGCCAGCCGGTTCTCCAGCGCATAGCCGGCGCCGGCCGGCGCGCGGAGGTGATCGGCGAGCACGCGCCACTCGCCGGTCGGCCCGCGCCCGAGATCGACCGCGATGAAATGGAGATGATGTCCGCCGGGCGGGACGAGGCCCGCAAGCGGGCGCAGGAAGAAGGGGCTGCCGCCGATCAGCGCCGCGGGGATCAGCCCGCGCTCGATAAAGGTCGCGTCGCCATAGAGATCGGCGAGGATCGTCTCCATCAGCTCGGCACGCTGGGCGACGCCGGCTTCGATGCCGGCCCATTCGTCCGACTCGATCAGCAGCGGGACGGGCGAGAGCGGCCAGGCGCGCTCCTCGCTCTCGCCGATGATGCGGAAGCCGGTGCCGATATCGGCGGCGTGGCGCTGCACCCGCTCGCGGGCGTGCGTCAGATCGTCGCCGGCGACCGCGGCCAGCTCCTCGAACATCGCGGTCCAGGCGGGATCGTCGCGGCTCGCGCAGAGCACGTCGCCCTTATTCTCCCGCGCGCAATAGTCCGCGATCCAGCGCGCGGCGTGGATCGAGGGATCGAGCAAAGAGGGCGCGGCGAGCGTGGCCATGTGGTGAAGTCGTTCCCCTACGAACGCTCCGACTCGACCACAATCCCTTCGCGCGTGCAACAAGGATCAGAGATCGGGCAGCACCTGATCGGCGAATCCCCATCCCGCAAGCGCGCGTGAATTGGCGCGTTCGAGCAGTTCGGCCGCGTCGCGCACGCCCCAGCGGTGCGCGCTGTCCACGTCGCGCAGCTCGGTCCAGGTGACCGGCGCGGCTACCGGCGCGCCGGCGCGGGCGCGGGCGACATAAGGCAGCACCGCGGTCGAGCCGCGCTGGTTGCGGAGATAATCGATGAAGATCCGGCCCTTGCGCTTGGCCTTGGACATGGTCGCAACGAAGCGGTCGGGCTCGGCCTCGGCCAGCGCGCGCGAGAAGCGATCGGCGAAATCCTTGACCGCGGGCCATTCGGCCTGGGGCTTGAGCGGCA
This sequence comes from Sphingomonas bacterium, assembly GCF_028293085.1. Lineage (GTDB taxonomy): Bacteria > Pseudomonadota > Alphaproteobacteria > Sphingomonadales > Sphingomonadaceae > Sphingomonas. Next base: position 2,696 of record NZ_JAQGLC010000022.1, read on the forward strand.
CCACGACATGCACGCCCTTGCCGCCCGAGAGCATCGCGAAGCTGACCAGGCCGATTTCGGCGAGATGGTTCTTCAGATCCTCCGCAGCCTTTTTGACGACGTCGAAGCCCAGTTCCTCGTCGGGATCGAGATCGAACACCATGCGATCGGGCTGTTCGAGCGTCGCGACCGAAGAGCCCCAGCCATGGAATTCGATCGTGCCCATCTGGACGCACATGACCAGGCCGTCGGCATCGTCGACATAGAGATAGTCCTCGGTCGATCCGTCCTTTTCGCGGATCGGGACCTGATGGACATGATCGCCGAAGCTGCCGGCGTCGTGCTTCTGGAAGAAGCAATGCTTGCCCCGCCCCTGCGGGCAGCGAACCAGGCTGATCGGCCGGTTGGCGGCCCAGGGCAGCATGACCGGCGCGACCTGCGCGTAATAGTTAGCGAGATCGCCCTTGGTGACGTCCGAGTCGGGGAAGATCAGCCGGTCGGGGTTGGTGATCTTCACCTTGAGCTTCGGCGCGGACGCGGCGTCGACCGGGATCGGCTTCTCCAGCACCACGTCCTTTGCCGCCTTGTCCTCACGCAGGCCCAGGAAACTGGAATGGCGCAGGACGCCGTCGGGCGTTGTCTCGGCGAAGGCGATCTCGGCGACCAGCTTCGGCTCCACCCAATGCGCGCTGCGCACTGCCGCGCGAGGGGCCGTCACGGTCGGCTCCTTCCGTTCGAGCCTTGCCAGCTTGGCGCTCAGCTCCATCATCATGTCGGTGTCGAAGCCGGTGCCGACCTTGCCGGCATAGATGAAGCCGTCGGGGCCGTTGAGCCCCAGCAGCAGGGCGCGGAAGCCGCGGGATTTGTCGGACGGCGTCCAGCCGACGATGACGAATTCCTGGCGCTTGATGCATTTGACCTTGAGCCAGGCCTTGCTGCGCTGCCCGCGATAGGGCGCGTCGGCGAGCTTGGCGACGATCCCCTCATAGCCTTCGCGGCACATCGCCTCGAACAATTGCTCGCCCGAACCGAGGATGTGCTCGGCGAACTGGAGGCGGGCGTCGGCGCCGTCGATCAGCGGGCGGAGGCGTTCCTTGCGCTGTATATTGGGGAGTCTGGTCAGATCCTCGCCGTCGAGCTCGAGCAGGTCGAAGGCGAACAGGGTCATATCGCCAGCGTTCGAGATCGCGTCCTTGAGCGTCGAGAAATCGGGTTTGCCGTTCTTGAAGGCGACGATCTCCCCGTCGATCAGCGCGCTGCCGACGTTCAGCCTGGCTGCGGCCTCGGCCACGCCGGGGAATTTGTCGGTCCAGTCCAGGCCGGAGCGGGTGAAGACCTTCGCCTTGCCGCTGCCGATCGCGATGAGCGCGCGATAGCCGTCATATTTGACCTCGTGCAGCCACTGGCTGCCGGTGGGGACGGTGTCGACCAGGGTGGCGAGCTGGGGATCGCGGAATTTGGGCAATTTCGCGTCACCCCGGCGGAGGCCGGGGCCGCTGCGTGGCTTGGGCGGGGCTTCGTCATTGGCCGGCCCCGGCCTCCGCCGGCGCGACGCTTGTGGCTTCTTCCCCTCGGCAATCTCCACCATCGTGCGGCCCGTGGCGACGCTGGTGAGGGCGGTTTCGACCAATGTGTCGGTGCCGCCCGCTTCGGCATCGTCGATCTTGCGCAGCAGCCAGTTCTCGCTCTTTTCCTTGCCGCGGGGTTTGAGGCGGATCAGCAGCCATTCGCCCTTCATCCGCTCGCCATCGAGGACGAAGTGGAGATGGCCCTTGTCGAGGTCCTTCGCGCTCTTGCCCTTGACCGGGGACCAGGTGCCGCGATCCCACAGCATCACCGTGCCGCCGCCATATTGGCCCTTGGGAATAATGCCCTCGAAGGTCGCGTAGGAGAGCGGATGATCCTCGGTGCGGACGGCGAGGCGCTTTTCGCCCGGATCGAGGCTGGGGCCGCGCGTCACCGCCCAGCTCTTGAGCACGCCGTCAATCTCCAGCCGGAAATCCCAGTGCAACCGGCTGGCGTCGTGCTTCTGGACCATGAAGCTGTTGCCGTGCCCGGGCGCGAGCGTGCCGGCCGGTTCCGCGGTCTGCGCGAAATCGCGCTTGGCGTTGTAGAGCGCGAGGGGATCGCGATCAGGCACGCTTCTTCGCCGCCGGCTTCCTGGCGGGGGCCGCACGCGCGGGCGCCTTCTTCGTCGCGGTCTTCTTCGTGGTCGTCACGCTGGTTTTCTGCGCCGGCGTCGCATTGGGTTTCTCCATCGACTTCTTCAGCGCGGCCATCAGGTCGACGACGTTCGACCCCGAGCGGCCGGTCGGCTCGTCGCTGGTGTCCTCGATGATCTTGCGGCCCTTCGCCTTGCGCTTGCGCTCGACCAGATCCTTCAGCGCGTCGACATAGCGATCGTGGAAATCCTGCGGATGGAAAGCCGCGGTCTTCTTCTCGATCAGCGCCTCGGCGAGTTCCATCAGATCCTCGTCGGGCTTCGAATCGGGGATGTCGCGGAAATAGCCTTGCGCCTTGTTGACCTCGTCGGCGTAGCGGAGCGTCTCCAGCACCATGCCGCGGCCGCAGGGCTTCAGGCTCACCACATATTCGCGGCCGCGCATTGCGAGCTGGCCGAGCCCGACCTTTTTCGAGCGGCGGAGCGCCTCGCGCAGCACGATGAACGCCTCTTCCGCCAGATCGTCGGCGGGGACGACGAAATAGGGCTTTTCGTAATAGAGCACGTCGATCTCGCTCGCGTCGACGAACTGGGTGAGCTCGAGCGTCTTCTTCGATTCGAGCTTCACCGCGTCGATCTCGTCCTGTTCGAGCAGGACGTATTCGCCCTTCTCATACTCGAAGCCCTTGACGATCTCGTCGGTATCGACCGGACCGATCCCGGGCACGACCTTCTCGTATTTGACTCGCTTGCCCGACGGTTCGTGGACCTGGTGGAACGCCACCGATGCGCCCGACTTGGTCGCGGTGTAAATTTCGACCGGGATCGAGACCAACGCCAACCTGATCTGTCCCTGCCAATAGGCGCGCGCGGCCATGTCGTCGTCCTTATCGTTGCGAAGCCGATTCAACCCCGGTCGCGGGGAGTCGTTCCGAAGCCGTCATGCCGGGCCTGTTCCGGCATCCACAGTGCAACAACGGTTGACGGCGGCGGCGGCGCGGTGGACCCCGGCACAGGGCCGGGGTGACGAAAGAAGAAGGCAAGGGTAAAGGCCCGCTTATGGCCGACGATCCCTTCGCCCTGTTCGACGCGTGGTTCGCGGAAGCCGTGGCAAGCGAGCCGAACGATCCCAACGCGATGGCGCTGGCGACGGCGGATGCGGACGGGCGGCCGTCGGCGCGGATGGTGCTGCTCAAAGGGCACGGTCCCGACGGCTTCGTGTTCTACACCAACCGCGAAAGTCGCAAGGCAGGCGATATCGCGGTGAATCCGCAGGCCGCTTTGCTGTTCCATTGGAAGTCGCTGCGCCGGCAGGTGCGGATCGAGGGCGCGCTGAGCCTCGCCACCGATGCCGAATCGGACGCCTATTTCGCCAGCCGCAGCCGCGATTCTCAGCTGGGCGCCTGGGCATCGGATCAATCGCGCCCGCTGGCTGACCGCGAGACATTCGAGGCGCGCTTTGCCGAGATGGAAGCGCGCTTCGCTGGTGGCGATGTGCTGCGCCCACCGCATTGGGGCGGTTACCGCGTCACCCCGGTGGCGATCGAATTCTGGCAGGATCGCGCGCACCGCCTGCACGAACGCCGCGTGTTCACGCGCACTGCCGATGGCTGGAGCGAGGGGTTG
>NZ_JAQGLC010000035.1 GCF_028293085.1 Sphingomonas bacterium
GGGTCTCGCTGCTGCAGGGCCGCGCCTATCCGTCGATCGAGGATCTCGATCCGGCCAATATCGCCGATTTCGGCCCGCACAGCGTGCTGCTCGATTTCTCCAAGGGCGTCGAGGATCCGGCGATCGCCTGGCTCGGCCGCGCGCTACGCGAGGAATGCCAGCTCGATCACAGCGTCACCCATATCTCGCACGTGCCCAGCCGGTCGCTGCTGTCGCGGCTGACCGACCATTATCTCCAGATCATCGCGAATCGGGCGCCGATCGGCTTCGAGGCCGAGTTCGTCAGCACGCGCGGGCACAACACCATGTATCGCGGCATCCTGATGCCCTTTTCCTCGGACGAGGATTCGATCGACTTCATCTACGGCGTGATCAACTGGAAGGAGCTGGTCGACGCCGAGACCCAGGCGAAGCTCGACGCCGAGGTCGACGGGTCGCTGCGCACCGCGCCCAAGGCCGCGCTCGCCGCCCCCGCCTGGGCCGACGGCCCGAGCGCCGGGATCGACGGCAGCGACGAGGAAAGCGCCGATAACGACGAAAGCCCGTCCGTCGGGATCGGCTCGGTGCCCGCCACCGGCAGCCTGACCGACCAGCTGATGCTCGCGCAGCAGACCGCCGCCGCGGTGCGCGCGGCCGACACGCGGACCCGCACCACGCTGTACCGCGCGCTCGCCCGCGCGCATGATTTCGCCGCCGCGGCCGACCGGGACCCGGCCGGGTACGAGGCGTTGCTCGACAATGCCGGCATCGTGCTGCAGCTCCGCGCGCCGATGACGCCGATCGTGAAGCTCGTCTTCGGCACGGATTACGACAAGACGCGGCTGACCGAATATGCCGCGGTCCTCTCCCACGCGCGCCGCATCGGCGTGGGCGCGGGCGGGCTGACCGAGTTCCTCGAGGGCTTTGACGGCGGCATCAAGGGCGTGGTCAAGGCCGAGCGCGACGCCAAGCGCCCGGCGGACACCCCCGCCCCCACCGATCCGGCCGCGATCCTCGACCAGCGCCCCGTGCTGGCCAAGGTGGCGATCGACACCGGCCTGCCCGAAGGCGACTATGTCGTGCTGCTGGCGCGCGCCGGCGCCGACGGCACGCTGGATATCGTCGCGGCGGTCGGCGGCGATACCGCGCTGACCCAGCGGGCGATGCGCCAGGCGGCGGGCTGAGCCGCCCCGCAGGGCTTTTTTTGCGCCTGCGCACCGCCTTTCCGCCGATTTCCGGCGCCATAGTCACCCAAGTGTAACACCCCGGCCCGAAGGCCTCCGACCATGACCATGGGAGTGGCGGATGTTCGGCCGAAGCCTTGTTGCGCGATTGATGCTGCCGCTCGCCCTGATGACGGCCTTGGTGATCGGCACCGCGTGGCTGGAGCATAGCGCGCGCTACCGCATCGCCACCGCGCAGGACGCGGTCGAGACTCAGGTGACGCGCATGCTGATGCTGACCGAGCTGCGCTCGACCAGCCGCGCGCTGCAGCGCGACGCGCTCAACCTCGGCACCGAGCCCGACCGGGCGGCGCTGGCCGAGATCGGCGACCGCTTCACCCGCCGCTTCGGCGAGTTCAACGACGAGCTCGCCGTGCTGGCCAAGGCCGACACGCGGCCCGACCCGGCTTATTACAGCACGCAGCGCGAGGTCCTGAAGCAGCTCGCCGCGGTGCGCGATGCCGCCGCGACCGATCGCCCCCGCGCGCTTTTGCTGTTCCGCACCCAGGTCCGCCCGGCCGAACGCCGCGCCTCGGCGATCGCCGACGCGATGATCCGCACCGACGGCGCGCGGATCGACGCGCTGCACCGCGAGGTGCGCGCGCTGGAGGGCCAGTCCGATCGCCAGGTGTTCTGGATCTCGGCGCTGCTGTGCCTGATCGCGCTGGCCATCGCGTTGCTCGTCACCTTCCGCACGGTGCTGCGGCCCCTGGACGACATCCGCATCGCGATGGAGCGGCTGGCGGCGGGCGATGCCGGCCTCGCCGTGCCGCATGCGAACCGGCCCGACGCGATCGGCGTGATGGCGCGATCGATCGAGATCTTCCGCGAGGCGGCGCGCGAGCGCGACACGCTGCTGAGCTCGGGCGCCGAGCAGGACCGGGTCGCCGAGAAGCAGCGCCGCCAGGCCGAGGCGGCCGACGCCCAGCGCGCGGCGCTCGACGCGCAGCGCAAGCAATTGCTCGGCGAGCTCGCCGCGATGATCGATTCGAGCCTGACCGCGGTCAACGGGAAGCTGCGCGCCTCGGCCGAGCGCCTGTCCGTCTCCGCCGACGAGGTGGCGCGCCATGCGATCGACGCGGGCAGGAAAGCGGGCCTGACCACGGGCGCCGCGGAGAAGGTGACGCGCGATCTCGGCGCGGTCTTTGCCGACAGCGGCGAGCTCGCCCAGGTGGTCGACGGGCTGCGCGGCGAGACGCAGGTCGCGGCGGAGGCGATCCGCATCGCCGCCACGCGATCGCGCGCCGCCGCGGCGCAGGTCGCGACATTGTCGCAAAAGGCCGACCAGGTCGCCGCCATGGCCGAGCTGATCCGCAGCGTCGCGCAAAAGGCGACCCTGCTCGCGCTCAACGCGACGATCGAGGCGGCGCGGGTGGGCGAGGCCGGCAAGGGCTTTGCCGTGGTCGCGGCGGAGATGGGCAATCTCGCCAGGCAGACCTCCGCCGCGACCGAGCAGGTCGACGGCCAGGTCGAGAGCATCAGGTCCGCCGCGGTCGATGCCGGCGCCGCGCTCGGCGCGATCGACGACGCCGTCGCCCAGATCGAGCGCCACGCCTCGCTCGTCGCCAGCGCGGTGGAGCAGCAGGGCGGCGTCAGCGCGCAGATCCGCAAGGGCATGGAGCTGGCGCTGGAGCATCTCGCCACGGTCGGCACGCACATGGTCAATCTCGGCGAGACGGCGGAGAGCACCGGCGTGGTCGCGGGCGCGCTGGAGGTGGAGGCGAAACGGCTCGGCGCCGATGCGGACATGGTCGACACCGCGCTGCGCCGCGTGATCGGCGAATTGCGGTCGGCCTGACGGTCGATCCCAAAGTGGCACGAGTCGTGCCGATTTTGCATGACGCCGTGATGAAGATCATGTTAGCCGTGATCGGTGGGGCAAATCCTTGATTTCTGGCGCAGAAAAAGACGCCCGCCGGCCCCGTTCCCGCTCGCCCTCCTCGTCGCGATCCTGTCCCTGTTTGCGGCGCACCCGTCGCTCGGCCAAAGCGCCGCCGCGCCGCGACCGGCGACTGTCGCCGCCCGGCCGCTCGATCGGACGGCGACCCTCCTGTTGCCCGGGTTCGGCAATGCGATCGGCATCGCGGTTTCGGGCACTCATGCCTATGTCGTCGATGCCGGGATCGGGCACCGCATCATCGTGGTCGATATCGCCGATCCCGCCGCCCCGCGGGTGGTGGGGACGCTCAGCGACCTGTTCCGGCTCAACGGCGCCTTCACCGTCAGGGTGGCCGGCCATTATGCCTATGTGACCGCCGCCGGCAGCGGGCGGCTCGAGATCATCGACATGGCGCGGCCGGACCGCCCGGTCTTCGCCGCCGGGATCGCCGATGCGCGGCTGGCCGGCGCGCGCGGGCTCTTCCTGGCGGGCCGCTACGCCTATGTCGCGGGCAATGCATCGGGCTCGCTCGTCATCATCGACGTGGCCGATCCGCTCCACCCGGTCGTCGCCGGATCGCTGACCGATCCGGTCCGGCTGGCCGGCGCGGATTCGGTCGTGGTCGACGGCCATCATGCCTATGTCACGGCCGGCGCGGCGAATGCGCTGGTGGTGCTGGACGTCGCCGATCCGGCCGCGCCCGCGATCGTCGGCAGCCTGGAGGACAAGTTCGCGCTGGGCAATGCCAAGGAGCTCGTGGTGCGGAACGGCCTTGCCTATGTCGCCAGCCTGGCGGGCGATTCGCTCGCGATCGTCGATGTGTCGACGCCGTCCGCGCCGGTGCTGCTGGGCGCGGCGCGCGGCGCGCTGCTCGACGGCGCGAAGAACCTCACGCTCGACGGCGATATCGCCTATGTCACCGCCAATTCGGGCGGGCGATTGACCCTGGTCGGCGTGGCGGACCCGCGCGCGCCCGCGATCCTGCGCTCCACCGCGGACGGCGAGCCGCTGCCGGATGCGCGCGGCGTGGTGGTGGCGGGATCGCGCGTGCTGGTGGTGGCGCGCGACAGACTGACCATCTTCGCCATCGCGCGCGATGCCGGGCCGGTCGATGCCGGGCCGGTCGCAGCCGGACGGGTCGAGGCTGGACGGGGCGCCGCCGGGGGTACCCAATACAGGTAGGCCGGGCGCGCGGCGTACACCCTTTGCTAACCCCGTATTTTCACCGGATGTACAGGGCGCCATGCGAAACCCGCAATGGGAGCCCCTCCATGCGGCGGGGGACAGGAACAGACGCAACGCCCGATGTACGGCCAAAACCC
>NZ_JAQGLC010000039.1 GCF_028293085.1 Sphingomonas bacterium
AGCGAGTACAGTGGGAGCAGAAGCTCGGCTATGACTTCTCCTACCCGATGGATCTTCCTGCCGGTACCGGCGGCGTCCCGTCCGTCGCCCTGGATTCCAAGGGCAACCTCTGGGCGTTCCAGCGCAAGCCGGAGGGCATGCCGCAGCTGTTCAAGTTCGACCGCAACAACAAGCTGATCCTGACGGTCGGCGAGGACGTCATCGGCCACCACAACAAGGCGCACGGCATGGCCGTCGATGCCGACGACAATGTCTGGATCCTCGACACCGGGCTGGCCACCGCGACCAAGCTGTCGAGCGACGGCAAGGTGCTGATGCGCCTCGGCGAGCGCGGCCACCGCGGCGACTGGCTCGAGAACAAGAACCAGCGGCTGCTGTGGGAGCCGGTGATGATCGCCTTCGCCCCCAATGGCGACATCTATATCGCCCAGGGCCACGGCAATGAGAGCCCGAACGTCGTCGATTCGGATGATGCAACCAACAATATCGGCGCCGCGCGCATCCTGCATCTCGACAAGAACGGCAAATATATCGGCCAGTGGTTCGGCCACAATGTCGGTGAGGGCAAGTTCCAGAACGCGCATGCGCTCGGCATCGATCCCAAGACCGGCGATGTCTGGATCGGCGATCGCGAGGATTACCGCATCGTCGTCTACAACAGCGTCGGCCAGTTCCTGAAGACGTTCCAGACGCGCAATCTCGTCTGCGCGATCAAGTTCGACGCGCAGGGCAATCCGTGGATGGCGAGCGGCCAGGACGGCCAGTTCCTCAAACTCGATCGCAACGGCAAGGTCGTTGGCGCGGTGGGCAACGGCATGGGCATCGGCCCGGGCCAGTTCATCGAGGCGAGCTACTGGGTGTTCGACAAGCAGAACAATATGTGGGCGGGCGACACCAGCGTCGGCCGCGTCACCCGGATGGTGAAGAAGTAAGGCAGTTCCCTCGGAAGGCCGTCCCCGACATCTCGGGGGCGGCCTTTGCGTGTCAGCTCGCCTTGCGGTCGGCGAGGCGGCGCTGGATCGCGCGGGCGCCGCCGACCAGCCGCGACATGATCAGATCGTCGATCCCGGCATAGCCGAGCCCGAGATGATCGGGCCGCACCGCCACCGCGTCGCTGAGGTCGAGCTGGCCGGTGCGCAAGCCGATCCGCCCGATCCGCGCCCAGCGCCGCGCCGTTTCCCAGCGGATCAGGCTGCGGCTCTGCGGATCGGGTCGCCGCGTCTCGAGGAAATCGTCCTGCAGCGTGACGAGCGCATCGCCGACCCGGCGAAACGTGTCGCGGTCGGGCACCGGGCGCCGGCCCATCACATGGCGCACGATCAGGTCGGCGATCGCCTGCGCCTCCGGGCCGAAAACCGCGACATAGGCCGCCTCCAGCACGTCGGTCGCGCGCCCGGTCATCGCATCGACATGGCGCTGCGAGGCGCTGCCGGTGTGGCGGCGATAGGTCATCAGCTCGTCGTCGAGCCGCGCGATCGTGCCGAGCTTGCCGATGCGGTGATAGAGATCGAAATCCTCGGCGAAGACCATGTCGGGCCGGGTGAAGGGATCGAGCTGCCGCGCCGCGTCGCCGCGCATCATGACCGACGACCAGACCAAGGGGTTCTCGATCCTGAGCAGCCACTCGATCAGCATCGGCGTCGAGACGGGCGCGAGCGATCCGGGCAGCAGCACCCCGTTCTCCAGGATCGCGGCCGCGGTGCCGACCAGCACCGTATCCGGATGCTCGTCGAGATAGGCGACCTGCCGCGCAAAGCGGTCGGGATGGCACAGATCGTCATGATCGAGCGCCGCGATATAGCGCCCGCGCGCCTCGGCCACCGCGCGGTTGCGCGAGGCGACGACGCCCTGGTTGGTCTCGGCCGCGATCACCCGGATGCGCGGATCGCCGAAGCCGCGCGCCACCGCCAGCGTGTCGTCGGTCGAACAATCGTCGACGATGATCACCTCGAAATCGGTGAAGCTCTGCGCCTTCAGGCTCTCCAGCGTCTCCACGATCAGCCCGGCGCCGTTATACGCCGCCATGATCACGCTGATCGCGGGGGTGCTCATGCGGCGGCCCGTTCTGCGGTGTCGAATATCTGATCGACGATCATCGCGCCGACCTGGTTCTGCCACAGCCACAGCCCGTTGGCCTGGCCGCTGAAACTCGCCTCGCCGCCCAGCGCGCCCCAGGGCACGAAGCCCGCGGCCAGGCCGATGCCGAACAGCCCGGGGATCGGCTCGCCTCGAGCGTCGAGCACCCGGCAATGCCGGTCGACCATCGCCGTGCCGCTGTGCGCCGCGAGCGCGATCGGCGCGCCTTTTGAGTCGCTGACGGCCAGGGCATGTGGACGATAGCCGAGCGCCGCGATGACCAGGTCCGCCCCGGCAAGGATCGCGCGCGCTGCCGCATCCCCGTCGCCGGCGATGTGGTGAGTTGCGACGCGCGGATCGGGCTGCCGTCCGTCGACCTGCAGCATGCGCAGCGCCAGCTCGCGCGCCTCCAGCCGGAAGCCGGCAAGGCGATAGACGAAGCCGCTGACCGGGCAGATATCCTCGGGCCCGAAATCGGTGAAGCCTTCCGCCTGCGCCGCCTCGACCGAGGGATAGAATGGCCGCAGCGGACGGCGGTGGAGCAGGGTGACGCCTTCCGCGCCGAACGGGATGCCGGGGCGGCTGCGCAGCAGCAGCGCGATCGTGGTCAGCGCGCTGGTCGATCCGCCGATCACCGCGACGCGGGGGTTGCGCTTGTCGTGCAGCAGATCGGCGACGCGGGTGAGGCCGCCGAGCGCGAGCACCTCGTCCGATTGCATCAGCTTGCCGCCGGCGATCTGGTGCAGCGGCGCGCCGGCAACCCGTTGCGCGACGAGCCGGTCGAGCGGCTGATGGCCGCCGGTCGCGATCACGACCGCGCGCGACAATTGGTCGAATTCCATACCGTCCGACAGGCGGCGCAACCGGCTGCTCCACAGCCCGTCGCGCGTCCGCATGGTGCCGATCACTTCATGCCCGGTCAGCACGGATCCGCCATTCTCGGTGACGATCCGCGCCAGCCTTGCGCCCGTTTCACGCAACAGGGGCCCCGCTTCGGGCAACGGCACGCCCAGCGCGCCGCTGTGCTTTGCGATTCCCTGGCCGATCGGGCCATGGGCGATCGCCGCGATCTCGGGATGGGCATTGTCCTTCACCGCGGACAGGAAGGTCTCCGCGGTGCTGTCCGAATTGATCGCATAGCGGCCGAGTCGTCCGCTGCCGACCGCCTCGTCGCGCTCGACCAGGACCAGGCCCGACCGCGCCAGATCGGGCAGCAGCCCGCGCTTGGTCGCGGCAGTGAGCAGGGCGGTCCCGGCGGGTCCGCCGCCGACGATCAGCACGGAGGCGATCGGGTTGCGTAGCGGCACGGCACGGGTCCGGGCGGTTTCCTGCGCACAGGCAGTGGCGAAGGCGCCGGCAATGGTTCGCGCATCCGCCGCCGACATGGCGTCGGTGATGGGGAGCGAGAGCAGTCGCGCCGCGATATCGTCCGCGACCGGCGTCGGCTCGATCGTTGCGATCTCGCGGAACAAGGGCTGCTCGCCGAGATGCGGACTGAAATAGCGGCCGGTGCCAATCCCGGCGGTCTCCAGCGCGCTGGCGATCGCATCGCGCCGCGGCGCCAGCTTCGCAGGCAGCAGCACCGGCATGAACTGGCTCGCCCGGCGCTTCCCCGACACCTGCTGGAGCGTCACGCCCACCAGGCTCTCGCGATACGCGTCCTCGATCGCCGCGCGGTTGTCGCAGACCGCATCGATCTCGGCGAGCTTGGCGCGCGCCATCACCGCCAGTATTTCGGGCAGCTTGGCGTTGAGCCCGGGCAATGTCGCGCTGCGCCCGCGCTCGAAGCCGAAATTGATCATCGCGCGCAAGGTATCGATCAGCCTCGCATCGCCCGAATGGATCAGCCCGCCCTCGGCCACCGCGAAGGTCTTGGTCGCGTGCATCGAATGGACCACCGCAAAGGGCGCGTCGGCGCCGAAGCCCTGGCCGTCATCGTCGGTCGTGCCGAGCGAGGCGGCGGCGTCGATCACCACGCCCACGCCGTGGCGGCGCTGCAGCCAGGCGTAGCGGTCGAGATCGATCGCGTCGCCGAAGGTCGCATAAGGCACGATCACCGCGATCCGCTCGCCATAGTGGTTGAGCAGCTTCTCCTCGGCGGCGGGGCAGGCGCCCCAATCCTGCGGATCCACGTCGCAGATCAACGGGGTCAGCCCGGCCCAGATCGCCGCCTGCGCGGTCGCGGCGAAAGTCAGCGCTGGCATCAGCGCGAACCGTTCCGGCGTCGCGACCGGGCCCATGGTCTCGCGGATCGCGACCATCAACCCCAGGGTCGCGTTGGCAACGGCCAGACTCGCGCCGCGCCCGCCGAACAGTCGCTCGTTTGCCTCCGCCTCGAACGCGCGAACCTCCGGGCCGTTGTTGCTGAACATGCCCGATTGCTCGACTCGCTGCAGCGCGTCGAGATGCTCGCTGAGCCGCGGCGGGTTGGGGGCGATGAGCGGAAAGCGATGCATCGGGTGGGTGACTGGCCTTGCGCGCGGTGGATCGAACCCGCACTTATGGCGGCGACGGCCTAAAAAGCCGTTACCCCCCTCTTCATCGCTCAGGCGCTTGCGTGAGCATGGGCGCGGGGCTTATCCAGTGGCTCGCGCGCTACAGGGAGACGCTTCATGGCGACCGAGTTCCTTCTGAACGGGGTCAACACGTCGTTCGACGGCGATCCCGATACGCCGCTTCTCTGGGTGCTGCGCGATCATCTGAAGCTCACCGGCACCAAATATGGCTGCGGCATCGCGCAATGCGGCGCGTGCACCGTGCATCTCGACGGCAAGAACCGCCGCTCCTGCGTCACGCCGGTGGGCACCATCGCCGGCCGCAAGGTCACCACGATCGAGGGCGCGACCGACAAGCGCGCCGAGGCGGTCAAGGCCGCCTGGGTCGCGATCGACGTGCCGCAATGCGGCTTCTGCCAGTCGGGCCAGATCATGTCGGCGATCGGCCTGCTCGCCGCCAAGCCCAAGCCGAGCGACGCGGATATCGACAGCGGCATGGCCGGCAATATCTGCCGCTGCGCCACCTATGTCCGCATCCGCCAGGCGATCCACGATGCCGCCAGGACGATGGAGGTACCGGCATGACCGCGCTTCCCGCCGCCAGCCGCCGCCAGTTCCTCGCCTCGTCGGGGCTCGTCATCGGGCTCGCGCTGCCGATGGGCCGCGCCGCTGCCGCCGCCACGCCGGCCGCAGGCACTCCCTTCGCGCCCAACGCGTTCGTCCGTATCGCCGCCGACGACAGCGTCACCGTCGTGATCAAGCATGTCGAGTTCGGCCAAGGCCCGGCCACGGGCCTCACCACGATCGTCGCGGACGAACTCGACGCCGATTGGGGCCAGATGCGCATCGAGTTCGCCCCGGCCAACGACCCGCTCTACAAGAACCTGATGTTCGGCACGATGGGCACCGGCGGCTCGACGGCGATCGCGAACAGCTGGATGCAGATGCGCAATGCCGGCGCCGCCGCGCGGACCATGCTGGTCCAGGCCGCGGCGAAGCGCTGGAACGTGCCCGCGGCCGAAGTGAAGGTGTCGAAAGGTGTCGTCAGCCACGGCGCCAACAAGGCGCGCTTCGGCGAGCTCGCCGCCGACGCGGCGCTGCTGCCGGTGCCCGAAAAGCCCGTGCTCAAGACACCCGACCAGTTCACCCTGATCGGCACCGACGTGCCCAAGGTCGACAGCGTGGCCAAATCGAACGGCACCGCGATGTTCACCATGGATATTTCGCGGCCCGGCATGGTCAACGCCGCGATCCTCCATCCGCCGGCGTTCGGCGGCAAGGTCAAGTCGGTCGACAAGACGGCGGCGCTGGCGGTGCCCGGCGTGGTCGCGGTCGAGACGATCCCGCAGGGCGTGGTCGTCTACGCCAGGGACACGTTCGCCGCGATGCGCGGCCGCAACGCGCTCAAGGTCGTGTGGGACCTGACCGGGGCCGAGACGCGCTCGACCGAGCAATTGATCAAGACCTACAAGGCCGCCGCCGCCACGCCGGGCAAGCAGGTCGAGACCAAGGGCGATGTCGCCGCCGCGCTTGCCGGTGCGACGAAGACGATCGACGCCACCTATGTCTTCCCCTTCCTCGCGCATGGCCCGATGGAGCCGATGGATGCGGTGATCGAGCTCGGCGACAAAAAGGCCGATGTCTGGATGGGCAGCCAGTTCCAGGTCGGCGACATGCGCGCCATGGCCGGCGCGCTCGGCATCCCGTTCGAGGGCATGACGCTGCACGAGCAATTCGCCGGCGGCTCGTTCGGCAGGCGCGCGACGCCCGATCAGGATTTCGCGGTCGAGGCCGCAATGGCGGCCAGGGCGCACCCGCAGGCGCCGGTCAAATATGTCTGGAGCCGCGAGAACGACATCCGGGGCGGCCGCTATCGCCCGCTCGTCGTCCACCGCGTCAAGGGCGGGATCGATGCGAAGGGCGATCTGATCGGCTGGGATCATGTCGTCGCCGCCCAATCCTTCTTCGCCAACACGCCGATGGCGGCGATGGGCATCAAGGACGGGCTCGACAGCTCGATCACCGAGGGCGTGTCTGAAAGCAGCTATGCCTGGCCCCATTACCGCGTCGGCTGCCACATCATGGAAAATGGCGTGCCGACGCTCTGGTGGCGCTCGGTCGGCAACACCCATACCGCTTATGCGGTCGAAACCTTTCTCGACGAGCTGCTCGCGCTGGGCGGCAAGGATGCGGTGCAGGGCCGCATCGCGCTGATGAAGGAGGAGCGCGCCAGGGGCGTGCTCAGGCGCGTCGCCGACATCGCCAATTGGGGCCGCAAGCCCAAGGAAGGCCATGCCTTCGGCGTCGCCATGCACAAGAGCTTCGGCACCTATGTCGCCCAGGTCGCCGAGGTGTCGAAGGGCGCCGACGGCCTGCCGAAAGTGCACAAGGTGTGGGTCGCGGTCGATTGCGGCGTCGCCGTCAATCCCAACGTCATCCGCGCGCAGATGGAGGGCGGGATCGGCTTTGGCCTCGGCCACGCCCTCTATGCCGAACTGACCATCGGTACCGGCGGCCGCGTCGCGCAGGGCAATTTCGATACCTATCGCTCGCTGCGCATCGGCGAGATGCCCGAGATCGAGGTCGCGATCATCAAGTCGAACGAGAACCCGACCGGCGTCGGCGAGCCCGGCCTGCCGCCGCTCGCCCCCGCGGTCGGCAATGCCTGGCGCGCGCTGACCGGCAAGGCGGTGCGCAGGCTTCCCTTCGCGCATGGAGAGAATGCATGAACGCGCGCCTCCTCGCTGTCGCGGTCACCGTCCTCGCGCTGCCGGTCGCGATCCTCGCCAAAGGCGCGCCGGCAACGCTCAAGCCGCCCTCGGCCTTCGCCGCCATCGCCGACAAGGATGCCCGCTCGGTCGCCCTGTTCCGCGAAATGGGCAAGGTCATCCAGAGCCCGCGCTGCATCAACTGCCACCCGCGCACCGATCGCCCGCTCCAGGGCGACGACATGCACCCGCACAATCCGCCGGTGACCCGCGGCCCCTATAATTTCGGCGCGTCGGGCATGGAGTGCACCACCTGCCACGGCCGCCAGAACGTCACCTTCGCCAATGGCGAGCGCAGCATCCCGGGCAACCGCAAATGGAGCCTCGCGCCGATCTCCATGGCCTGGGAGGGCAAGTCGCTCGGCGAGATCTGCACCCAGATCAAGGATCCGGCACGCAACGGTCACAAGACGCTCGCCCAGCTGATCGAGCACAACACCAGCGATGTGCTGGTCGGCTGGGGCTGGAACCCGGGCAAGGGCCGCACCCCCGCGCCGGGCACCCAGGCCGGCTTCGGCGCGCTGACCAAGGCGTGGGTCGAGAGCGGAGCGAAGTGCCCGGCATGAGCCGGACTTTCGAAACAATCCTGCTGGAGACCGGCGCGGACGGGATCGCCACGATCACGCTCGACCGGCCGGACAAGCTCAACGCCTTCAACAAGGCGATGCTGCACGATCTGATTGCGGCGTTCGACGCGACCGATGCCGACGACGCCGTCCGCGCGGTGATCGTCACCGGCAGCGGCCGCGCCTTTTGCGCGGGCGCCGATCTGTCGGAGAGCGGCGGCGCGACCTTCGATTACGAGAAGCGCGGCGGCCGCTGGAACGACGGGGAATCGCCGGTGCGCGCCGATGGCAGCGTGGACTGGTCCAACCCCTCGGTGCGCGACGGCGGCGGCATCCTCTCCTTGCGCATCTTCGGCTCGAAGAAACCGGTGATCGGTGCGATCAACGGCCCGGCGGTCGGCGTCGGCGCGACCATGACCCTGCCGATGGATTTCCGCCTGGCCAGCGATACCGCGCGCTTCGGCTTCGTCTTCGCCCGGCGCGGGATCGTGCCGGAGGCGGCGTCGAGCTGGTTCCTGCCCCGCCTCGTCGGCATCGGCCAGGCGCTCGAATGGTGCTATTCGGCGCGGGTGTTCGACGCGGCCGAGGCGCTGAAGGGCGGCCTCGTCCGCAGCCTCCACGCGCCCGACGAGCTGCTTCCCGCCGCCCGGGCGCTTGCCCTGGAGCTGACCGGGGAGAGCGCCCCGGTCTCGGTCTCGCTGATGCGCCGGATGCTCTGGAACGGCCTCGGGCTGCCGCACCCGATGGACGCGCATTCCATCGAGAGCCGCGCCATCTGGACGCGCGGCGCGAGCGGTGACGCGCGCGAGGGCGTCGCCGCCTTCCTCGAAAAACGCCCGGCGGTCTTCCCCGACCGCGTCTCGGAGGCGTGGGACGCTTTCGCGCCCTGGTTCGAGGAGCCGGGTTACCGCTGAACATTGCCACCGGCGCTGGCGCGCGCCTCGGCAAATGCTTGCATTGGGGACCTTGACAGGGCGGGGGCGGCGTTTGATGGTAGCGCTATCAAACATGCAATCGAGCGGAGCGGGATGATCGACGGGGGCTTCACGGTGGCGGATGCGCTGCCAGCGGATTGGCGTGAAGGCCGGTTCATCGGCCGGCTTGCCAGTGCCGCGGGGCCGAGTCCTGTCCTGATCGCGGGCGGAATCGTCCATGACATGGCGAAGGTCGCGCCGACCGTCTCCGCGCTGATCGAGGACAGGGCGTTCGACGAAAGCGCCGGCCACGCGCTCGGCGCGCTCGATTCCCTCGACATTGGCGTCGGTGCCGATGCTCCGTTGCGCCTGCTCAGCCCGATCGACCTGCAATGCGTGAAGGCGGCCGGCGTCACCTTCGCGGTCTCGGCGCTGGAGCGCGTGATCGAGGAGCGCGCCCGCGGCGATGCCGGTGCGGCGGCCGATGTGCGCGGCCGGCTCGAGGGCATTATCGGCGGGAGCCTGCGCGCGGTCGTGCCCGGATCGGACGAGGCGGCGGCGCTCAAGGCGACGCTGATAGAGGACGGCATGTGGTCGCAATATCTCGAGGTGGCGATCGGCCCCGATGCGGAGGTCTTCACCAAATCCCCGGTGCTCTCGACGATCGGCTGGGGCGGCGAGATCGGCGTGCGCTCCGATTCGACCTGGAACAATCCCGAGCCCGAGATCGTGATGCTCGCCGATTCGAGCGGCACCGCGGTCGGCGCGACGCTCGGCAACGACGTCAATCTGCGCGATTTCGAGGGGCGCTCGGCCCTGCTGCTCGGCAAGGCCAAGGATAACAACGCCTCCTGCGCGGTCGGCCCGTTCGTGCGGCTGTTCGATGCCGGCTTCTCGATGGACCATGTCCGCCAGGCCGAGGTCGAATTGCTGATCGAGGGCGAGGATGGCTACCGTCTCACCGGCGTCAGCTCGATGAACCAGATCAGCCGCGATCCCGAGGCGCTGCTGCGCCACACGATGAGCGAGCATCAATATCCCGACGGCTTCGTCCTGTTCCTCGGCACCCTGTTCGCGCCGACGCAGGACCGCGACGTGCCGAAGCATGGCTTCACCCACAAGGTCGGCGATGTCGTCACGATTTCGACCCCGCGCCTCGGGCGTCTCGTCAACCGGGTCACCACATCGAAGGCGGCGGCGCCCTGGCAGTTCGGGATCGGCGATCTGATGCGCAATCTCGCTGGCCGGGGCCTGCTGGCCACCTCATGACACACGATATTCTGGAGAACCGATCCGTGCTGCAGGCAAAAGTCGCCGGCGCCCCCCGCGCGCTCTATCCCAGCCTGGCCGACAAGCGCGTCATCGTCACCGGCGGCGGCAGCGGCATCGGCGAAGGACTGGTCGAGGCCTTCGTCGCGCAGGGGTCGCGCGTCGCGTTCGTCGATATCGCCGATGCCGAGAGCAAGGCGCTGGTCGCGCGGCTGACGCCGGAGGCGAAATATGCGCCGGACTACACGCATTGCGATCTCACCGACGTGGATGCGCTCAAGCGCGCCATGGCGTCGATGGAGGAGACGCTGGGCGGCGTCGACGTGCTGATCAACAATGCCGCGAACGATGATCGGCACACGATCGAGGAGGTCACGCCGGCCTATTGGGACGAGCGGATGGCGGTCAATCTCCGCCACCAGTTCTTCGCGGCCCAGGCGGTGGTGCCGGCGATGAAGCGCGCCGGCCAGGGCGTGATCGTCAATTTCGGCTCGATCAGCTGGCACCTCGGGCTCGGCGATCTCGTGCTGTACCAGACGGCCAAGGCGGCGGTCGAGGGCATGACGCGCAGCATGGCGCGCGATCTCGGCCGCGCCAATATCCGCGTCAACACGATCGTGCCGGGCAATGTCGAGACCCCGCGCCAGCAGAAATGGTACACGCCCGAAGGCGAGGCGGAGATCCTCGCCGCGCAATGCCTCGACGGCCGCATCCAGCCCGCCGACGTCGCGGCGCTGGTGCTGTTCCTCGCATCCGACGATGCGCGGATGTGCACCGGCCACGATTATTTCGTCGACGCCGGCTGGCGCTGACATGGCCGCAGGCTCGCCACGACGGGTCTGCAGCGTCGGCGCGACGCTGGGCGAGGGACCCGTCTGGGTCGGGCGCGAAAACGCGCTCTGGTTCGTCGACATCAAGGAAAAGCGGATCCACCGCTTCGATCCCGCCGATAATGCGCTGACCGGCTGGGCCGCCCCGTCGCAGATCGGCTGGATCCTGCCCGCGAGCGATGGCGGCTTCGTCGTCGGCATGCAGCGCGGCGTCGAGCGCTTCGATCCGGCGACCGGTGCTTTCACCGCCCTGGTCGCGCCGGAGGCGCATTTGCCCGGCAATCGCCTCAACGACGCCACCACCGATGCGCAGGGCCGCATCTGGTTCGGCTCGATGGACGACAGCGAAGCGGACGCGACCGGGCGGCTCTATGCGTTCGACGCTGGCGGCGTGCGCGATAGCGGCCTGCCGCCGGTCTCGATCACCAACGGCCCGGCGATCTCGCCCGACGGGCGGACGCTCTATCACACCGATACGCTCGGCAAGGTGATCCATGCCGTTACGGTAAACGACGACGGCACGCTCGGCGCGATGCGGGTCTTCGCGACGATCGAGGATGGCGCCGGCTATCCCGACGGCCCGGTGGTCGACAGCGAGGGCTGTGTCTGGACCGGCCTGTTCCTCGGCTGGGGCGTGCGCCGCTATGCGCCCGACGGCTCCTTGCTCGAAACCGTGAAATTGCCGGTGTCGAACGTCACCAAGATCGCGTTCGGCGGGCCGGACCTGATGACAGCGTTTGTCACGACGGCGCGCAAGGGGCTGGACGCGGCGGCTTTGGCGGGGCAGCCTGAGGCCGGGGACCTGTTCGCCTTCGAGGTCGACGTGCCGGGTTTGGCCGTGACGGAGGTCGCGATTTCGGGCCGCTGAGCGATTACAAGAATAATAACGGAGAGGGACAAGAGGATGGCAAGTGCAGGCGCGGAACGCGCGAATATGAGCTTTATCGCCTTGATCGTCGCGGTGGCGACGATCGGCGGCTTCATGTTCGGCTATGACAGCGGCGTGATCAACGGCACGCAGGATGGCCTGCGGGCCGCCTTCAATCTCGACGATGCCGGGCTCGGCGTCGCGGTGGCGGCGCTGCTGCCGGGCTGCGCGTTCGGCGCCTTCCTCGCCGGCCGTCTCGCCGATCTGTTCGGCCGCCGCGCGGTGATGATGAGCGCCGCCCTGATCTTCATCGCCAGCGCGCTGCTCGCCGGCGCGGCCGGCTCGGCGGTGCTGTTCATCGCCGCGCGCTTCGTCGCCGGCCTCGCGGTCGGCGCGGCCAGCGTCATCTCGCCGGTCTATATCAGTGAGGTCACGCCCGCCTCGATCCGCGGCCGCCTGTCCAGCGTGCAGCAGATCATGATCATCGCCGGCCTCACCGGCGCCTTCCTCGCCAATTACTGGCTCGCCCATACGGCGGGCGAATCCACCGCGTCCTTCTGGCTCGGCTATCCCGCCTGGCGCTGGATGTTCTGGATGCAGGTCATCCCGGCCGGCATCTATTTCCTCGCGCTTCTGCTGATCCCGGAAAGCCCGCGCTATCTGATGCTCAAGGATCGCGATGCCGAGGCCGGCACCGTGCTGACCAAATTGTTCGGCGCCACCTATGCAAACGACAAGGTCCGCGAGATCCGCGACAGCCTCGCCGCCGATCATCACCGTCCGCGCTTCAGCGATCTGATCGACAAGTCGACCGGCAAGATCCGCAAGATCGTCTGGGCGGGCATCGGGCTCGCCGTGTTCCAGCAACTCGTCGGCATCAACATCGTCTTCTATTATGGTGCGGTGCTGTGGCAGTCGGTCGGCTTCAGCGAGAATGATGCGCTGCTCATCAATATCGGGTCGGGGCTGTTGTCGATCGCCGCGTGCCTGTTCACGATCTTCACCATCGACAAGATCGGCCGCAAGCCGCTGCTGCTGGTCGGCTCGGCCGGCATGGCGGTGACGCTGGCAGTGATGGCGTGGTGCTTCTCGACCGCGACCTTCATCGACGGCGGCATGCATCTGTCGGACGAGACCGGCAAGGTCGCGCTGGTCGCCGCCAATCTCTACGTCATCTTCTTCAACCTCAGCTGGGGTCCGGTGATGTGGGTGATGCTGGGCGAGATGTTCCCGAACCAGATTCGCGGCTCGGGCCTCGCGGTCTCGGGCTTCGCGCAATGGGGCGCGAACTTCGCGATCAGCGTCAGCTTCCCGTGGCTGGCGTCCAACATCGGCCTGCCGATCACTTATGGCTTCTATGCGGCCAGCGCGCTGATCTCCTTCTTCTTCGTGAAGGCGATGATCAACGAGACGCGCGGGCGAGAGCTCGAAGACATGGTCGGCTGAGCATGGTCACGCTCGCGGGCGCGGGGTGGGAGCTTGGGCTCCTCCCCGCGCTCGGGGGAGCGATCGGGTCGCTGCGCTATCGGGGCGAGGACATTCTCCGCCCCACCCCGGGCGGCGCCGCCGATCCGCTGGACAGCGCCTGCTTCCCGCTCATCCCCTATGCCAACCGCATCGCCGGCGGCCGCTTCAGCTTCGGCGGCCGCACCATCAGGCTGCCGCTCAATTTCGGCGACCATCCCAACAGCCTGCACGGCATGGCGTGGCAGCGCGCCTGGACGGTCGCCGAGACGCGGCCCGACCGGGCAAGGCTGGAACATCGCCATGGCGGCGATGGCTGGCCGTGGCGCTATTGTGCCGAGCAATTGTTCGAGCTGGGCGAGGACGGGCTGCGCGTCACGCTCACGCTGACCAACAAATCGTCCGAGGCGATGCCGGCGGGGATCGGGCTCCACCCCTATTTCGCGATTCGGCCCGGGACGCTGCTGCGCCTGAACGCCGCGCGGGTCTGGCTCACCGACCAAAACCAGATCCCGACCCAGCCGGTCGCCGTAGACCATTTCGGCGACTGGGCCGCCGGCGCGTCGATCGCGGATGCCGGGTTCATCGACCACAGCTATGAACAATGGGACGGGCTCGCCACGCTCGACCGGGGCGATCGCATCATCCGCCTGTCGGCCGAGGGCGCCCGCGACCTGCACCTGTTCCACCCGCTGGGCGAAAGCTTCTGCTGCCTGGAGCCGGTCAGCCATCTGCCCGATGCGTTCAACCGGCCGGGCGCCGTATTCGATCTGCTGCCGCCGGGCGGGGCGCTGACGCTGACGATGCGGATCGCCGTCGAGCGGGATTGAGGCGACTGGCCTCACGTCGGAGCGCACGATGTCATGGCACGCGCTTGAGCAAGATCTCCCTTCCTTTCTGGCGGATCGTCGCCTCCGCCGCGGG
This sequence comes from Sphingomonas bacterium, assembly GCF_028293085.1. Lineage (GTDB taxonomy): Bacteria > Pseudomonadota > Alphaproteobacteria > Sphingomonadales > Sphingomonadaceae > Sphingomonas. The sequence continues at coordinate 14,175 of NZ_JAQGLC010000039.1, forward strand.
CGCATTGCCGGCCGGAAACGCGATCGATGCCCCGGTTTCCTCCACGTCGAACTCGGTCGGCGATTTCGCCCGCAGGGTGACGGGGTTCTGGCCGGCAATCTGGCCGAGAAGCGCGTCGCGGTCGAAATACACCTTCAGCGTCAATCCCGCGTCCGGATGCACATACGCGCCGACCAGACGCTCGAGCGCCACGCGCGGCACCTGTACTCCGGCCGGTCCGGACGGCAGTGGCTCGTTCATATTCACGCCGACCTCGCCGTCGCCATCGCCTCCCGGAAAGAAGCGTACCCGGGCGATCCTGCCACTGGCATCGCGCTCCAGCCTGAGGCGGTTGAAGCCATCGGGATAGAGGAAATCATCCGCCGCGATGGGCGTCAGCATCTGGGGCTCGCCCCTGGCCCCGCGCTGTGAGGTCAGCTTTCCGTCGACCACCCGCAGGATGCGCCGGACCTCGCCGTCGAAGCGATAGACCCCTTCGGCTCCCTGCAATATCGCCGCGCCGACGGCCACGGCCTGCATCGCCGGATACGGGTCGCCCAGGGCCTTCGCGGCCAGTCTTCGCGCGAAAATATCGGCGCTGTCGCCGCCAATCCGGTCATTGTCCTGGTCGTCATTTTCCAGCACCACCACCGATATGTCGGGCCCGGGCAGATAGTTGAGCGAGGAGATGAAGCCGAAGATCCCGCCGCCATGCCACAGCGCCTTGCTCCTGCGCACCATGCCGTCGAACAGACCGAAACCATAGCCGACATCCACTGCCTTGCCGACCGGCGTGATCATCTGCGCATAGGTGGCGCTTTGGAGCACGCGGCCTTCGTGCAGGGCGCGGTTCCACCTGAACAGGTCGTCGACATTCGACACCAGCGCTCCCGCGGCGTGCGGCTGGGTCATGCTGATCGGGCGCGCCGGCACCAGCTTGTCGCCCTCATAGGAATAACCCTTCACCTGTCGCGCCAGGCGGCTCGGGTCGAGCGCGTAACCGGTGTGGCGCATGCCGAGCGGCTTGAAGAAAACCCGGTCGAGATAGGCGTGCCAGGGCTGCCCGCTCGCGGCTTCGATCACCGCGCCGACCAGCACATATCCGGAATTATTATACTCCCATTTTGCCCCGGGCTCGGAAGGCGGCGTCTCGTTCCTGAAGACCTGGATCATCTGCGCGGTGGTCAGATCCCGGCGGACCGGGCCGTCCATATAACCTTTGAGCGAGGTGTAGCTCCTGATGCCCGAAGTGTGGTTGAGCAGCTGCAGCACGCTGATGCGATCACCGCCGGGATAATCCGGGACATATTTCGACAGCGGATCCTCCAGCTTCACCGTGCCGGCTTCAACCAGCTTGAGCAGGCCGGCGGCGGCGAACTGCTTGGTCACCGAGCCGATGCGGAACACCGAATCGGGCCGCAGCGGCACATGTCCCGCGACATCGGCCTCACCGCGCGCCGCGCGGAACAGCAAGGTGTCGCCCCGTGCGACCAGCACCGCGCCGCCCGGAGCGTCGGCACGGTATCTGCGCATCAGCAGATCATTGGCGTAGCGCGCGATCTCCGCCTGCGAAGGCATTGCGGCGGTCCTTTGCCCCTGGGCCAGGACCGGGACCGACGGGGCCAGGCAGAGCAGAAAGGCGATAACAAGCGTGGGTCGTTTCATCCGGAGTCTCCGATGTCTACTAATCGATTAGTAATTCAGGGCAAAAAAAGGCGCGGCCGTCATTCCACGTCGACCTTGTGCAAGGTCCAGACGCGGTTGCTCATTTCCGCTTTGACGGCGACCAGCGCCTGCCCCTTGGGGCCGCGCATTTCGACGCTGATATCGGCAGCGCCGTTGGTCCCATCATGATGCAGATTCCCGTTCACCGGCCGGGATGTCGGGACGGCCGGACTGCCCACTGTCGCGACCACGTCGCGATTGGCGGCGACGAGCGCGAAGAGCGCCTTCGACTCGGCCATCTGGTCGATTTGCGGCGCCGCCGCCATCGGCAGCGGCCTAAGGCTCAACCGCGTCACTCCGGCGATCCAGCTTGTGACGCCGGCGTCGATCGGATGCGCCTTGCCGTTTTCCTCATAGACCTGGGTGCGTCGGCCCTGCGCGTCGATGCTCTCGCGATAGTAACGCTGCTTGTCGAGGCCTCCGGCCTTGATCTCGCGATAGTCGCCGGGCCCGAGCGCGCCCGCGGTCGACGCGGTGACCTGCAGATCCGGAAAGCGGCCGCCGGCCAGGCCCATCTGTGTGATCAGCACCGCGCCCGAGATGGTCAGGGTTCCGAGGATTGCCAACGCTCCCCAACGTCCGCGCGATGGCGGGCCGGAGAGCAAACGCGTGATTCGGTGCATGAGTGAACCTCCATTGGCTGCAAGAACAAGGCGTGGAGAGGAATGCCGCTCGCGCTCGAGTGCGACGAGTGCTTCGGCGAGAGCGATGGCGTCCCCACATGCCGCCACCGCGAGATCGTCACCGGCATGCTCGCGTTCCTGCCGGATGCGCCGGCCGAGCCACCACATTGCGGGATGAAAGAAGAGCAGGGATTCGATGACGAATTGCACACCGTTCCACAGCCAGTCCTTGCGCGCGATATGCGCCAGTTCGTGCGCCAGCAGTGCTTCGATCTGGTCGGCCGGAGCGCGCGTCAGCAGCGACAAGGGCAGCCAGATCGCGGGCCGCAGCAGCCGCGCCGCAAAGGGCATGAGCACGTCGTCCGAAAGCCGCACGGCGACCGCACGGGTAATGCCCAGTGCGCCGCGCATCTCGTCCACGCGCTGCCGCCACGGCGGCGGGAGCAATTGATAAGGGTGGCGTTCGATCGCCGTGAGCGCGCGCAGGGCGATGACGTGGCGCATCATCATCAGGCCCACGCCCAGCAGCCAGAACAGGATCACGGCCGGCCCAGCCACCGAGCTATCCTGCACAAAGGCATTGGCCGCCGCACTGAGCCGGGGCGCCGTCATCGCCGGGAACAGGCCGTTGTCGATCTGGGTGCCCGTTTGTTGCCAGAAGCGCAGGAACTGCACCGCCGGCCCGATCACCATCGCCACCAGGAACGCCATCGCCACATTGTGCCGCGACGCCGCTGTCGCCCGCGCCATCGCGCGAAGCGCCAGCGCGGCGGCCATGGCGAGCAAGGCGTTCTGCCACAGCGAATGGAGGAGCGCCGAGGCCAGAGCCGGCGCAAATCCGTATTGGGCCACAGCGAGCGCCATCAGCCCTTCTTCCGCTTCGCTTTGGCCTGGGCGATGAGGCTGGACATTGCCTCGAGGTCGTCGGCGCTCGCCGTCTCGTCGTCGAGCGCGCGCTGGACCAGCGTCAAGGTCGAGCCGGAAAAGGCGCGGCGCACCAGATCCTTCAACAGCGACGCCTGGACCACGGGTTCGGCGTGCACGGCGCGATAGCTGTGGCTGCGCTCCGATTCGTCGCGGCGCGCCAGCCCCTTGTCCGCCATGATCGTGAGCATTTTCAGCACGGTCGTGTAGGCCGTGTCCTTGCTGCGCGACAGCGCCTCATGCACCTCGCGCACCGTCATCGGCTCTTTGCGCGACCATAAAACACGCAGGATCGCGAGTTCGACCTGGGTCGGGTTGGGGGTCGGGTTGGGAGTGGAATTGATGGCCATGGCGTGACGTCCGATGATGTACGGCACCTTTAGTACTAATACATTAGTAGACTGTCAACCGGCGCTGACCGAGGGCGTGATGCGCCCTCTGGGCTGGAACCGGAAAGCCGCTGGCGGCCGAAAAGCTCGGAAAGAATGTGGAAACTCACAGGAGCCTGCCAATTCCGGATCGCCATGCCTCAGCTTTTTGCGATCCTGGACATCCGGCCCGGCCTCTGGCCGCTCCAGCGAATAAAGGCGCGGGAAAAGGCAGCGGGATCGGAAAAGCCGACGAGATAGGCCGTCTCATTGACTGACACCTTGCCACCGGCGAGATAATCCAGTGCCAGGCGATGGCGCAGGTCGTCAACGACTTTGGCGAAAGTCACGCCTTCTGCCTTGAGGCGACGATAAAGGGTGTCGCGACTGCAGCCGAGCCGAGCGGCGATACTGCTCATCCCCACTTGCCCCGTGTGCAGGATCGGCAGGATGAGTTGCTCTACCCGACCGCGCATCGTCAATTGAGTGTCGAGCAGGTGGAGCATTGCATCCGCGTGGCGAGTGAGAATGCCGAAGACGTAGCGCGGCTGGAGGGCGATCGGATGCGACAGCCATGCCGGGTCAATGCGCATCGCGTTGCGCGAGCTGTCGAAGGTTACGGTCGCTCCAAGGATGCGCTCATACTCTGCGCGGTATCCTGGGTCAGGATGGGTCAGCTCGACTTCACGCACGAATGGGGTCTCGCCGAAGCGGCGGGTGCCGTTGACCATCTGCGAGAAGGCTATTTCGGTCAGCTCCGGACAATCGTTGGGGTGCGGGCGATGGTCGACGATCCATGGGCCGTCAGCCTCACGTTCGAGCGTGAATCGCGCACCGGGTCCAAGGTCGAGATCGAGGATGAGACGCGAATAGCGGCTCAGCTCGACAAAGGCATCGAGCATGGTAGCCGAAGCATAGCCGATCAGCCCGACAACGGAGACCTCGGCGAGGTTGACCGAATTGCCGTAGTGAAGGGCGAATGCAGGATTCCGGCACTGTTCCTTGGCTGCGCGAAGCAGCGCGATGTGATCCGCGAGTGGAATTCGGGCGTCGAAGTCTTGGAGGGCGGCGGGATCGACGCCCGAGCTGTCGAGTAGCGCGCCACGGTCCGCACCCAGATCGACGGCGAGTTCCAGCATCTTCGATGTCACGCCAGCGGCAACGGTCGGTTTTGGCATCGCTGCATCCTGCGGTCATGATTGCCATGCGTAAAGTCATATCCAAACGGACGCGGCTGGTTCATTTCATGGGAGAAGACGGCGCATGCCGGAGGAGCTCTCAAGATGATCGACGTACCGCTGTACCGGCTCTACGCACTCAGGGTCGTCTATTTCCTCCTTGTCCTGTTCCTCGTTTCGACGATTTGGACCGGATATTTCCATCACACGCGGGTGTGGCCGGTAATGGAAGGTGTCGCCCGCGCTTTGCTTGCGGCCGTTGCAATCCTGGCGGCGATCGGCATCCGCTATCCGTTGCAGATGCTGCCGGTGCTGTTTTTCGAGCTGGCGTGGAAGTCGATATGGCTGGTTACGGTCGGGCTGCCTGCTCAAGCGGCGGGTCCGCTGGACCCCGACACGGCGGAGACGTTCAAAGCGTGCGCGATCGGCGTCGTGCTCTTTGCCCTGGTTATTCCGTGGCCCTATGTGTTTCAGCGTTACGTCAAACAGGCTGGCGACCGATGGGGGAAAGGGCAGACGCGACCTTGACGCCGACCTGCCACTGGCTCCAGCATCATCGGATCGGCCCAGATATGCTCGGTGGTTAGCCACGGCCGCGGCCTTGATTCACCAACTCTTGTCGTCGGCATAGGATGCTCGGTCCGGCTATGGGCGCCGGCGAATCCGAGGGTCTCAGTGTGCCAATACAGATTTTCCTCCGCGACTATTCGCAACTAGAGCCGATACAAGAACCGACAGGGGTCGCAAAATTCGGCAAGTCGCCGTTCAATCCCCGCGGCGGACCTGTTCGCCGAGCGATTCTTGAGGCTCCAACATCTGTACTGCCCGATACTTCACACCTCGTGCAGACCGGCAATAACGCTCGATTTCGCCCCTCTCGCAAGTGGGTCGCAAAATTCCGCGAATACTGGCCGCTTCGCCGCAGCTTCCAACAATATTACTTTACGCGCCAGCGGTGCCCTCACCGCGCATATCTGCGGGGAGATATGGGACATTCCAGTCTCCCATATCTCCCCGCCCGCGCGAAAAGCCGGTCAGTCCGGGCCGCCCGCCCGCGCGAACGGCCCGACGATCGCGCCGAGAAAGCCGCCCGCATGCTTCGTGCTGAGCAGCGTCCCGTCGAGATCCTTCGCCAGCACATGCCAGGCGCCGTCCGCGCCCGCATAGAGGAAGTCCATGGCATCGCCCCGCGCCACGATGCGCAGCCGGACGGTCGTCCCGGCAAAGGGCGCGGAGGCGACGATCCTGCCGTCGGCCGGATCGCCGTCCCCGTCGCGCTTCTCCACCGCGACCACCGTTCCGCCCGCGATGCGCGCCAGCGAGAGCGCGTAGAAATGCGCGGTATCCTGCAACGCGACGATGCCGGCCCGGTCGCCCACGCTTCGCGGCGTAAAGGTCACCGAGGTTTCGGCGCTGGCCCAGTGATGCTGCAGTCGCCGCCCGAGAAAAGCGGGCTGGCCGTTCCCGCCGATCCCCACGGGCTGCGCCGCCAGGTTCAGCGCACCACCCCCCAGCCGGCGCCACCCGACATCGCCCGCCCGGATCTGCACCCAATAAGGCGCGAGCTTGGCGCCGGCGAACTCGTCGCGGACATGGAAGGCTCCACTGTTCGGCACCGCGGCCGCTGGCTGGCGCGGCAGATCGGGTCGGCGATGGACGTAGGGTACGACCGCGCCGGGCGCGGTCACTTCGGGCCAGCCGTCCTGCCAGCGCACCGGCAACAGGAAAGTCTCGCGGCCGAGATTGTAGAAACCGTCCCGGTACGGCCGGGTGCCGAGAAAGACGCTCCACCAGTCGCCCTTCGGCGTCGCGACGAACGCGGCATGGCCGGTCGAGGTGATCGGCAGCGCGCGTGCCGGATCGAGCGTGCGCTGGGTCAGGATCGGGTTGACCGGCCCGGGCGCATAGGGGCCGGTCACCGATTTGCTGCGGAACACCACTTCGCTGTGATTCTCGGCGGTGCCGCCTTCGGCCGCGATCAGATAATAATAGCCGTCCCTGCGGAAGAGATGCGGCCCCTCGATCCAGATCGGCTTGTCGGCCGGGTGCACGCCGCCGCTCACGATCATGGTCCGCTCGCCGAACGGCTTCAACGTTTTAGGGTCGAACCGCTGGATCCAGATCGCCCGGTGCCCGTCATATTCCGGCTTGCCCGCCGGCGGCCCGTTGTTGAGGATCCACGCCGATCCGTCGGCATCGAAGAAGATCGACGGATCGATCCCGTCGATCATGTTCCAGTGCGGGTCGGACCAGGGCCCGGCCGGGCTCTTCGCGGTCATCACGAAATTGCCGCCGCAGTCGACGCAGGTCCCGGCGAGATAGAAGGTCCCGCCATGCTGGCTGAGATCGGGCGCGAAGATGCCGCGCGACAGACCGATATGCTTGAAATCGAACTGCCCGGGCCGGTCGATCGCATTGCCGATCTGCGTCCAGCTCACCAGGTCCCGGCTGTGGAAGATCGGCAGGCCGGGGAAATAGGCGAAGCTCGAATTGACCAGATAATAGTCGCTGCCGACCCGCTCGATCGAGGGATCGGGATAGAAACCCTGCAGGATCGGGTTGCGATACTCGCCCGGTCCCGCCGTCATCGCCCGGTCGACCGGGTCTTCGCCGCGATAATCGAACCAGGCGAAGCGCGCGACCGGCGCCGGCGCGGCCGCCGTCAGCAGCAGCGCCAGCACCGCACCGGCCGCACGCGTTCGCATCAGTGGTTATGCCTGGGCGTCTTCGCCGCGATCCCGCGATATTTCACCGCCATCTCGAGCACCGCGCCGTCCTCGAGCTGGCCGGTCTTCTCGCGGTACAGCTCCTCCCAGGGCGTGTGGCTCTCGGGCACCGGCGGGGCTGGCTCGCCCTTGCGCCTGGCAATCTCCGCCGGGTCGACCAGCGCGTTGCAGGTCCCCGCGTTGAGGTCGATCCGGATCATATCGCCGGTGTGCAGCCAGGCCAGCCCGCCGCCCACCGCGCTCTCGGGCGAGGCGTTGAGGATCGAGGGGCTGTCCGACGTGCCCGATTGCCGCCCGTCGCCGAGCGTCGGCAGCCAGGCGATGCCGCGCTGGATGAGGGCGTCGGGCGGCTGCATGTTGACCACCTCCGCCGAACCCGGCCAGCCGATCGGGCCGGCGCCACGGATGACGAGCACGCAATTCTCGTCGATCTCCAGCGCGGGATCGTTGATCCGGTGATGATAATCGTCCGATCCGTCGAACACGATCGCGCGCGCCTCGAACACGCCTTCCTTGCCGGGATGGCTGAGATAGCGGTCGCGGAACTCGTTGGAGATCACGCTGGTCTTCATGATCGCGAAGTCGAACAGATTGCCGGAGAGCGCGAGGAAGCCGGCCTTCTCCTTCAGCGGCGTGGCGAAGGCGCGGATCACCTCGCGGTCGCGCGATTCCCGGCCGGCGATATTCTCGCCGATCGTCTTGCCCGTGACGGTGAGGCAGCTCCCGTCGAGCACGCCGCCCTCGGCCAGCTCGCACAGGATCGCCGGCACGCCGCCCGCGCGGTGGAAGCGCTCGCCGAGGAAGCGCCCGGCCGGCTGGACGTCGGCGAGCAGCGGCAGGTCATAGCCATGCTCGGTCCAGTCCGAGGGATTGAGCTCCACCCCCGCATGCCGCGCCATCGCCATCAGATGCGGCTGCGCGTTGGAGGAACCGCCGATCACCGTGATCGCCCGGATCGCGTTGAGGAAAGCCGCCCGCGTCAGGATCTTCGAAGGCCGCAGATCCTCATAGGCCATGTCGACGATGCGGCGGCCGGTCTCATAGGCGATCTGCCCGCGCTCCCGGTACGGCGCCGGAATGGCGGCGCACCCCGGCAGCGACAGGCCGAGCGCTTCCGCGACCGCATTCATCGTCGAGGCGGTGCCCATGGTGTTGCAATGCCCGGCCGACGGCGCGCTGTCGGTCGCGCGGCGGAGGAACTCCTCCTCGTCGATCTCGCCCTTGGCCAGCTTGCGCCGCGAGCGCCAGATGACGGTGCCGGAGCCGACCAGTTCGCCCTCGTGCCAGCCGTCGAGCATCGGCCCGCCGGAGAGCACGATCGCCGGGATGTCGACGGTCGAGGCGGCCATGATCCCCGAGGGTGTCGTCTTGTCGCAACCGGTGGTCAGCACCACCGCGTCGATCGGATAGCCGTAGAGGATCTCGACCAGGCCGAGATAGGCGAGGTTGCGGTCGAGCGCGGCGGTTGGGCGCCGGCAATTCTCGAAGATCGGATGAGTCGGGAATTCCATCGCGATGCCGCCGGCGTCGCGAATGCCGTCGCGCACGCGCTTGGCGAGGTCAACATGGATACGGTTGCAGGGCGACAGGTCGCTGCCCGTCTGGGCGATGCCGATGATCGGTCGGCCGCTGCGCAGCTCGTTCGCGGTGATGCCGTAATTCATGAACCGCTCGAGATAGAGCGCCGTCATGTCCGACCGCTCCGGATCGGCGAACCAGTCTCGCGACCGGAAGGCCTTTACGGGTTCACGCTGCACTTGCCTCTCCTGAAAATATCCTATGGTAACGCTACCGCAAACGCGGCGCGTCGACAATCAGGCGGAGCGGACCGGGGTGACCGAAGGGCGTCGCCGCGGGGCCGCGTCGGACTGGCGGCGCACCAGCTCGAAATCGAGCTGGAGGTGCCGCACCGGGTCGTGGTGGCCTGCGCGGCGGCTGCGGATCTCCTTCACCAGCAGCTCGACGGCGGCCAGCGACATGTCGGTGATCGGCTGGTGTATCGTTGTCAATTCGGGCCAGATCGTCGTGGCAAGGGCGGTGTCGTCGAACCCGCAGACGGTCAGGTCGTTCGGCACGTCGAGCCCGTGGCGGTGCGCGACGGCCACGGTCGCCGCGGCCATGTCGTCGTTGCTGGCGAAGATCGCCGTCGGGCGCGTCTTGAGATCGAGCAGCTGCTCGGCCACGTCGAGCCCCGACCGGTAGGTGAAGAGGCCCTGGGCGACCAGCTCCTCGGCATAGGGCAGGCCGACCGCGACCAGCGCGTCGCGGTATCCGGCGAGGCGCCGCTCGCTCGCGGTATGGTCGGGATTGCCGATGATGAAGCCGATCCGCTGATGGCCGAGCGCGGCGATATGGCGCGTCATCTCGAACGCGGCGCGGTGATCGTCGATGCTGACGGCCGAAAAACCGGGCGCGGGATGGCCGCTCGCGACGGTGACGGCCAGGCCGTTGGCCTCGCGCAGCACCTCCAGCAGGGTCAGCGAATCGCACAGCGGCGGCGGCAGGACGATCCCCTCCACCCCGCCCCGCAGCAGCCGCCTTGCGGCTTCCTCGGCATGCGCGCCGGCGTCGCATTTCTCGACGACGATCTGGATGTTGGCGCGGCTGGCATAGTCCAGGCTGCCGACCAGGAACTCGCTGAGATAGGCGGCGCTGGGGTTG
>NZ_JAQGLC010000060.1 GCF_028293085.1 Sphingomonas bacterium
TGTGTGGATCATCACCGGCGATGGCGACGCGCTGTCGATCGGCGGCAACCACACCATGCACCTGATCCGCCGCAACCTCGACTGCCAGGTGCTGCTGTTCAACAACGAGATTTACGGCCTGACCAAGGGGCAATATTCGCCGACCAGCCATGTCGGCACGCGCAGCCCTTCGACCCCGTTCGGCTCGCTCGACCGGCCGCTGACGCCCTGCGCTTTCGTGCTCGGCTCGGGCGCGCGCTTCGTGGCGCGGGCGATCGACGTGAACAAGAACCTCCCGGCGGTGCTGAAGGCGGCCTATGCGCACAAGGGCACCGGCTTCGTCGAGATCTTCCAGAACTGCATCGTCTATAATGACGATGTGTTCGCGCCCTTCACCGAAAAGGCGAACGCGTCGGCCAGCCAGCTCTGGGTCGAGCAGGGCAAGCCGCTCTTGTTCGCCGGCGGGACCAAGGGGCTGACGCTCGATCCCGAGCGGCTGGTGCTCAAGGTCGTCGATGTTGTCGATGGCGACTGGGCGGCGGCGCATGTGATCGTCCATGACCAGACCAACCGCGCGGTCGCGCACATGCTGGTCGAGATGCCGTTCGGCGCCTTCCCGATGGCGCTGGGCGTGCTCTACGACGATCCCGCTCCGACCTTCGAGAGCGCGGTCGTCGCGCAGAACGCGCAGGCGAGCGTGGGCAAGAAGCCCGATCTGCAAAAGCTCCTCTCCCAGGGCCAGACCTGGCAGGTCGAGAAGCAGCCGCACGTCATCTGATCGCGGGTTCGTCATGACATTCGTCGTCACGGATGCCTGCATCCGGTGCAAGTTCATGGATTGCGTCGAGGTTTGCCCCGTGGAGGCATTCCGCGAAGGCGAGAACATGCTGGTGATCGACCCCAATGACTGCATCGATTGCAATCTGTGCCTGCCCGAATGCCCCGCCGACGCCATCCTGCCGGACATCGAAGATGCCGCGGCGGCGTGGATCGAGCTGAACAAGGCCTATGCGGCGAAATGGCCGGCGGTATCGAGCAATGCGGGTCAGACGCCAGGTGATGCCGAGGCGTTCAAAGGCGTGGCGGGCAAGTTCGAGAGCTATTTTTCAGCCGAGCCCGGGAAAGGCGATTGAGCCGGGGGCCGTCCTGATATGGCCGCTCCAACGCTCTTGTGGTTTCGCCGGGACCTCAGACTGTCCGATCAGGCCGCGCTGATCGCGGCCGCGCATGAAGGGCCGGTGATCCCGGTCTATATCCTCGACGACGACACACCCAGGCACCGTGTCATGGGCGGCGCCTCGCGCTGGTGGCTGCACCACGGCCTTGCGGCGCTCGATCGGCATTTGCGCGAGAAGGGGTCGCGACTGATCCTGCGGCGCGGCGCGGCCGCGACCGAACTCGCCAGGCTGGCGGAGGAAACCGGGGCAAAGCGGGCGCATTGCCTGCGCCATTACGAACCGTGGTGGCGCAATGCCGAACGCGCGGTGGCGAAGACCCTCGACCTGGTTTGCCATGACGGCAATTATCTTGCGCCGCCCGGATCGATCATGACCGGCACAGGGCAGCCCTACAGGATTTACACGCCCTTCTGGCGCGCGTTGCGCGAGCAAATGCCGCCACCTCCGCCGGCCGCGGTGCCGCACATGATCCGCGTTCCCGAGGCCTGGCCCAAAAGCGATCGGCTGGAAGATTGGCAGTTGTTGCCAACCGCGCCCGACTGGACCGGCGGCTTTCGCGACGAATGGACACCCGGAGAACTGGGCGCGACGGATCGTCTGGAGAATTTCCTGCCCAAGGCCGCAGCCTATGACATCGACCGCAACCTGCCGTCCGACGAAGGCAGCTCGCGCCTCTCGCCTCATCTTCACTTCGGCGAAATCTCGCCGGCCACCGTCTGGCATCATGTCGCCAGGGCGAGGGGCGATGCGACGACCTTCCTCAAGGAGATCGCCTGGCGCGATTATGCCCAGAATGTGATCCTGCAATTTCCCGATTATGGCGCGAAGAACGGACGAGAATCACTCGACAAACTGCCCTGGCGCACCAGCGAATCAGACCTGCGCGCCTGGCAGCAGGGCCGTACCGGCTACCCGATCGTCGACGCGGGCATGCGCCAGCTCCGGGCGAGCGGCTGGATGCATAATCGCGTCCGGATGATCGCCGCGAGCTTCCTGGTGAAGCATCTGCTGATCGACTGGCGCGAGGGCGAGCGCTGGTTCTGGGATACTTTGGTGGATGCCGATTACCGCAACAACAGCGTCAACTGGCAATGGACCGCCGGCACGGGCCTGGATTCTAACATGTTCGTGCGGATCATGGCGCCTTTGCTCCAGTCGGCGAAGTTCGATGCGGCCGGCTATATCCGGCACTGGGTGCCCGAGCTTGCCGATCTGGCCGACGCAGCGATCCACGATCCGGACGCCGCCGGGTGCCGGCCCCATGCCTATCCGGCAAAGATCATCGGCCACCGCGAGGCGCGCGATCGCGCCTTGGCGGCGGCGAAGCAGGGGCGTTGAATCATGGCAGGAATCGCTTTTCGCCCGCCTTCTTCCGGTGCATGAGAACGACGTCATGAATGCATCAGCGCCGAACAGGGGCCGTCGCTTCGGGACGCGCGCAAGGCCGACCGGCGGGCGCGTCGACAAATTGCTTGTCCCTTTCGCGGGACTTTTCCACCGCCTGCTCGATCGGATAGACCTGGGACTCGAAGCCGGGTCGATCGAGGCGTCGCTGCCTGACGGCACGAACCGCGTGCTGGGCGGGCGCGCCGACGGGCCCGTCGCCATTGTCGAGGTCGTCAGTTGGCGTGCGCTGATCCGGCTCGCCATGGGCGGATCGGCGGGCTGGTATGTCGCCTGGTCGCGCGGCGAGTGGCGCAGCCCCGATCCGGTGCCGCTGTTCGACCTGTTCATGCGCAACCGGATCTCGCTCGGCCAGGTCGCCAGGTCCCGCGGTGTCGTCCGGTTGATCCGGCGGGCCTGGAGCGCGCTGCGTCGCAATCACCGCACTGGGGCGCGGCGGAACATCGAGTTCCATTACGATCTGGGCAATGATTTCTACAGCCAGTGGCTCGATCCGGGCATGACCTATTCGAGCGCGCTGTT
>NZ_JAQGLC010000088.1 GCF_028293085.1 Sphingomonas bacterium
CGAAGGGCTATTATGGCCGTCGCAAGAACACGATCCGCATCGCCCGCCAGGCCGTCGAAAAGGCCGGGCAATACGCCTATCGTGACCGCAAGGTGAAGAAGCGCTCGTTCCGGGCGCTCTGGATCCAGCGCATCAACGCGGCCGTCCGCGTCGAGGGCCTCACCTATGGCACCTTCATGCACGGCCTGAAGCTGGCCGGCGTCGAGCTGGACCGGAAGGTCCTGGCCGACATCGCGATGCACGAAGGCGCTGCGTTTAGCGCCATCATCGCGCAGGCGAAGGCGGCTCTGCCCCAGGCCGCCTGAGCGACCTGTAGCGACCGAAACATGGGGCGCGGGTGGAATGCCACCCGCGCCCTTTTCGTTGGAATCGAGCCAATGATCAGCCTCCATCCCATGACCGACCGCGATTTCGCCTGGCTGCTGGGCGCGGAGACGCGCGCCGACGGCCTGACGCTCTGCGACGGCGGCATCGCGCCGGACGAGGTAACTGCAATGCTGCGCGGCATCGCGGCGGAGGTGGCCGCGACCACCGCCAAGCCCGTCGCCTGGCTGATCGCCGATGGCAATGAGGTGGTCGGCATGACCAGCTTCACCAAATTCGGCGCCGATGGTCGCTATGAGATCGGCTACGGCATCGCGCCCGCGCATGAAGGACGCGGCGTGATGACCCGGGCGATGGCGGCGCTGCTGCCGATCGTCACCGCCGATGGCCATGGCGGCTTGACCGCCGGGACGAGCGTGGACAATCCGGGCTCGCAGCGCGTGCTCGAAAAGAACGGCTTCGTTCGGACGGGGACGCGCGACGATCCGGAGGACGGCGCGCTCATCACCTGGGCGATCGACCTTAGCGACAAGAAGAGGGCCGCATGACCGATCTCGACCAGTTGCGTGACAATCTGCTCGCCGCCGTGGCGGCCGCGGGCGGGCTCGACGCGCTCGATACGGTGCGCGTCGGCGCGCTCGGCAAGCAGGGCAATGTGACCGGCCTGCTCAAGACATTGGGCGGCATGTCGCCCGAGGAGCGCCTGATCGAAGGCCCGCGGATCCAGGCGCTGCGCGAAGCAGTGACGGTGGCGATCGCGGACAAGAAGGCAGCGCTCGACCGCGCCGATCTCGACGCGCGCCTCGCCCGCGAGACGCTCGACATGACCTTGCCGGCCGACGGCCTGGCAGCAGGCACGGTGCACCCGGTCAGCCAGGTGATGGACGAACTGGCCGAGATCTTCGCCGATCTCGGCTTCGCGGTCGCGACCGGCCCCGAGATCGAGGACGACTGGCATAATTTCACCGCGCTCAACATTCCCGAGAGCCATCCGGCGCGGGCGATGCACGACACTTTCTACTTTCCCGACGATGCGAGCGGCGAGCGGAAGATGCTGCTGCGCACGCACACCTCGCCGGTGCAGATCCGCACGATGCTCGCCCAGAAGCCGCCGATCCGCATCATCGCGCCCGGCCGCACCTATCGTTCGGACAGCGACGCGACCCACACCCCGATGTTCCATCAGGTCGAGGGGCTGGTGATCGACAAGGGCATCACCCTCGGCCATCTCAAATGGACGCTGGAGACCTTCCTCAAGGCGTTCTTCGAGCGCGACGATGTCGTGTTGCGCCTGCGCCCGAGCTATTTCCCCTTCACCGAGCCCTCGGCGGAGGTCGATGTCGGCTACACCATGGTCAACGGCAAGCGCGTGATCGGCGGCAGTGACGGCTGGATGGAGGTGCTCGGCTCCGGCATGGTCCACCCGAAGGTGATCGCCGCCTGCGGGCTCGATCCCGAGGAATGGCAGGGCTTTGCCTTTGGCTGCGGCATCGATCGGCTGGCGATGCTCAAATACGGCATGGACGATCTGCGCGCCTTTTTCGACGGCGATATCCGCTGGCTGAAGCATTACGGCTTCGCGGCGCTCGACGTGCCCACGCTTTCCGGGGGAGTCGGGGCATGAAGTTCACGCTGAGCTGGCTCAAACAGCATCTCGAAACCGACGCGTCGCTTGAGATCATCGTCGAGGCGCTGACGCGCATCGGCCTCGAGGTCGAGGGCGTCGAGAATCCGGGCGAGAAGCTTGCCGCCTTCAAGGTGGCGAAGGTGCTGAGCGCCGAGCGCCATCCCCAGGCGGACAAGCTGCAGATATTGTCGGTCGACGCCGGTGACGGCCCGATGCAGGTCGTCTGCGGTGCGCCCAATGCGCGCGCCGGCCTTATCGGCGTGTTCGGCGCGCCCGGCGCCTATGTGCCGGGCAGCGACATGACGCTGAAGGTCGCCGAGATCCGCGGCGTGGTGTCGAACGGCATGATGTGCTCGACCCGCGAGCTCGAGCTGGGCGAGGATCATGACGGCATCATCGAGCTGCCCGCCGATGCGCCGATCGGCACCCCCTATCCCGATTATGCCGGATTGAACGATCCGGTGATCGACGTCGCCATCACGCCCAACCGCCAGGATTGCATGGGCGTACGCGGCATCGCGCGCGATCTCGCCGCGGCCGGGCTGGGCACGCTCAAGCCGCTCGCGGTCGAGCCCGTCGCCGGCGAGGGCGCGGGTCCGGACGTCCGTACCGACGACCCCGCGGGCTGCCCCGCTTTTTTCGGCCAGTCGGTTTCGGGGGTCACCAATGGGGAGGCGCCCGGCTGGATGCGCCAGCGCCTCACCGCGATCGGGCAGAAGCCGATCTTGGCTTTGGTCGACATCACCAATTATGTGATGATCGATCTCGGCCGGCCGCTGCACGTCTATGACCGCGCCAGGCTATCGGGCGGCCTCGTTGCGCGCCGGGCTAAGGCGGGCGAGACCGTGCTCGCGCTCAACGGCAAGACCTATACGCTCGAAGAGTCGATGACGGTCATCGCCGATGATGCCCATGTCCACGACATCGGCGGCATCATGGGCGGCGAAGAGTCGGGCGTATCGGCGGCAACGACCGACGTGTTGATCGAATGCGCCTATTTCGATCCCGATCACATCGCCCGCACCGGCCAGAAGCTTGGCCTCACCAGCGACGCGCGCGCCCGGTTCGAGCGCGGCGTCGATCCGGCCTTTCTGGAGGACGGCCTCGCCATCGCGACGCGCCTGGTGATCGAGATTTGCGGCGGTACGGCCAGCGGCGTCACCCGCGCCGGCGAGCCGCCCGTCGCCCCGCGCGCGATTGCCTATGATCCCGCCCGAGCCGAAAGGCTGGGCGGCCTCGCTATCGCGCCCGATCGGCAGAAGGCGATCCTCGAAAGCCTCGGCTTTGCGGTCGATAGCGGCTGGAACGTCACCATTCCGAGCTGGCGTCGCGACGTCGACGGCCCGGCCGACCTGGTCGAGGAAGTGATCCGCATCGAGGGCATCGACAAGGTGCCGACCGTCCCGCTCCACCGCGAGCCCGGCGTCGCCAGGCCGACCGCCACGGCCGAGCAGAAGCTCGAACGTCGCGTCCGGCGTGCCGCGGCGGCGCGCGGCCTCAACGAGGCGGTGACGTGGAGCTTCCTGTCCGAGGCGGAAGCCGCACCGTTTGGCGGTGGCGCCTGGAGCCTCGCCAACCCGATCAGCGAAGACCTCAAGGTCATGCGCCCGTCGCTCCTCCCCGGCCTGCTCGCCGCGGCGGCACGCAACCTCAAGCGCGGCGCGCAGACCGTCCAGCTGTTCGAGATCGGCCGCCGCTATCTCGCCGCTGCCGAGCGCCCGACTCTGGGTGTCGTGCTGGCCGGCGAGGGTAGCCCGCGCAGCTGGCAGCAGGGCAAGGCCGCGCCGTTCGGTGCGTTCCATGCCAAGGCGGAGGCGCTCGCGCTGCTCGCAGCGGCCGGAGCGCCGGTCGAGAATCTCCAGGTTATGGGGGAGGCCGGCGACGCCTGGCATCCGGGCCAGTCCGGTACGCTCCGGCTCGGCCCCAAGACGGTGCTGGCGGCCTTCGGCATGATCCACCCGCTGACCGCGCGTGCCTTC
Source organism: Sphingomonas bacterium (assembly GCF_028293085.1). Lineage (GTDB taxonomy): Bacteria > Pseudomonadota > Alphaproteobacteria > Sphingomonadales > Sphingomonadaceae > Sphingomonas. Next base: position 3,931 of record NZ_JAQGLC010000088.1, read on the forward strand.
GATCTCGACGGCCCGGTCGCCGCGGTAGAGCTCTATCTCGATGCGGTGCCCGCCAGGCGCGCGTCCGGCTTCATGCGTCCGGCCTATGCCCCACCCGCGCTGCAGGCGGTGCGGCGCGATTTCGCGTTCCTCGTGCCCGCCGATCTGGCGGCCGACACCCTCGTCCGCGCGGTCAAGGGCGCGGACAAGGCGGCGATCGCCGCGGTGCGGCTGTTCGATGTCTTCACCGGCGCCGGCGGCGAAGAGCAGAAGAGCCTCGCGCTCGAGGTCACCCTCCAGCCCGGCGAGAAGAGCTTCACCGACGAGGAACTGAAGGCAGTGGCGGACAAGGTCGTCGCGGCCGCGACGAAGCTCGGCGCGAGCCTGCGGGGCTGACCACGCGGCTCGGGCGGGTGCCTGCTTCCCCCCTTCGCTCGAAACGAACGGAGAAGGGAACGTCACGAGGAGCTTGTGAATGACTGAGTTGGTCGAGATCGCATCGGGCGATCTTTCCGCCGCGATCAACCCGTTCGGCGCCGAACTCACCCATCTCCGCGACGCCCGGGGCCGCGAGCTGATGACCGATGCCGATCCGGCCTATTGGACCGGCCATGCGCCGATCCTGTTTCCGCTGGTCGGCCGCCCGAACGGCGATATGATCCGGATCGACGGTGTCGAATATCCAATGAAACAGCACGGCTTCGCGCGGCGCATGCCGTTCGAGCTCATGCGGCATGACGCGAGTTCCGCGCTCTTCCGCCTCGCCGACAATGAGGAAACGCGCGCCGTCTATCCCTTCGCCTTTGCGCTGGAGATCGGCTTCGCGATCAGCGGCGCAACGCTCAAGATCGAGGCGCGGATCGCGAACTACGGCGATGCCCCCATGCCCGCCAGCTTCGGCTGGCATCCCGCCTTCGCCTGGCCGCTGCCTTATGGCGAACCGCGCGAGGATCACCGCATCGTCTTCGAGCAGGACGAGCCGGAGCCGCTCCGGGAAATCATGCCCGGCGGCCTGATCGGCCCGACGCCGCGCCCCTCGCCGCTCGACGGCCGCACCCTGATGCTCCGCGACGATCTGTTCGCGAACGACGCACTGGTGTGGGACGGGATCCACTCCCGCCGCGTCACCTATGGTGCCCCGGCGGGTCCGTGCCTCGACATCGCCTTTCCCGACACGCCGAAGCTCGGCATCTGGACGCGGCCCGGCGCGCATTTCGTCTGTATCGAGCCATGGCACGGCATCGCCGATCCGGAAGGCTATGTCGGCGACTTCCGCGACAAGCCCGGTGTGTTCGAGATCGCGCCCGGAAGCGACTGGAGGTGCGCGCTGCACGTGACGCTGACGGCGTAAGCCGCTAGGGCGCCCCGATGACTGGAATTTCCGACCGCCGCACCTTCGCGATCATCTCGCATCCCGATGCCGGCAAGACCACCCTGACCGAAAAGCTGCTCTATTTCGGCGGCGCGATCCATCTCGCCGGCGAGGTGAAGGCGCGCGGTCAGAATCGCCGCGCCCGTTCGGACTGGATGAAGATCGAGCAGCAGCGCGGCATCTCGGTCACCTCCTCGGTGATGACCTTCGAGAAGGACGGGCTGACCTTCAACCTGCTCGATACGCCGGGCCATGAGGATTTCTCGGAAGACACCTATCGCACGCTCACCGCGGTCGATTCCGCGGTGATGGTGATCGACGCCGCGCGCGGCATCGAGGCGCAGACGCGCAAATTGTTCGAGGTCTGCCGGCTGCGCTCGGTGCCGATCATCACCTTCGTCAACAAGGTCGATCGCGAGGGTCGCAGCGCCTTCGAACTGCTCGACGAGATCGCCGATGTCCTCGCGCTCGATGTCTGCCCGATGAGCTGGCCGGTCGGCATGGGCAGCGATTTCGAGGGCGTCTATGATCTCTACGCCAATACGCTGAGCCAGCCCGAGGGCCCGTCGCGCGAATATATGGGCAAGCCGCTGAGTTTTACCGGGCTCGACGATCCTGCCTTGGCCAGGATCCTGTCCGAGGACGGCCTGGCCAGGCTGCGCGACGAGGCCGAGCTTGCCCAGGGCGGCTATTCCACCTTCGATCCCGTCGCCTATCGCCACGGCGATTTGACGCCGGTCTATTTCGGCTCGGCGCTCAAGGATTTCGGCGTCGCCGAGCTGATCGCCGCGCTCGGCAAGCACGCCCCCGGCCCGCGCCCGCAACCGGCCGAACCCGCGCCGATCGCGCCCGATTATCCCGAGGTCACCGGCTTCGTCTTCAAGGTGCAGGCGAACATGGATCCGCAGCACCGCGACCGGATCGCGTTCATGCGGCTCTGCTCCGGCATTTTCAAACGCGGCATGAAGCTGACGCCGACCGGGCACGGCAAGCCGATCGCGATTCACTCGCCGATCCTGTTCTTCGCGCAGAATCGCGAGCTCGCCGACGAGGCCTTCCCCGGCGACATTATCGGCATCCCCAATCACGGTACGCTCAGGGTGGGCGATACGCTGAGCGAGAAAGCGACAATCCGCTTTACGGGGCTGCCCAATTTCGCCCCCGAAATCCTCCGCCGCGTCGCACTCAAGGACCCGACCAAGACCAAGCAGTTGCGCAAGGCGCTCGATGACATGGCCGAGGAGGGCGTGACTCAGGTCTTCTATCCGGAGATCGGCTCGAACTGGATCATCGGCGTGGTCGGGCAGCTCCAGCTCGAGGTGCTGCTCTCGCGGCTCGAGGCCGAGTATAAGGTCGATGCCGGGCTCGAAATGGCGCCGTTCGATACCGCGCGCTGGGTGTCGGCGGTGGACCCGGCCGATCTCAAGGCCTTCATGGATCTCAACCGCACCTCCATGGCCAAGGACCGCGACGGCAACCCGGTCTATCTGGCCAAGACGGCATGGGACGTCGGCTATGTCGCCGACCGCTATCCCAAGGTGAAATTCGCGGCCACCCGGGAACGCTGATCAAAAAACCCTCCCCTGAAGGGAGGGGAATATCTCAGTCCACCCAATCCTTCCTGAGCGGCTTCGCCGCCAGCCACATCAGCAGTGCTGCGACCAGATACAGCACCAGCCCGCTCAGCATCGAATAGCGCAGCGCCTCGTCGCCGAACCGCTTGGTCAGCCCGTCCGACAGCGCCCCGAGCACCAGGCTCCCCGCCCCCAGCCCGATCAAATTGTTGATGAAGAGGAAGCTCGCCGAGGCGGTCGCGCGCATATGCGGCGGCACGAGGTGCTGGACCGCGGTGATCACCGGCGCCAGCCAGACATAGGCCAGCGCCTGCGGCACCAGGAAGAACAGGAACGCCGCCGTCACCGAGGATGACATGATCCCCGCCGCGAACAGCGGCACCGCGATGACGAAGGCGATCGCCGGCGCCCGCGCATAGGCCGCGCGGTCTTTCGTGCCGAACCGGTCGCCGATCACGCCGCCGAGCAGCACGCCCGGCACGCCGCCTAGCAGCAGGATCGCGCCGTAGAAATAGGAGATGTCCTGCAGCTCGAGATGGAAGCTGCGCTTGAGCAGCGACGGCAGCCAGAAGGCGAGGCCGTAACCGAGCATCGAGCTGGCCGAGGCGCCGAAGGCGAGCAGCCAGAAGCTCGGCTTGCGCGCGAGGATCGCGAACACCCGGCGCACCGGTTCGGTCGCGGCGATTGCGCGATCGCGCACCGGCTCGCGCACGATCAGGCGGAACAGTGGTGCGATGGCGACCCCCGCCAGTCCGACCACGAGGAACGCCGCCCGCCAGTCCACCGTGGTTGCGATATAGCCGCCGAGCAGCACCCCCGCCGCCGACCCGAGCGGAATGCCCAGCGAATAGACTGACAATGCCCGTGCCCGGCTCGCGGGCGGAAAGGTATCCGCGATCACCGCATAGGAAGGCGCGACGCCGCCGGCCTCGCCCACGCCCACGCCGAGCCGCGCGCCGAATAATTGCCCGAAATTCGTCGCCCAGCCGCACAAGGCGGTAAATCCGCTCCACACCACCAGGCTGATCGTGATCGTCCAGGTCCGGCTGGTCCGGTCGGCGATCCAGGCCAGTGGGATCGCCAGGGTCGAGTAGAGCAGGGCGAAGGCGACGCTGCCGAGCACGCCGAGCTGGGTGTCGGTCAGACCGAAGTCGGCCTTGATCGCCGGCACCAGGATGCTGAAGATCTGCCGGTCGACGAAATTGAAAGTATAGACCAGCAGCAGCATGGTCAGCGCCAGCGTGCGGTAACCGCGGGAATGGGTGTCGGTCATGCGCTGCTTCCTGCTGTCGATATGAAAAGACCGGACGCCCTGTTGCGGAGCGCCCGGTCCATCCCCCCTTGCCGCCGGCCGGGGCCGGCGGCTCGGAATTGCCTCAGAACTTCGCGGTCAGCGTCCCGAAGATCTGGCGCGGATTGCCGTAAAAGGCAGTGGCGATGCCTTCCTTGCCAAGGGTCGGCACATATGGCCCGTTCGGAACTGGCTGGTTCAAGAGGTTGATCGGATTGCCCGCTATGTCAGTGCGGATATACTGATAGCCGGCGGTCTTGTAGTGCTTGTCGGTCAGGTTCTTGCCGTGCACCCCGATCGAATAGCGCCCATCGCCGAAGCTGTAGGTCAGATGCGCGTCCCACAGCGCATAGCCCGGCTGGTCGAGGAACGGGCTGGCCGTCTCGAACTGGTGGGTCAGGCTGCGGTACGAGACCGTCGTCGAGGCATTGAGCGACCCCGGGCCGACCGGCAGGTTTGCGCCCAGCGTGCCGGACATTGTCCAGTCGGGCGTGTTCTGGAACACGCGGACATTGGCGACATCGGTCCCCGTCGGGCCGATGAAGGTCTTGTACTTGGCGTCGATATAGCCGAGCGTGCCGGCGAAATAGAGCGATGAGCCCGAACCGGCGAAGCCGCGGGCCAGCACCGCGTTGGTCTCCAGCTCGACGCCCTTGATCTTCGCCTTGGCGGCATTGGTGGTGATGCCGCAGAAGGACTGGACGCCGCCGATGATGCAGCCGACCGACCCGGGGACCTGTACGTCGCTGTAATCCGAATAGAACCCATCGAGCGCCCAGGTCAGACGGCGGTCGAATGCCGATCCCTTCCAGCCGATCTCGTAGCTCTTCACCGACTCAGGCTTGAACAGCAGGTAATTGTAAATTTCCTGATATGTCGGCGTCACCTCTGTGGCGAGCTTTGGCGCCGAGGTGCCGGAGCCGCGCGGATCGAAGCCGCCGCCCTTGAAGCCTTCCGAATAGGACACGTATAACATGTGCTCGTCGCTCGGCTTGAAGCTGAGCGACGCGCGCGGCGTGAATTTCTTGAAGTTCGCCGTCCCGCGGAAATCGGTCGATGGCGCGCCGAACAAGATCGGATTGCCGCCGAACTCGGAGGTCACGCCGCCGAGATAGCTCGCCTTGAAGATGTACGACTTGCGCTGATCCCAGGTGTAGCGGCCGCCGAGCGACAGGCTGATCTGCGGCGTGAAATCATAGGTGAAGTCGCCATAGATCGAGCTCGTCTCGGTGCGCACGTCGCCGGCGGTATAGGCGTCGAACCCGGCCAGCGTCGTCGACAGCAGCACGTCGAATCCGGTCGCCGCCTTAGCGCCCAGATAATAATAGCCGATCAGGCCGTTCAGCTTGTCGCTCTTGTAGAGCAGCTGGAATTCCTGGCTGGTCTGCTCGTTCTTGTAGATCGCGGGAACGTCGACATCGACCGACGGCGTCGAATCGAAATCGATCGGCGTGTAGGAACGATCCTTGCGCCAGGCGCTGATGCTGCGCAGCGTGAGGTTGTCGGTCAGGTCCGCGTTGACGGACATCGAGAGGCCGCCGGCCCAGATGTCCTCCTTCGGATTGGCGAGGCCGGCATTGGTGTCATAGACATTGGCCAGCACCGGCGATCCGGTGAGCAGGCCGGGGATCAGGCGATGGCCGTTGCGCGGGTTCGACATGTCATGAGTATAATCGCCGGTGATGCGCACGAAGAGCCGCGAATCGGGCGATTCGAATTCGACCGTGCCGCGCCCTGCCCAGATATTCTTGTCGTAATTGTCGATCCCGAGGGTGAGGTTCTTGCCGAACCCGTCGCGCGTCAGCCGCGCGCCCGACACGCCGACCTTGAACATGCTGCCGATCGGGGCGGAAACGCTGACGATGCCGTCGGCCTGATTGTAGGAGCCATAGGTGGCCTTGAGATTCGCCTCGAAATGATCGGGCAGCTTCTTGGTGACGTATTTGACCGCGCCGCCGATCGTGTTGCGGCCGTAAAGCGTGCCCTGCGGCCCGCGCAGCACTTCGATCCGCTCGACGTCATAGATGTCGAGCACCGCCGCCTGCGGGCGGTTGAGATAGACGTCGTCGAGATAGATGCCGATGCCCGCCTCGAAGCCGGGGACCGGATCCTGCTGGCCGACGCCGCGGATGAAGGCGGCGAGAGTGGAGTTGGTGCCGCGCGCGTCCTTCAACGTGGTGTTGGGCGTAACGTTCTGCAGGTCGGTCAGGTCGGTCGCGCCGATCTTCTCCAGCTTGTCGGCGGAAAAGGCGGTGACGGCGATCGGCACCGTCAGCAGCGTCTCCTCGCGGCGGCGCGCGGTGACGACGATGTCGGCGCCGTCATCGCTGGCTGCCTGGGTCTGGTCGGTGGCGGGCGCGTCCTGCGCCATCGCCGGCATGGCGGTCAGCGCAGCGATCGCAGCGCTGGCGTTCAGCAGCGTGCGCGTGGAAATAAGGCGTGTCATGATGATCTCCCCTCCTGCGGCGCTTGGATGGTCCTCGGTTTTCGATACCGGGTTGTGCGCCAGTTGAAGGCGCTATACTGAAACATGAACCAGGTTTCAACTTGGGATTGTGAGGGGGCCGAAAATGGCGGGTGAGCGTGTCCAACCGGCAACGCTTTCGGATAAGCTTCCGGACGGGTTGACGAGAAGCGACGCGGCCTCGGCCGCCAGCGAGGGCAAGGCGCCGCGCACCGAGCGCGGGCGCAAGACGCTCCGCGCGATCCTCGATGCGGCGGCGATCGAGTTCGGCGAGAAGGGCTTCCACGAGGCATCGGTCAGCGGGATCACGCGCCGCGCGGGCGTCGCGCTGGGCAGTTTCTACACCTATTTCGATTCGAAGGACGCGGTGTTCCGCGCGCTGGTCCGCGACATGTCGGATCAGGTCCGCGATCAGGTCGCGCCGGCGATTCGCGCGGCGCCCGATCAGATCGCGGCGGAGCGGGCGGGCCTGTACGAGTTCATCAACTTCGTGCGCGGCCACAAGGAGATCTATCGGATCATCGACGAGGCGGAATTCGTCGATCCCGAAAGCTTCCACCTCCATTATGCGACCACGGCGGACCGCATCGCCGCACGGCTCAAGGCGGGCGCGGCGCGCGGCGAGATTCGGGACGACGTGTCGGAGGTCCATGCCTGGGCGATCATGGGGATGAACGTCTTTCTCGGCCTGCGCTACGGCGTGTGGGAGGATGATGTGCCGCCCGATCAGGTCGCCGATTCGATCGCCGAGATGCTCGCCCGGGGAATCGGCGCGCGCTAGTTTCCGCTCGATTCAAACCTGCGTGAGGCGTCCTAGCCTGCGTCATCGACACCGTCATGAGGTGCGGTGAGCGTGAGGAGCGGTTGGAAAACCGATGATGGCATTGAATCACAGGAACAAGAATAGCCAGGCTATCGACGATCGATTCTCGAAATTGGTCAACTATAAGTCGACGATTCCGGCAGTGCAGATTCCGCCCTGTCGGGTCGATCTGTTGGAAATGCCGCTCGACCGAAGCGAATCTTTCCAACAAGCCGCGCTTTCGGCGACAGGAAAGGTGAAAAAAACGGGTCGACGTGGCCTGGCAAAAACAGGTGGATATTTGAGTCGAGGCGAGGGACCGGGAGGCCGGTTACTTCACCATCGGATCCGCGGTCATGCCGTTTGACGCACCGGGGTCGGAATGCTTGAGCTTTATTGATGTTCGTCTTGGCCGGGAAGGCTGGCAAAGGCGCTGGCGGGCCGACGATGTCGTCGATTCGACGTCGCCGCGAATCGTCGCAGGGTGCCATCTGCGCGACCGAGCCGGCTCTTTCTCATGTTACGGAAAATTCGCGCCCACTCCGCCGTGAACCGCTCAGTCCTGGGCCGCGCCCGCATCCTCGGCCAATGCCCGGGCGAGCGAATCGCGGACCTCGCGCACCGCGCCCGTATCGACGACGCCGGGACCGGGAGAAGATCCGGATACGGCGGCTGCCGGCATGCGCTTGCGTTCGTCGGACAGCAATTTCTGCACGCCGCGGATCGTATAGCCCTCATGGTTCAGCAGGCTGTTGATGCGCAGCACCAGCGCGACATCCTCGGGCCGGTAGTAACGCCTTTTGCCGGCGCGCTGGAGCGGCCGGAGCTGGGGAAAGCGCGTTTCCCAATAGCGCAATATATGTTGCGGCAAGCCGGTCTCGCGCGAAAGCTCGCCGATCGTCCGAAATGCGCCAGCCGCCTTGTCGGGCACGCCGGCCATGATGGTGTCAGCCCGCGCTGACGATACGGTCGCGCATCATCTGGCTCGCGCGGAATGTCAGCACGCGGCGCGGTGCGATCGGCACCTCGACCCCGGTTTTCGGATTGCGGCCGACGCGTTCGCCCTTATCGCGAAGCACGAAGGTGCCGAAGCCCGAAATCTTGACATTCTCGCCCTTGGCCAGTGCCTCGCACATATGGCCCAGGACCTGCTCGACCAGCTTGGCGGAATCAGCGCGCGAGAGGCCCACCTGATGGTGCAGCGCCTCGGCCAGATCAGCTCGTGTCAACGTCCCCACAGGTGCCATCGCTACCCTCCCCCAGGTGGCAAGAACTTGTCCTAACACAATGATGCGGCGGACTGAAAGGCCTTTGTTACACTATGGTAATGCCAGCTAGAGCCGAACTACCGCCGCGCCCCATGTGAAGCCGCCGCCCATCGCCTCGAGAACGAGGAGCTGGCCCGGCTTGATCCGTCCGTCGCGCACCGCGGTGTCGAGCGCCAGCGGCACCGACGCCGCCGAGGTATTGGCATGCTGGTCCACGGTCACCACCACCTGGGCGGGATCGAGCCCGAGCTTGCGCGCGGTCGCGTCGAGGATCCGGGCATTGGCCTGGTGCGGCACGACCCAGTCGAAATCGGCGGAGACTTAGCCGGCCACGGCGAGCGTCTCGGTCATCACGGCGGCGAGGTTGACGACGGCGTGGCGGAACACCTCGCGTCCCTTCATCCGCACCTTGCCGACGGTGCCGGTGGTGGAGGGCCCGCCATCGACATAGAGCAGTTCGTTGTGGCGGCCATCGGCATGGAGCCGGGTCGCGAGGATGCCGCGCTCCCCCCGATCGCCCTTGCTCTCCGAGCCCTCGAGGACGACCGCGCCGGCGCCGTCGCCGAACAGGACGCAGGTGGTGCGATCCTCCCAGTCGAGGATCCGGCTGAAGGTCTCGGCGCCGATCACCAAAGCGCGGCGGTGCGCGCCGGCGCGAATCATGCTGTCGGCGACCTGCAGGGCGTAGAGGAAGCCCGAGCAGACCGCGGCGACGTCGAACGCCACGCAATCGTTGATGCCGAGCATCGCCTGCACCTTGGTGGCGGTCGCCGGGAAGGTCTGGTCCGGCGTCGCGGTCGCCAGCACGATCAGGTCGATCTCCTGTGCGGTGCGGCCGGCAGCGGCGAGCGCGGCCTTGCAGGCATCGGCCGCCAGCGTGCCCGTCGTCTCGTCGGGGCCGGCGATATGGCGGAACCGGATGCCGGTGCGCTCGACGATCCACTCGTCGGAGGTGTCGACGGTCTCGGCCAGCTCGGCATTGGACACGCGGCGCACGGGCAGCGCCGATCCGGTCCAGGTGATGATCGATCGAATCACGCGGCCTCGGCCTCGAAATTGCCGAGGTCTTCGCTGATTCGCCGGGTCAGATCGTCGCGCACCATCTTGGCGGCGGC
>NZ_JAQGLC010000104.1 GCF_028293085.1 Sphingomonas bacterium
CGATCCGCGGCGGCAATGTGCTCAGCGCGGTTGGCCAGGTTCAGGATCGCGGGCGACTGTCGCTGGTCGTGGCCGATCGCAGCACGGTTTCGACTGCCCAGATTGACGACATTGTCGTGCGCGCCGATCCCGCCGGCATCGTCCGGGTACGCGATCTGGCGACGGTGCAGGACGGGGTCGTCCCGCAATGGTTGCGTATCGTCGAAGACGGCAAGCCGGCCGTGCTATTCAGCATCTACGAGCAACCCGACGGCAATGCCGTCCAGGTCGCCAAGACCGTCGCATCGACCCTGGCCGGCTTCAAACTGCCACCGGGCGTCAAACTGGTGAAATGGTACGACCAGAGCGAGCTTGTCACCCAGTCGGTGGCCAGCGTGCGTGACGCTGTGCTGATCGGGCTGGTGCTGGCCGCCGCTGTGCTGTTCTTCTTCCTGCGCAGCTGGCGGGTGACGATGATCGCGGTGATCGCGGTGCCGGCGACGCTCGCCGCAGCCGTGCTGATCCTGTCGATGATGGGCATGAGCTTCAACATCATGACCTTGGGCGGGATCGCCGCCGCGGTCGGCTTGCTGATCGACGACGTGATCGTGATGGTCGAGCACATCGCCCGGCGCGCCGGTGCCGCGCATGCGGATGGCGCACCGACCGGCGACGCGGCGGTGCTGCCCGCCGCGCACGAGTTCATGGCGCCGCTGACGGGCTCGAGTCTCGCCACGCTGATCGTGTTCCTGCCGCTGTCCTTCCTGACCGGTGTCACCGGCGCCTTCTCAAAGGCGCTGTCGGTGACGATGGCGGCGGCGCTCGCCATCTCCTGGGGGATGACCGCCTTCGTGGTGCCGGTGCTGACCCGCCGCCTCGTCGATTTCACCAAATGGCACGATCCCGGCGCCGCTGGCGAGGGCTGGCTCGCGCGCCAGCATGATCGCGCGCTCGACGGGCTGCTGCGCCGTCCCGCAATCCTCGGCATCATCCTCGTGCCGCTGCTGGTGATCGGCTATATCGGCTATTCGAACGTGCCGACCGGTTTCATGCCCAAGGTCGACGAGGGCGGGTTCATCATGGACTATTTCACGGCCCCGGGCACCTCGCTCGACGAGACGGGGCGCGAGGTCGCGCAGATCGACGCGCTGCTCAAGGCCAATCCCGAGGTCGAGACCTTCTCGCGCCGGCTCGGCACCGGGCTCGGCGGCAATCTCGGGCAAAGCTATCATGGTGACTATTTCGTCCGGCTCAAGCCAAGCCATCGTCAGCCGACCGATATCGTCGCGGCGGCGATGCGCGACGAGGTCACCGCCAAGGTGCCCGGCGTCCAGGTCGGGGTCGCCCAGCTGATGGAGGATCTGATCGGCGATCTCACTTCGGTGCCCCAGCCCATCGAAGTGAAGCTTTATTCCTCCGACGCCGCTGCCCTGCTGTCCGAGGCCGAGAAAGTGGCGGGAATCGTGACCAAAATTCCCGGCGTGGTCGAGGTGAAGAGCGGGGTTCGGCTGGCCGGCGACGCGCTCAACGTGAAGATCGACCCGATACGCGCAGGCGTAGAGGGGGTTGCCCCGGCCGATGTGCAGGCCGCGATCGACGGCGCGCTGACCGGCACCATCGCCACCGCACTGCCACAGGCGACCAAGGCAGTCGGCGTCCGCGTCATCCTGCCTGGCGCGCTGACCATGACAGAAGCGCAGCTCGCGCAATTGCCGATCCGCGCCACCGACGGTCATGTCTTCCCGCTGTCGCGCGTCGCCGACATCGTGTCGGTCACCGGTCAGCCACAGATCAGCCGCGAGAATCTGCAACCAATGATCGCCGTCACCGGCCGCATCCAGGGCCGCGGCATTGGCGCGGCAGTGGCGGACGTGAAGGCAGCGCTCGACAAACCCGGCGTGCTCGGCCCCGGCATCCGTTATGAGCTGGGCGGTCTGTACCAACAGCAGCAGATCGCCTTTTCGGGGCTGACCCGCGTGTTCGGCGCCGCGCTGATCGCCGAGTTCATCCTGTTGCTGATCCTCTATCGCCAGTTCTGGCGGCCGATGATCATCATCGCCTGCTCGCTGCTCTCGACGACCGCGGTGTTCACCGCCCTGTGGCTGACCGGGGTCGACCTCAACATCACCGCGCTGATGGGCATGACGATGATCATCGGGATCGGCACCGAGATGGCGATCTTCTACATGTCCGAGCTTGAGGAAATGTCGCACCAGATGCCGATCCGCGAGGCGATCCGCGAAGCCAGCCGCAACCGGTTGCGGCCGATCACAATGACGACGTCGGCGGCGATCCTGACCCTGCTGCCGCTGGCGCTCGCGATCGGCCAGGGCTCGGGTATCCAGCAGCCATTGGCGATCGCGATCATCGCCGGGCTGTTGCTGCAATATCCCCTGGTGTTGCTGGCAATGCCCGCGCTGGTGCAACTGACCCTGCCGCGCCCCGTGCCTGAGGCTGAAGCACCAGTGGCGTTCGCCGGTTCGTGATGTCGGGGCCAAGGATAGATGAACGTCACGCGCCGGCACGCTCGCGATATCGTGTTCGGCAACGACCTGAAACCGACAGGAACTGGGATGGCAATTTCCGATAAAGGCCGGCCCACTCAACCGGAAGCCGAACATGGCGGGGGACTGAGCATCGCCGCGCTGCGCAGTACGCTGGCCGGCCCGTTCGACGCCCGGTTCGCAACTGGCTCGACCAGCGTGATCACCGGGGCGTCGGGATCGGGCAAAAGCCTGTTCCTGCGCATGATCGCCGATCTCGACCCCAATGATGGCGCGGTCGCCCTGAACGATCGATCGAGATCGGCCTTCACCGGGCCGGAATGGCGCCGGCACGCTCCCTATGTCGCGGCCGAGTCTGGCTGGTGGGCAGACAATGTCGAGGAGCATTTCGCTGATGACCAGCGCGATGCCGCTCGGACCCTGGCGACGCGGCTCGGTGTCGGCATGGAACAGTTTTCCGGGCCGGTCGCACGGCTGTCGACCGGCGAGCGCCAGCGGCTGGCGCTGGTTCGCGCGTTCGTTCTCGCGTCGCCGGTGTTGCTGCTGGACGAGCCTACCGGGCCGCTCGACCCCGAATCGGTCGGGGAGGTGGAAGCGCTGGTCGCCGAACGCGCCGCGGCCGGCACCATCGTCGTGATGGTGTCACACGACCCAAGCCAGGCCGGGCGGCTGAATGCCAGTCGATATCGTATGGCGAACCGGCAGCTGGAGCGCATCGCATGACCGCCGTTATCCTCAGTCCCTGGGATCTCGCGCTCGCCGGCTCGCTGGTCCTGCTCGATGCAGCGCTCTCGGTCGTGCTCCGCCTGCAGCTCCACCGCCAGATCGTCTGGGCGTCGCTGCGGATGATCGTTCAGCTCGTTGCGGTCGGATATCTGCTGCGCTTCATCTTCGGGTTGAACCAGCCGGCAGCGACCCTCGCAATCGTGATGGTCATGGCGCTGATTGCCGCGCGGGAGATCGCGACCAGGCCGAAGCAGCGCTTCATCGGCCATGCCGGCTATCTGCTGACCGGGGTCAGCGTGGTGCTCGCGACCTTCGTCACCGCGGCGCTGGCGCTCGCGACCGCCATCCGGCCCACGCCTTGGTACGACCCGCATTACGCTATTCCCCTGGCCGGCATCATTCTCGGCGCGGTCCTGAATTCGGGGAGCATCACGCTCGACAATCTTCTTGGCGGCCTGAAGCGCGAACGCATGACGATCGAAGCGCAACTGGGCCTGGGCTATAGTTTCGCCGCAGCGACGACGCCGTTGCTGCGCGACTCGATCCGACGCGGCCTGTTGCCGATCGTCAACCAGATGTCGGCGGCAGGGATCATCACGCTTCCCGGAATCATGACCGGCCAGATCATCGCCGGCATGGATCCGGTCGAAGCCGTGAAATACCAGATCTTGCTGATGTTCCTGCTTGCCGGATCAAGCGGGATCGCTGCGCTGAGCATCGCCTTCCTGGCGCTGCGACGCCTCACCGACGACCGTCAACGCCTACGGCTCGATCGATTGAAGACATGATGCCTTTGCTCATCCGAGCAATTCGATCCATCTCACCTGGGTCACTGGTTCAAGGACGACTATTTTTCGATCAGGTCAGTACGGCGATAAGCCCCGATCAAGGCGCTGAGCACGGTGTTCGATTTGACTCGCCGGCAAGGCCAACCATGGCGAACGTCAGCAGGAGGAGGCGCAGGAAGCGGGTCACGACGGCGCCAAACTAGGGCTGCGCCACGACAAGTCAATTCGCCCCGCCACCAGGACGGTCCCGATCGTCTCGATCGGGTGCCCGGCCCGATTTCGGCAGTCTGCCCCTGCGCTATGAAATAACCGGCCCGCTCCGCTCACGCCCGAGCCGCCAGTTGACTCCGTCGCCGCGCATGATGCCGGCCACCTGCTTGCCGATCTGACGCTCAAGCGCCGGCCGCCACGGTACGAGCGTGAACTCCCGCGACTTCTCGACCAGCGCGAACCGCCCACTGGTGAGATCGACGCGCCGCCGCAAAACCCCCTCGATGCGCTCCCCTGTCCGCGCCTCGGTGAAGGCGAGGCCGAACTCGTCCGACAACTGGCCAGCGACGCGCAGCAATTCCCGCCGCTGTAGCGTCGCTATCAAGTCCGGTCCGAACCGGACGATGCCCGCCTGCTCCTCGGCCAGTCCTTGTTCGACCAGCCACTGGCGCCGCGACGCCTGCGCCTCCCGCAGCTCGCGGCCGAATCCCGAGTCCCGCACCGGCTCGCCCTCGCCGCCCGTCAGCGTCCGATCGACCCAGGTTGCTGCGTCGGCGGTCGCCAGGCGCTCCAGCGGTATGCTCGACAAGGTCTCGACCGTCACCGGCCGATCGCGTGCGGCCCGCGCCTCATGGACGGCTGCCCGGACAAGATGATCGTCACCGATCGTCCAGTTCCCATCGGCCTCGCGCTCGACGCCACCGGACAGGCGCCGCATCGCCTCGAGCCGGCGGACATGCGCTTCGGCAAAAGCTTCGGTCGCAGACGGGTCGTGCCGCAGATGCAGGTCGACCGAATAGCGTCCGCCATTGGCGCGCGCGACCGCGTCGATCGTCCGGTCGGCCTCACGCACGCCTGCTTCGCGCGGTACGATCCTGACGATCGACCCTTCGGGTAGCGGTTCGGTCGCATCGCCCGCGCCTATGTCGACACGGTGAATGCGGCCATCGATCCCGTCGACCAGCAGAAAATGCCGGTCGCGATGCTCGTCGGACAGACCGCGCATCACCACCTTGCCGACCACCGGCGCAGCGTCCCCGCCCGTCGCGTCGTAGATCCGCTGTTCGACGCCGGGCCGGTCGAGATTGCGGGCGGTCAGTTCACGCTGCATGGTGCGGATGATGTCGCCGCGCTCGCCGACCTGGCGCAGCGTATCCTCGAGATCCTCGGCGAGCTGCCAGCGCCCCGATCCCAGCTCCTCGGCCAGGCCCATGGTGCCGAGCTTCTGCAAGCGCCCTGCGCGCAGCGCTTGCTGGAACGGGTTGCGATCTGCCGCGCTCACCACGCGCTCCGCATCCATATCCCGCACCAGCCGGCGATCGACCATGGTCAGCCGCTCCGCGCCAATATCGTGCCGCAACCGCGCCTCGATTTCCTGCGTCGTGCGCGGCCCCAGATCCCGCGTGACCAGTTCCGCCGCACGCTCGCGCAGGCCGTGCGAGATATATTCCCGCGCAATGATCAGATTCTGGCCCCGGTCGTCGACGCCGCGCAGCGTGATGTGGGTGTGCGGATGGCCGGTGTTGAAATGATCGACGGCGACCCAGTCGAGCTTCGTTCCGAGATCGACTTCCATCTGCGTCATCAGCCGGCGGGTGAAGGGTTTGAGGTCGGGATATTCGGCGCCATCCTCGGCCGACACGATGAAGCGGAACTGGTGCCGGTCGCCGTCCGAGCGCTCGAGGAACGCCTTGCCGTCCGCCTCGTCGCGCTCCGCCGAATAGAGCGCTCCGGGTGTCCCTTCTCGCGTCACCCCGTCGCGCTGGATATAGCGCAGATGCGCCCGGGCCCCTGACGTGCCGCGACCCGCCAATTTCACCAGGCGGACCTTCACCGCTACGCGACGACCGCGCAGCCCGCCATATTTGTCGCGGCTGGCGAGCACCCGGCCCATGCTTGCGCCGCGCCCGATCCGGCTGCCGTCGAACCGGCGATTACCTCGGCCGGTGCCGCCGCCGGCACGCGCCGCAGCCGCGACCACGCGGCCCAGATATTTGCGGGCCTTCTTGCCACCGAGATTGCGGATGCGGCCAAGCCTCGGCTCGAATTCGTCCTCGCTCACGCCCGGACCACCCCTGTCCGAGCACGCAACATCGTGTCTCTCTCATGCGAGACCCTGTCTCGCAGAAAAACGATGTGCAGACAGTCACTAAGCCTCGCATGCGAGGCAGTGCCTTTATCTTGCATTCCCTTCTTCCCCCCATCCTCCCCACCCAGGCTCACAAAAAAAGGAGAAGCAGCGCCCAACCGACGCCGCTCCTCCTCACCAGAAACCGCGCCTTCAGCGTGCATGCGCGAACGCCCGCCGTGCCTGGCGTTCGGTCCTGAAAACACGGTGGCCGATCATGCCGTGCGCCATCCCCTCGCCATCGACGATGCAGGTTGCCGCAAACCAGTCGCCATCGAGCCGCCCGCAAATCGCCACCCGATCGAGCTCCAGATCCTCGTCGCTCACGCTCTCATAAACCCCGAGCCAGCGCTCCGAGACCCGCGCATCCCAGTGAAAATCCGGTCCCTCAGCGGCCAGAAACCGTGCCGCCAGTGCCGCTCCGGCCTCATGCCCGAACTCGATTTCGAGCCCGGCAACCAGTGCTGCCATCACGCGATCAGATGCCGCGCCGATGTGTTGAACCTGTGCCATGATGTCTCTCCGACTTCTGTCCTCGGAAGTGAGAACAGCTTCGAAAAGACGGCTGGCGGCGTGGCTGTCAGGGACGGCGAAGCCGCCGCGCAGCGGGCGTGGGAGGAACCAAAATACGCAGTATTTT
>NZ_JAQGLC010000115.1 GCF_028293085.1 Sphingomonas bacterium
AGGAAGCGCTCATCGATCGCATCACCGGGCGCTACACCTGCGCCAAATGCGGCGAAGGCTATCACGATCGCTACAAGGTGCCCAAGGTCGCGGGCATCTGCGACGTGTGCGGATCGACCCATTTCAATCGCCGCGACGACGACAATGCCGAGACGGTGCGCAATCGCATGGCCGAATACCGGGCCAAGACCGCGCCGATCCTGCCGATCTACGAGGCCCGCGGGCTGGTTTCGCGGGTCGACGGCATGGCGGACATGGACGAGGTGACTCGCGCGATTGAGGCGATCCTGGACGGGACCGCCTGACTTTCCCCTCGCTTGCCGTTGCGAATCAAGCGCATATGATGTGCTGGTTCGAACGGGGAAGGCCTGGATGAAATCTGTCGGTATGTTGAGCGCTGCCTTGGCGCTCCTGCTCGTCACGCCGGCGTCGGCCGACGTCGTCTCCGCGACCACGACCACGATGGAGATCCATGACGCGATCACTATCGATGCGCCGATCCAGCAAGTGTGGGACACGCTGCGCTCGCCGCAGCGCTGGTGGAGCAAGGACCACACCTACTCGGACGACAGCGCGAACCTGTATCTCGATACCCAGGCCACGGGCTGCTTCTGCGAGCGCTTTCCGGACCGCAAGGGCAGCGTCGAGCATGCCCGCATCCTCTATATCCAGCCCCCGCGGATGATTCGGCTGAGCGGCGCGCTGGGCCCCCTCCAGGCCGAGGCGGTGGTGGGCACGCTGACCTTCAAGCTCGACCCCGAAGGATCGAACGCGACCAAGCTGACGCTCGACTATGTCGTCAGCGGCTATGTCCGCGCCGGCGCCGATACGCTCGCGCCCAAGGTGGACGAGGTGCTGGCCCTGCAGGTGGTGAACCTCAAATCCGCGGCCGAGGCGCCACCGCCGCCGGCACCGCCGCCGACGCGATAGGCCCCACGCCGTCCAGCGGCGCTTTCCATGACAAACTCTTCACCTCGCCGTCATCGGATCGGCGAACGGCGGCCGCTATCTCGAGGACATCGCCCGACACGGGCGGGAAAGTTTCTCGAGATCGGCGTCCGCACTCCCGGGGGCGCCGCGGCCGGCGGAAGGTTCGCTTTCCGTCGGCCAATTTTTCTATAAAGGGTGAAAGGCTCCGTCCGGAATGCCGCCCATGACCCGCAAGATCCTGATCGTCGAAGACGACGCTTCCACCGCTGGCTATCTCGCCAAGGGTCTGAGCGAGGCTGGCTTCGCGGTAGAAACCTGTGGCGACGGCCGCGATGGCCTGTTCCTCGCCAGCGAGGGCATTTTCGACCTGATCATCGCCGACCGCATGCTGCCGGGCCTGAACGGCCTGGCCATGATAGGTGCGATTCGGGCCGCCGGCATCCGGACACCGGCGCTGATCCTGTCGGCGCTCGCCACGGTGGACGACCGGATCGACGGCCTGCACGCGGGCGCGGACGATTATCTGGTCAAGCCTTTCTCCTTTGCCGAGCTCTCCGCCCGGATCGAGGCGCTGCTGCGTCGCGCCGACCGGGTCGCGGCGGAATCGCAGCCGACCCGCCTGATCGTCGGCGATCTCGAAATCGACCTGCTCGCCCGCCTCGTCATGCGGGAGGGGCGGCCGATCGCGCTCGGCGCGCGCGAGTTCAACCTGCTCGAATATCTTGCCCGTCACGCCGGGCAGGTCGTCACTCGAACGATGATGCTCGAGAAGATCTGGAATTATCATTTCGATCCGGGCTCGAACGTGGTCGACGTCCATATCGGACGGTTGCGGCGCAAGATCGAGGAAGGCTTCACCACGCCGATCCTGCACACGGTGCGCGGTGCGGGATATCGGCTCTCCGCCGACATCTGATGCGGCTGTCGGTCACGGCGCGGATCGCGCTGCTCGCGATCGCCCTGGCGCTGGTGTCCAATCTTGTCCTCGTCGCCTTTGTTTGGCGCCAGGTTCATGACGACGCGGTGGGCGAGCTGCGCCGCGACACGATCGAGCAAGCCGACGCGCTTTTCTCGGTCTGGCGCACCGGCGGCCTGCCGGCGCTCGACCGCGCGATCGAGGAGGCGCGGGCGCCCGGTGACCTGTCGCTGATCGTCGAAGTCGTCGATGCCGACGGCCGGCGCGTGGTCGGGGTGGGGCCGGCAGTCGCTGCGATCGGCGCGCCTGCATCGATCGACTTTAGGATCGGCCGGCTTGGGACGTCGCCGCCGTGGTCGGTGCGCGACGCGGGCTATTCGGTTCGGCGGATCGGCGCGTTGCGCCTGGTGAGCGGGCGCCTGCTCGACGACTGGGAGCAGGAACAGCGCGGCATCGAGCGCGCGCTGGTGCTGGCGATGCTGTTGTCGCTCGGGTTGGGCGTCGTGGGCGGGCTGGTGGTTACCCGCTATGTCGGGCGCCGGCTGAACAGCGTGGCCGATGTGATAGAGGGTGTCGCCGGCGGCGACCTCACCCGCCGCGTGGCGGGCGCCTCGGGCGGGGGCGATGCGTTCGACCGGCTCGCGACTCGCCTTAACGCGATGCTCGACAAGGTCGAGCGGCTGATGATCGAGCTGCGGGTCGTCACCGACAGCCTGGCGCATGACTTGCGCTCGCCGCTCGCCCGGCTCCGGACCAAAACCGAAAACGCCGTGTTGCTGGCCGATCCGGCGCAGCGCGAGGCGGCGCTGGGCGGGCTGCTCACCGAGACCGATCTGGTGATGCGGATGCTGACCATGCTGATCGAGATCAGCCGATCCGAATCGGTTTCGCGCGACCGCTTCGCCAGCCTCGATCCCGCCGCGCTGATCGAGGAGATCGCCGAGCTTTACGCGCCCGTCGCCGAGGATGCGGGCATGCGCTTCACGGTGGCGATCGAATCGCCACCGCTTCGCCTGATCCTCCACCGCGAGCTAATGACGCAGGCGATCACCAACCTGATCGACAATGCGCTGCGCCATGCCCCCTGGGGCGGCGAGGTGACGTTGCGGCTGGCGGGGCAGGGGAGCGAGGTCCGCATTCAGGTCGAGGATCGGGGCGCGGGGATTGCCACGGAGGATCGCGAGCAGGCAATTCGCCGTTTCGGCAGACTCGACAACGCGCGCAGCACGCCGGGCGCCGGCCTCGGCCTTTCGCTGATCGAGGCGGTCGCGCGGCTGCATGGCGGGCGGCTGGAGCTTGGCGACAATGCGCCGGGGCTAGTCGCGGCGATCGTGCTGCCATCGTGACGGCTGGAATGATCGCCTGCCGCGTGCGAGACGGATAACGATGAGCTGGGCACTCAAAGCAATTCATACCCATGCCTGGGATTTCTGGCTCGCCCGCGCGTCGGTTGCGGCAGTGGCCGGCCTGCAATTGCTGATGTTCAACGATCTGACCATCGGACCGCGCTGGCTCGCGCCTGGGCTGGAGATCGCGCTGCTGCTGCCACTGTCGGCCGCCACCGCTTGGACCCAGGCCAGTGCGCGCGACGCAAAGGAGGATCATCATTGGCGGCGCGTCGCCTGGGAAAGGCGCATGATCCGCCGGCTGGCCCTGCTGCTGACCGCGCTGATCACGATCATCAATCTCGGCGCGCTGATCGCGCTGGTGCACGCGCTGCTTCATGGCAGCGCCACCAAGATCGGACAGACGCTGCTGCTCGATGCGCTGAATATCTGGGCGACCAACGTCATCGTCTTCGCCCTGTGGTTCTGGAGCATCGATCACGGCGGGCCCGCGGCGCGTGGCCTGATCGAAACCGAGAAGTGCGATTTCCTCTATCCCCAGATGACGATCGGCGAGCCGCGCGAGCCCTGCACCTGGTCGCCGGGGTTCGTCGATTATCTCTATCTGTCTTTCACCAACGCGACCGCCTTTTCGCCGACCGATACGCTGCCCCTGTCGCGTCGCGCCAAGATGCTGATGATGATCGAATCCGCGATCTCGCTGTTGACGATCGCCCTGGTTGCGGCCCGGGCGGTGAATATTCTGGCGTGAGCGGCGGGCGTGGAATTTGGCCTGTTGCCGTGCTGCGCAGCTTGACAGCCGGGCGCGCGCCTCTTATCTGGCAGCTATTCCGAAACACCGGGTCCCGGCGGCGCTTGTTTGCGCTCGCCGTTATCTTGCGTTTCAGATTGCAACGCGATGAGATGGGGTGGCTGCAGCCATGCACACCCCGTGGAGCAGGAGACTAAATTTCATGGCTCGTATTGCGGGTGTCAACATCCCGACCAACAAGCGCGTTGTTATCGCGCTCACATACATCCACGGCATTGGCGATACCAAGGCCAAGGAAATCACCGCCAAGCTGGGCATCGCCCCCGAGCGCCGCGTGCAGGACCTGACCGATCAGGAAGTGCTGCAGATTCGCGAGACGATCGACGCCGATCACACCGTTGAGGGTGATCTCCGTCGCAACACCGCGATGAACATCAAGCGGCTGATGGATCTGGCCTGCTATCGCGGGCTTCGCCATCGCAAGGGCCTGCCGGTCCGTGGCCAACGCACGCATACCAATGCGCGCACCCGCAAGGGCAAGGCCAATCCGATCGCCGGCAAGAAAAAGTGATGCGCTGAGCCGCTCCCGACGGGGCGGCTCGCCTTCCAGCTTCAGGGTTAGGATTTTACCATGGCACGCGAACCTCAGCGCATTAAGCGGCGTGAGCGCAAGAACATCACCTCCGGCGTCGCGCACGTGAACGCCAGCTTCAACAACACCATGGTCACGATCACCGATGCCCAGGGCAACGCGATCTCGTGGTCGTCGGCCGGCGCGATGGGCTTCAAGGGAAGCCGCAAGTCGACCCCGTACGCGGCGCAGGTCGCGGCCGAGGATGCCGGCAAGAAGGCCGCCGAGCACGGCGTCCGCACGCTCGAAGTGGAAGTAAAGGGTCCGGGTTCGGGCCGCGAGTCGGCGCTTC
>NZ_JAQGLC010000097.1 GCF_028293085.1 Sphingomonas bacterium
CCCGGTGGCGGCTTATTTCCTGATCGTGATGGCGCTCGCCATCGTATCGTTTTACACCTCGATCAGCGGGCTGGTGAAGGCGGAGATGTTTCCGCCGGAGGTGCGCGCGATGAGCGTCGGTCTCGCCTATGCGATCGCCAACGCCATCTTCGGCGGCTCGGCGGAATATGTCGCGCTCTGGTTCAAGAATGCCCATATCGAGGCGGCATTCTACTGGTACGTCACCGCGATCATCGCCTGTGCCACGATCGCCTTCCTGATGCTGCCCGAGACCAAGCGGACGAGCCTGATCGCGGAGGATTAGGCGGTCGTGACCATGTAGATCTCGCCGTCGAGATCGACGAGATAGAGGTTGCCCGCCGCATCCTCGCCGAACGAGGCGAGCTGATCGATCGTGCCGGCATCGGGCGCGAAATCCTCGTTGCGGCGCTCGAAGCCGCTCGCGCCGAGCGTGGTGCCCTGCACCAGCGAAGACGCCGGCACGGTGAAGATATGGCCGCGCCCTTCATCGCCGAACACATAGAGGCCGGCCAGCGACGCGACCGGACCGCGATAGACATAGCCGCCGGTGATGGTCGGGCCCTGCTTCAAGCCGGTGCCATGGCTGTATTCCAGCACCGGATCGATCACCCCGGCCGGGGCGGTGCCGGTGTAGGCGTGGGCGCCCTCGCGATAATGCCAGCCATAATTGCCGCCCTTGTCCTGCGGGCGGAGCAGATCGACCTCTTCCCAGGCATCCTGCCCGACATCGCCGACGATCAAATTGCTGCCCGAGAAGGAGGCGCGGAACGGGTTGCGGAAGCCAAGGGCGAAGATCTCGCGCGCCCCGCCCGCGCCGCTCGCGAAGGGGTTGTCGGCGGGGATGGTGTAGAAAGGCGCCGAGGTGGCTGTCGGGTTGACCGTGATGCGCAGGATCTTGCCGAGCAGGACATTGGTGTTCTGCGCATTGTTCGGCACATCGCCCCCGCCGCCGCCGTCACCGGTCGCGAAATAGAGGTTCCCGTCGGGCCCGAACCCCAGCCAGCCTCCATTATGGTTGCTGTTGGTGGGATGCGGGATGGTGATGAGGGTCGCGTCGAGCACGCCCGCGCCGCCGGTGCCACGATGGTAGCGGCGGATCTCGATATTGCCCGCGGCATTGGTGACATAGGCGTAGAGGGAACCGCTCGTCGCATAATCGGGCGCGGCCACTATGCCGAGCAGGCCGCGCTCGCTGTCGGTCGCGATATTCGAGACGGTGATGAAGGCCGTCTTCACGCCGGTCGCGGGATCGAGCGTGAGGATGGCGCCGCCCTTTTCGACCACGAAGACCTTCGTGTCGCCCGGGATCGGCGCGACATAGAGCGGCTGGCTGAAGCCGGTGCCGACGCGACGGACCCGGATGCCCTCCTTGCTGTTGGTCACATTGATCCGCACCGCGAGCGTGGCGCTGGCCATCCCGTCGGTAACGCCCAACTGGACGTCATAGCCATTGTCCTGGCCGGTATCGGCGGGCGCCTCGAAATCGGGCGGCGTGACGAAGCGGAGCAGCCCCGCCGCGGTGATGGTGAAACGCGCGGCATCCGCGCCGCCGGCGATGCTGTAGGTGACCGCGCTGCCCTCGGGATCGGTCGCAGTCGCCTGATAGGCGTCCGTCAGATTCTCGACGACATTCGCCGATGCCGCGGACGTGAAGCCCGGCGCCATGTTGGCGGGCGTCGGCGTCGGGGAGCCGCCGCCACCACTGCCACCGCTGCTGCAGGCGGATGTGGCGAGCAAAAGCGCGAGCGTCAGGCTAGAAGTCGATCGCCGCGACACGGAAGAAAAAGCCGGCATATGTCCTCCCGACGGTCGCGCGCGGGAGATCATCGCCTCTCGCTTTCAAGCCACCTACGGCAGCAAACGCGCGATCTCCCTGTCCGTTGCTCCCGACCTTGCCCTATCGCCGCCGGACTGGCGCTATTCTCCGCCGGCCGACCAGGCCGCCGATGACGCCCGCCGCCCTGTTCATGGCCAGTAACAGGGCGGAACAGGGCGAAGATTTTTTCTCACGCTGTTATTTCCAACTTTGTTGGAGATATTTTCTATATATCTCAATATATTGTGGCACGCTCGCCCTGTTCCTGCATAACAGGGTGAAATTCACGCGGAACAGGGCGGGCCCGCGCCGTTAACAGGGCGGGTTCCGGCAGTAACAGGGACGGGTGAAGCGTCGACGACGCGACCGTCATGGGAAAGAGCGAGCCGGGGTTGTCGCACCCCGGCCAGTCTTCACGGTGCCATGATTCGGATCGTGGTTGAATCAACCGAAGTGCTTTCGAGCGGGTCGCGCGATCGCCGTAGCTATATGGGGCGTCACGCTCTTTTGGACCGCGATCCATTGCCGAATGGCAGTCCTCGGCCGAGGGATTCGAGCGGCGCGGGGGCGATGCGGTCAAGGTTGGCCGCGTCGTGTCTCCCAGAACGCTGGCTTGACGGCTCAAGCCCGCGACTGCCACTGGCTGATTGCCGGGGGACAGGATGCCCCAGACGTCCAAAAGGAACGACTTGCAGGCGCTGCCGTTTAAGTCGCTACATCAGGCACGAAAGAGCCATGGCAGAACCCGAGCATTCATCCGCGACCGGCAGCAGGTTCGAACTGCTCGTCCAGAGTGTTACCGACTATGCCATCTACATGCTCGACCCCCAAGGCCGGGTGACGAGTTGGAACGCAGGCGCGCGCCGCTTCAAGGGCTACGAGGCCGAGGAAATCATCGGCGAGCACTTTTCCCGCTTCTACACGCCCGAAGAACGGGCGCGGGAAATTCCCCGCATCGCGCTGGAAACGGCTGAGCGTGAGGGACGCTTCGAGGCGGAAGGCTGGCGGGTTCGCAAGGATGGCAGCCGGTTCTGGGCGAATGTCGTTATCGATCCCATTCGCGACCCCTCGGGCGCGCTGATAGGCTTCGCCAAAATCACGCGCGATCTTACCGAGCGCCGGGCGGCGGAGCTCGAACTGCGCCAGAGCGAAGAGCGATTTCGGCTGCTCGTTCAAAGCGTGACCGATTATGCGATCTACATGCTGAGCCCCGAGGGCCGCGTGAGCAGCTGGAACCCCGGCGCCGAGCGTTTCAAAGGCTATTGCGCCGATGAGATCATCGGCGAGCATTTCTCACGATTCTACACCGAAGAGGACCGTGCGGCGGGCATTCCGGGCGTGGCGCTCGAAACTGCGCGCCGCGAAGGCCGCTTCGAAGCTGAGGGATGGCGAGTGCGCAAGGATGGCTCGCGTTTTGTGGCCAGCGTGATCATCGATCCCATTCACAACGACGACGGTGAGCTTATCGGCTTTGCCAAGGTCACGCGCGATCTGACCGAGAAAAGGGCCACCGAGGAGCAGCTCCGCCAATCGCAGAAAATGGAGGCGGTCGGGCAATTGACGGGAGGGATCGCGCACGACTTCAACAACCTGCTCACCGGGATCAGCGGAAGCCTGGAGATGATGCAGGTCCGGATGGCGCAGGGACGCACAGCCGAATTCGACCGATACTTCATGGCGGCGCAGGGAGCGGTCAGAAGGGCTTCCGCCCTCACCCATCGCCTCCTCGCTTTTTCGCGGCGCCAGACGCTCGATCCCAAGCCCACCAACGTCAACCGGCTCCTCACCGGCATTGAAGAACTGGTCAGACGGACGATGGGTCCGGGCGTCGCGGTCGAAGTCGTCGGCGCCAGCGGCTTGTGGTCGACCCTGGTTGATCCAAACCAGCTGGAAAACGCCGTTATCAACCTTTGCATCAACGGCCGCGATGCCATGCCCGACGGTGGCAAGCTGACGATCGAAACTTCGAACAAATGGATCGACGAGCGCGCGGCGCGGAAGCACGATCTTCCCGTCGGTCAATATGTCTCGATCTGCGTGACGGATACCGGCACAGGGATGACGCCCGATGTGATCGAGAAGGCGTTCGACCCATTCTTCACGACAAAGCCGCTGGGCGAAGGCACGGGGCTCGGACTCTCGATGGTCTATGGCTTCGCGCGCCAATCGAACGGCCAGGTCAGAATCTATTCCGAAGTCGGCGAGGGCACCACCATGTGCATCTATCTGCCGCGGCATGCTGACGATGCGCCGACGGAGGATGAGCCGGTCCACACGGGTGGGACGGAAGCGGCCGGTGATGGCGAGGTTGTTCTTGTCATCGATGACGAACCGACGATCCGGATGCTCATCGCCGAAGTGCTCGCGGAATCCGGCTATGCCGTGATCGAAGCGCCGGATGGGCCAGCGGGTCTCAAGGTGCTGGAGTCGAACGCGCGTGTCGATCTGCTGATCACGGATGTCGGCTTGCCGGGCGGCATGAACGGACGGCAGGTGGCGGACGCGGCGAGGGTGAGCCGGCCAAACCTCAAGGTACTTTTCATCACGGGATATGCCGAGAACGCCGTTATCGGCCGCGGCCGCCTGGACAACGGAATGTTCGTTATGACGAAGCCATTCCAGATGGAGATTCTTGCCGAGCGTATTCGCGATATCATCGAGCATTAGCGCCTCGCCAGGCCAAGTTCCGTCAGGTGCCGATGACGACATCAGGAGTGCGTTCGCTCAGCTATTATATTATGGGAGGAGCGTGCAGCCTTGGTCTGATTCCGGTCTGGCGAACGTCCCTCATTTGAAATGGGGCAGCCATCTGGCGCACTTTTTTGGCGGGGAGGATGAGCTGGGCGAGCTTCTCGTGCCGTATTTCCAGGCCGGTCTCGCGAACAATGAGCGGTGCCTGTGGGTCGCGGGCGCTCCCTTCGATGCCGATCGCGCGCGCGCCGCGCTCCGCGTCGCGGTAGCCGATCTCGATAAGCGCGAGCGCGATGGTCAGATCGAGATCGTGGATGGCGACCTTTGGTATTCGGAAGACGAGGCGGTTCAGCCCGACGCGCTGATCGCGGATTTGTTGCAGCGCGAACGCGATGCTGTCGAGCAGGGCTATGCGGGGCTGCGCACCAACGGCAATTGCGCCTGGGTCTCGAAGGAGCAATGGCCGGCATTCCTCGACTATGAGGAGCTTGTGCAGGAGGCGGTCCGCGGGCGACGGATGATATGCCTTTGCAGCTATTGCGCCGACGATCTCCCGGACGGTGCACAGCGCGAGGTGATGGAGCGCCATGACATGGCGATCACGCCCGTACGGCGGGCGCGCCAGGATCGGACATCTGCCCCAAGCCCCGGGTCCGTTTCGCTGGAAACGCTGGAACGCGAGCGGCGCCGGTTCCACCTTGCCATGGCCGCGTCGCAAATGGGCACGTGGCGTTACACGATTGCCGACAATATCTGCGTCTATGACGAGAATGCGCAGCGCCTCTACGGCCTGAGCGAGGCACGCTTCCTGCACGACGACGAGGGAGTCCGCGCCAAATTTCACCCCGACGATCTGGAGCTGATGTGGGCGCGGGTTGCCGCCGCCCTCGAACCGCGCGGCGATGGGCGTTACGACGTGGATTACCGGGTGAAGCAGCCCGACGGCAGCTGGCGCTGGCTGAGCGCCTGGGGCCTGGTCGAATTCGAAGGAGAAGGGCTGGCGCGGCAGGCTGTCGCGATCACGGGCGCCAGCCGCGACCTGACCGACCTCAAACAAGCGGAAGAACTGCAACGGCTTCTGCTGAAAGAGCTCGAGCACCGCATCAAGAATACGCTGGCCACCGTCCAGGCGATCAGCGGTCAGACCTTGAGGGGCGCGACCGATCTGTCCTCCGCCCAGGAAGCCCTGGAGCGCCGCATCATCGCGATGGCCAACGCCCATGATCTTCTGACCGCGAAGGCCTGGACCGGTGCGACCCTGGAGGACGTCACGGCGCGGGTGCTGGATGCTTTCGCACAGGGGCAGATCATCACCTCGGGCCCGACGGTCGAAATCTCGCCGGAACAGACCCTCGCCTTGTCACTGGCGCTGCACGAACTCGCGACGAACGCCACCAAATATGGATCGCTGTCGTGCGCGGAGGGGCGGGTCGATATATCCTGGCACGTCGAAGCGGGGAAACTGCATCTCTCCTGGAGGGAACGCGGCGGACCGCCTGTGGCCCCGCCCACTCGAAAGGGTTTCGGCAGTCGCCTGCTCGAGCGCTTGCTGGTCCGCGATCTGAGCGGCAGCGTGAAGCTCGAATTCGATCCCGCCGGTCTGCAATTCGATCTCGTTGCCAAGCTGTAACAGCGCCATTCGCTTCCCGATCTACGCGGCCCCCCGCCCGTCCGCATCTTCTGGCTCTTGCCGTGGCGCGTTTTCCGCGTGCCGGGTTTGCCCTCGTTGGAGCGGCCCATCACCGGGGCGCGGTGTTCGTCGGCCGGAGTTCCGGTGACGCGTTCCGATGGCATGTGCAACAACCCCATGCGCATGGGACGCCTGCTATCAGGTGATCAACAACAGCTCCTTGGCACATCGATGCCGTCGGGGGGCGTCCACCCCATCTTCAGTTCAGTGCACCGGTGACCGCTCCAGAAAAGGGATTGTTGCACGTCTCACCGGAACCCCGACAACCGACCCAGCTAAATGGCGAGTTGCAAATTTTCAGGTGAGAGCAGGACGTGGTCCTCGCGCTGCGCTAGTCATATGATCGCTCAAATATGAGTCGGATCGGGAGTAAACATGCTCGAACCTTTGTCATGGCTGGCTACCATTGTCAGCGGGTTCGCGGTCGTCCTCAGCCTGATTTATGCCGCCATCCAGATTCGCCTGAACACGCGCGCGGTGGCGGCGGCGGCCTACGCCCAGGTTAACGCGTCGTTCGCCGAGTACGCCTTTCAAATCGCACAGAGCGCCGAGCTTGCCGACATCACCATTCGAGCCGCCCGAGACGCAACTGCAGTGACCGAATGTGAGAGGCTGAGATATGTTCTGTCGACACTCAGCTTCTTGCGCCGCGCCGAAAACGTCCTTTTCCAGTCGCACAATCAAGTGCTTCGTGATGCGCACTGGATCGGCATCCGTAACAGCATTGCCGATTCACTTGCGCCGCCCGGAGCGCGGGTTGTCTGGCGCGAAATACGGCACCGGATAAATCCCGACTTCGCCGATTGGATTGACGCACTGCTTGCCGGCGGTGGCGAGGCGCACCCATTCGTGACCATAAAAACCCCGCGACGATCCGATCCATAGAGAATCGGCGCTCGCTTTCCAGCCAATACCGGTCGTTGCGGCGTGACCTGAACGAGCGACTGCTTTCCGGGTCGAACCGTGTAGCGTTGAATGCGTGAAACTGGGGCAAAAGCTGCCATCGACACATCAGAGCTTGCGCCACACGGATTGCCCGCGCGACCATTCACGTTATCAACAGACCGGGAAGCGGGGAGATGTGGAATGGCGACTTTTGTCCTGGTGCATGGCGCCTGGCATGGCAGTTGGTGCTGGGCGCGGGTAAGGCAGGGGCTCATCGAGCAGGGACATCGGGTGTTTACACCGACGCTCACTGGCGTGGCGGAGCAGAGCCATGCATTGTCCCCCGACATCGACCTTCAGCGGCACGTCGACGATGTCGCCAACCTGATCCGTTGGGAGGAGCTCGATTCCGTCATTCTGTGCGGCCACTCCTATGGCGGTTGCGTGATAAGCGGCGTCGCGGAAATGGTGCCTGATCGGATCGCTGCCTTGATCTATCTGGACGCCTTCCTGCTGGAAGATGGCGAATGCCTCCATGACCTTCTCCCCGCCGAGCACCGGGAGCTGCAAGTCAGCCTCGCGAACGAACATGGCGAAGGCTGGCGCGTGCCGCCGATCCCGGCCGAGATCTTCAACGTCAATGCGGCGGACCGCGACTGGGTGGACCGGCAGTGTACGCCACAGCCGCTGGCCACCTTCCAACAGCCGATCCGGCTGCGCGGCGGCCCCTCGGAAGTCCCGCGGAACCACTTCATCTATGCGTCGGATTGGGAGGGGACGCCGTTCACCGCTTGTTATGACCGCGCAAAAGCGCGCGGCTGGACGACGAGCGAGATCGCGTGCGGCCACGACGTCATGCTCGACCGCCCCGAAGCCCTCACCGCGGAGCTGATCGCAGTGGCGACCGTTCCCGGTTGACCGTGATGGCCTTATCGCGGCATTATTGAACGTCTGCTTTCGGCGCTTGCCTTGGACAGGCGGAATGACCGCGAGTAGGGCGCGAAGCCGCTGGTCCGCTTTGCATCCCTCGAATGGCCGCTCTTCTCAAGAACCGGCCGCTCGCTACGGAAGGGCTCTGGTCGGCGCCCCTTGTGTGTGCCGGCGGCCACCAAGCGTGTGATCTCCCTGTCCATTGCTCCCGACCTTGTTTTATCGCCGCCGGAGTGGCGCTATTGTCCGCTGGCCATGCACGGCCAAGCCGGACCGCCGATGCCGAGCGCCGCCCTGTTTCTGGTCAGGAACAGGGCGGAACAGGGCGAAGATTTTTTCTCACCCTGTTATTTCCAACTTTGTTGGAGATATTTCTTTTATATCTCAATATATTATGGGGCGTTCGCCCAGTTCCTGCATAACAGGGTGAAATTCACGCGGAACAGGGCGGGCCCGCGCCGTTAACAAGGCGGGTTCCGGCAGTAACAGGGACGGGTGAAGCGTCGACGACGCGACCGTCATGGGAAAGAGCGAGCCGGGTTGTCGCACCCCGGCCAGTCTTCACGGTGCCACGATTCGGATCGTGGTTGAATCAATCGACAAGTGCTTTCGAGCGGGTTGCGCGATCGCCGTGCCCGTATGGGGGTATCACTCCTTTTGCACCGGCGGCTTTCGCGCCGACTGGACATTCAGGGATATACTCAAGCGCGTCCCGGAAGAGAGGATATTGGCCGCTTGCGGACTGGAAGCTTTCCGGATCAGCTTGGCCCAAGCGGACGTTCAGGAAATTTGACCGCCTGAAGGAGAATGGGGCGCGCAATCTGAATAGGGATATTCCGCAATACGATCATGCCGAGCGGCTCGTCGGTATTGATAGTGACCGGAAAGAGCATCGACCTTACACTGCTTTCCGACAAGCGGCCAAAGGCTGAACGAGGGGCGAGTGAATACCGAGGACGTAGAAGCGCTACTGACCGGCGCCGAGGAAACGGACGCGCTCGAGTTTAAGGGCGCCATCCCGTGGGATCGCAACCTGTTCGTGAAGGACATCCTCGCAATGGCGAATGTCATAGACGGCGGCCGCATTGTGGTCGGCGTGGAGGACGGCACATTTATAAGGATTGGGCTCAGCGCCGAGCAGGTTGCGAGCTACAAGATCGACGAGATGCGCGATGGCATCGCGCCGTTTGCCGACCCGCGCGCGGTGTTCCGAATGGCGACCGTCGTCGACGCCGCCGGCCTCCGTTTCGTTGTGATCGAGGTGAGCCCGTTCGAGGACGTACCCGTGATCTGCAAGCGCGACGGAGCAGATGTGCGGGCCGGTGTGGTCTACTTCCGCAGCAGGACGAGACGGCCCGAGAGCGCGGCCGTCGCGAACAGCACAGACATGCGCGATCTCGTCGAGCGGTCGGCGGCGTTGAGTGCAAGGCGCCTGCGCCGGATCGGCTTCGTCCCAGAACTTCAGCCTGGACCCGACTATGATGCGGAATTGGGAGAGCTCTGATGAAGGATGGGCTCCTCGAACGGATACGCGAACTGGGCCACTGGCGGGTCGTATTCCGACCGCTCGTGCCCTTGGCCGAACGGCTGAGCTTTCACGACTGCGCCGATTTAGTCGAGCGCAACAGGGTGTCGCTGCGGGGCTGGGACTTCCCGCATATCAGCCACCGCCAGGATGATCAGGGGGGTACGGGGCGCGGGGACAGCTATTTAGAAAGCTGGTGCGATTGGCAGTCCTTCCTCGAATTCTGGCGCATGTACCGCAGCGGACAGTTCCTGTCCTACAATGCCGTGCACGGAGAGGCCGAGGCGGTCGAAGAAGGGAATGGAGTCCGCTGGCTCAATGTCGTCGAGACGATCTACACCGTGTCGGAATTTGTCGAGTTCGCCCATCGGCTGGCCCGTGCAGGTACTTATCGGGACGGATACCTGCTCGACATTTCGTTGAGGAACACTGCCGGCCGTAGGCTCAACGCGGGCCGGGGGCGGATGCCTTTCTGGGACGACCAGAGCAGCAATACAGCGACCATCCAGATCGAGCGGCAGGTGGACCCCCACGCCATCGAGGCAGGAGCGATCTCGACTTCGCTGAGCGTACTGCTCGAGCTTTTTGATGCGTTCGGTTGGAATCCCGACGAGAAACAGATCCGCGCCGATCAGGAGGCCTTCTACCGGCGCGAGTTTCGTTAGGACACCATTTTCGCTATCGAACCTGTCCGCGATTCTTCGCTTGGGCAAGAGGAGGCACTTCGGCATGCGCCGAAGGCCAGGCACGCAAAACGGCCTCGTGGTGCACAAATGTTGCTCGTGTTGCTCGCCACCCAGACGATCTCCTCGGGCCTGCCCGAGGGAAGAACGTGGCAAGGTCGCTTCGCCGTTTCTCACGATACGAATGGTTGGCCACCCGTATCTAGGCGGCAGCCAGTGGAATGTATCCAAGCCGCCCTCCAATCGTGCGATCCAGTCCGCGACGCAACTCGACCACTGTCTCGCTCGCTAGCTCGGCGGGGGTCAGGCCGAGTACCTTCAGCATCTCGACGCGCACTTTCTGCACGTATGTCAGGAACGACCGGTTGCGCACCGAAGGCGGGACGACATCTTCGATCGCGTCGAGCGTCCAGAGCGCAGTCGTCCAGCTCTCGAGGAAGTCGACCGGCATCTCTGTGTACTCTCGAGCGATCATGACGCGCAGGACCGGGGGCTTTCGTCCGCAGAAGAACGCCGCAAGCACCCGAAAAGCCATCCTCGGCCAACCCGACTCATCGGACGTGGGCTCTAGACCCTTCGGCAGTTCGGCGTGCTTGGCCTTGTAGAGCAGCAACATCAGCCAGAATCTCAATCGGAGCACGTCACTCGGACCAAGAGGCTCTTCGCCCGCCGTGATGTTCGCCGCATAATTCCGGACCATCTTCTCGAACATCCGTGCGTCGACGATGGCGTTCCTGTTCTCGGCTTCCTCCTCGTCGGGCTCTTCGACGGCCGCTACCTCTATGTCCATAGTCGCCGCATCCAGTTCCCCATTTTCGTCCTCATCACCCATTTCCAGCCAATCATCATCCCCAGAATCGGCCTCCGCGCTCTCAGGACGACGACCCACGAGCATGTTGAGGAAGCTACGGATGCTGTCGGAATGCGTGCCAGTCAGCGTGCTGACGCAGCGTCCCAAGTCCCTCAAGTCCGGGGAGCGCGTCTCCATGAACTCGTCGAAGGTGAGGTACTGTGAGACCTGCTGCTCCTGCTCTGCCGCCGCCTTCTGAGCGCGGGGCGGAGCGACGCGGATGTGGGGACAGTCAGCGAGATCGGCTCTCGCGAGATCGTCGAAGGCGCTGTGCATCCAGAGATCGAAATCTCCTCCGGAATCGAACGCCTCGACCGCCTTCGCCACAGTGCCCGTCGCGACCTCGCGTCTACAGCGCCGCAACAAAAGACGGTGGGTCACATGCGCCGGGGCCGAGATGAAGTCCTCCGAGACGACGACGACGAAACTGATCCGCCCAGGTTGATCGATCTCGACACGCAAGGACTGTCGGGCTTCGACGTCGATGGGGCCAAACGAGATCGTGCTGATATCCCTCGCGTCCGCGTCGAGGAGCCTGAGCGTGCCACTCCTCGGAACGCGTTGTGCCGGAGACCATGTCAGCACGCCTCTCTCGATCTCGAATGATCCCGGCCTCGTCGCCGCGATTTCATCCAGCGGTATCGGCAGGGCGGCTTCTCGCGGCTCGATCTCTTCGACCTCGACCGGATTCTGCTTGAGACAGGCGTCAAGGCCGAGTGCCTCGATAGCTGCGTCGCGTGGAAGCCTCCGATAGATGCACGCCTCCGCGTTCACGCCCGCCGCTTCACCACGTCCCAGCGCTGCCTGCGTGCAATTGGCGCTTCCGACCAGGACATGATCGTGATCCGCGGTCGAGGCGATAACGATCTTTGCGTGTGCGAACCGGCCCTGAAGCATCTCCGGGAGTTCGCGGAACTCCAGGCCGGAGGCGGTCGACGCCCCGATCGGAAACTCATGCTGCTCCAGGTCCAGGAATATCGACGTGGTTTCGGGTTCGAGTGCCGTACGAAGCGCCTGAAGGGCGGCGAGTCCCTCGTCCCAATATGGGCTGGCAACGACAAGCCGCTCCACGGCCTCGCCAGCCACTAGGTCGATGAAGCGGCGTGAGATGCCAAGGTCGGAGGCATTGGACAGGAAGGCGATCGCCGACCCGTCCTCCAGCACCTGAACAGGACCCCGCTCTGGACCCAACAACCACGGCGCCCTCTCAGCCGCCCAAGTGATAGCGTCCCGGGCTGCGCCAGCATCGGCCGAGACAAGCCCGTGGAGGTATCGCCAAGCCGAACATATGATCTCCCGCTCCGGGCCGGGTTCATCCTTGCACTCCAGCTCGATCACCGTCTCCGCATTGCCTGCCAAGCCTGCCGCCGTGATGTTCGCCGACCCGACGAACAGGCGGCCAGCGCGGCGTCCGATCTGGAGAAGAATCTTGGGATGGAAGACGCCCGCACCGATGACCGGAGAATGGAGCTCGTAATCCCTGCCGAGTTGGATCGGCATCTGCGATCCATCGGAGAGCGACATCGATGACATCCGCCCATCGGCTATGACGAGGAAGTTCGTCGCACCGCTCGTCATCAACTGCGGAAGCATCACCTCCTCCAGGGCGGCGAACTCGATTGCAAAGGTGGTCGATATCGCCGTGTGGAACGGGCGCGAACCGGCGCCTCGCCGCGCCATCCGATCGGGATATTTCATGCGTTGGCCCCAAGGACGGTGCGTCCGCGCGCAGTGGGACCATCTTCGTCCACCAGCCAGATGTCTTCGAGAAACGTGGTCGCGGGATTCAGCCGCGGCGTCGTCGGCACCGGAGCATACCCTCTACGCCGGACCAGTCGGCCGTCCCGCACCTCAAACAGGAACGTGTAGTCGCGCTGGCGGCGGAGCTTCTGCATCGCAACCCAGGAATGCCGCCTGACGATTCGCTCCACCACGTACGACGCGATCAGGCTGCAGACGTCCTCGTCCTCCCTGCGTGAGAACCAAGCCAGCTCGGTGACGATCGACCTCCCACTGCCATGTCCTCTCAGCTCGAGGCGAGTTGCGTCGTGGAGGTCGGAGCGCTCCCGCATCCGCTGATCGAGCGCGGCGATGAGGCCGACCGCATCCCATGCCTTCTGCTCGGCGGTACCATGACGACTGGTGAGCATCGACCAAACGGCACGGTAGTCGTACGCGTCGTGATCGATCGCTCCACGGAATTCCGACCAGGTCGAATCGTCGCCTTCACGCGAGCTCTTCAAACGGTCGCCAACTTCCGCCTCGATCTCTCCCGAGGTGCGACCGGCATCCGCCTCGCCCATCAGATCCGTTGCCCACTCCAGAAGAGATGCCGCAGCGATCTGCATCATATCCTGGCAGTGATATGCTTCCCAGCGGATACGCTGACGCTCCAACGCTTCGTCGCCCGGGGAGGCCGTACCGAAAAGATGCCATCTGATCTCATCCGGGCTAGGGCGCGAGCCCAGCTCCTGCGCCGTCAGGAGTATGAGCTTCAGCGAGGCGGATCGGCTCGCATCCACCTCGGAGGCATTCTCGGGCGAAAATAGCAGTCGTTCGTAAGCTTCGCGCTCTTTGGATAGCTCGGGGATCTCTGACGGAATGATTGGATAGAGCAGATCGAGTTGCTTCGGGGTGACCTGGGCTGTCCTTATCGTTTCTAGCAGCAGCTTCTCGACCTTCGGACCGATCGCCTCCCGAAAAGCGGTCGCCGCCGATCTCCCGGTTCCGTTGGTAGCGCGCTGAATGCCGTGCTTCCCCTGTCGAAAAAGCCCGAGTTCAACCATCTGCGAGTAGTAGGCGCCCCCGAACACGCCAAGCGATTGGCGCAGATAGCGCGTGACGCTCGGATCGTTGGACGCGGCCTCCGCGAAGTCGACGACCCGCTCCTCCTGCGCCAGCCTGCGGTTGGCCCAGTCAACACCACCAACGCCTCCCTCGCCGGTGGCCCTTGCCGATACCAGGGCGTAGAGCGCCTCGGATCGACGGACCCAAGCGCGCCAGGCGGCGAAATCGTCGGTCGCGCCGGCGCGGGCGTAGGCGTCGCTCACCCAGCAGTAGTAGCCGTAATAGCGCATCCTGAGGGTCACATTGCTGATCCCCGGCAGAAGCGACTGATAAAGAGTGACCCCGGCGTTCTGCATCCCTAGGGGATCGAGCCCCCGCTTCTCAGCGCGCTCCGTCCATTCCGGCTCCGCAACCACGCAATTCAATCTCCGCATCCGGACTATGCAACATGCTAGCATGCTCGTCGGAATGGCCAAGAGCCGCCAGCAACGCCTTCGACGGCAACGGAACTAGTCGGCTTTCAGCGGGCTCTGGTCGCCGCCGCTTGTGTCGCGACGGCCACCAAGCGTGTGATTTTCATCACCAGCGTCCTGGCATTCCAGCTTCACGGCGCTCCTTAGCGGGCGGACCTCTCGTTCACCCGCCAGCCCTCGCGACCCTCACCGCCGCCCGCCGCCCACCCGCATCTTCTGGCTCTTGCCGTAGCGCGTTTTCCGCGTGCCGGGTTTGCCCTCGTTCGAGCGGCCCATCGCGGGGGCGCGGTGCTCGTCGGTGGGGAGGCCGAGCTCTTCCGCTTCCAGCGCGCGGATCTCGTCGCGCAGGCGCCCGGCGGTCTCGAACTCCAAGTCCGCCGCGGCGGCGCGCATCTGCTTTTCGAGATCCTCGATATAGGCGCGCAGATTATGGCCGACCATGTGGGGCCGGTCTTCGTCGATCTCGATCGTGACCTGGTCGCGGCTGGCCACATCCTTGATGATGTCGCCGATATTGCGGCGGATCGTCGTCGGGGTGATGCCGTGTTCGGCATTGTAGACGAGTTGCTTCTCGCGGCGCCGATTGGTCTCGTTCATCGCGCGCTCCATCGAGCCCGTGATGCGATCGGCGTACAGGATCACCCGCCCGTCGACATTGCGCGCGGCGCGGCCGATCGTCTGGATCAGCGAGGTTTCGGAGCGCAGAAACCCTTCCTTGTCGGCATCGAGAATCGCGACGAGACCGCATTCGGGGATGTCGAGACCCTCGCGCAGCAGGTTGATGCCGACCAGCACATCGTACACGCCGAGCCGCAGGTCGCGGATCAGCTCGATGCGCTCCAGCGTCTCGACGTCCGAATGCATGTAGCGGACCTTGAGCCCCGCCTCGTGCATGAACTCGGTCAGATCCTCGGCCATGCGCTTGGTCAGCGTCGTGACCAAAGTGCGATAGCCGGCCTCCGCCGTCTTGCGCGCCTCGACGATCAGGTCCTGCACCTGCTCCTCGACCGGCTTGATCTCGATCGGCGGATCGATCAGCCCGGTCGGACGGATCACCTGCTCGGCGAAGACGCCGCCGGTCTGCTCCATCTCCCACCCGCCCGGCGTGGCCGAGACATAGGTGGTCTGGGGGCGCATCGCCTCCCATTCGTTGAAACGCAAAGGCCGGTTGTCGATCGCCGAGGGCAGGCGGAAGCCATATTCGGCGAGCGTCAGCTTGCGGCGGTGATCGCCGCGCGACATGCCGTTGATCTGGCCGATCGTGACATGGCTTTCGTCGACGAACAGCAGGGCATTGTCGGGCAGATATTCGAACAGAGTGGGCGGCGGCTCGCCGGGCATGCGGCCGGTGAGGAAGCGCGAATAATTCTCGATTCCCGCGCAGCTGCCGGTCGCGGCGATCATCTCCAGGTCGAAATTGGTGCGCTGCTCGAGCCGCTGTGCCTCGAGCAATTTCCCTTCCGGCACCAGCTCCTTCAGCCGTTCCGCCAGCTCGTGCTTGATCGCCTCCATCGCCTGTTTCAGCGTCGGGCCGGGCGTGACGTAATGGCTGTTCGCATAGATCCGGACAGAATCGAGGCTCGCGACCTTCTTGCCGGTCAGCGGGTCGAACTCGACGATCTCCTCGATATCGTCGCCGAAAAAGGAGACGCGCCAGGCGGTGTCCTCATAATGCGACGGGAAGATCTCCAGATTGTCGCCCTTCACGCGGAAATTGCCGCGCTGGAACGCCATGTCGTTGCGCTTGTATTGCAGCGCGACGAGCTTGCGCACGATCTCGCGCTGGTCGACCGTCTGGCCCTTTTTCAGGTCGAAGATCATCGCCGAATAGGTTTCGACCGAGCCGATGCCGTAGAGGCACGACACCGAGGCGACGATGATCACATCGTCCCGT
>NZ_JAQGLC010000135.1 GCF_028293085.1 Sphingomonas bacterium
CGAAGGCCGCTGGCGCCGATCATGTCCTGCTCCACAAGCAGGTCGATGTCGCGAAGGAGGTCCGCGCGCTCACCGGGGGCAAGGGCGTGCCGGTGATCCTCGACGGCGTAGGCAAGGCGACCTGGCAGGTCTCGCTCGATTCGGCGGCGCGGCGCGGCCTGATCGTCAGCTACGGCAATGCGAGCGGCGCGATCGACGGCGTGGCGCTCGGCGTGCTGGCGGCCAAGGGCTCGCTGTTCGTCAGCCGGCCGACCCTGTTCGACTATTATGTCACCCCCGATGAGCGGCAGGCCGGCATCGACCGCCTGTTCGAGATGCTGGCGAAGGGTGCGATCGTCCCGGAGATCGGCCAGACCTTCGCGCTGGAGGACGTCGCGAATGCGCACCGTGCGCTGGAAGCGGGCGAGACCCGGGGCGCGACGGTGTTGATACCCTGAATTCCTCCCCATCTGCGATGGAGAGGAACATCAGGTCACCGGATAGGCGTCGGCGTTGGTCGACGATTCTTTCGACGCATCGGTCTCGCGCCTGCGGTTGAGCGCGACGGCATCAAGCTTCAAAGAGGGGCGGGCGAACGCCATCCGTCAGCGAGGAAAATCATGGACTTCCTGCTTCTGTTTCTCTCCGGCGCCCTGCTCTGCAACGCGATCCCGCATCTGGCGAGCGGCACGCGCGGCGATCCCTTCCCGTCGCCCTTCGCCAAACCGCGCGGCGTCGGCAATTCGTCACCGCTGGTGAATTTCCTCTGGGGGTCGGCCAATCTGTTCGCCGGCACGGCGCTGATGATCGAATATCTGCCGGAGGTCGATCTCGAAACGGGCGTTGCCGTCGCCGCGCTGGGCTGGCTGGTACTGGGCGCGTATCTGTCCCGGCATTTCGGCAAGGTCCGGCAGGGCCGCTGAGTCAGTCGGGCGGGGGGGAATCATGTTAAGCCTGTTCAAACCCAGGCTCCCCGTCGACGCGGAGGAGTTCGAATGGCTGCTCGCCGGCTTCGCCTGGCTGATGCGCGAGTTCGGCGGCGTGGAGCGGATCGAGGTCACGCCGCTCGTCCTGCCCACTTTGGCCTTCTTCCCGCCAAGCAAGCTGGAAGGCCATGATCGCGCGCTCGAGCTGTTCGGCCAGGTCAAGGCGCTGTGCGGCATGGCCGATTGGCAGTGCGACCTGCTGCCGGGCGCGGCCGAGCGCGAACGGCAGATCGTCACCGCGCACGCGCTGCGCCATCATAGCAGCCCGCCGCTCGGCACCTTCGGCCATGACAATGGCCGCTATTACATCACCTACAACCCGTCGACGCTCGCTCAGCCGCCCAGCCTGGTCGCGACCTTCGCGCACGAGCTGTCGCATTACCTGCTCCACACCGCGGAGACGTCGCCGCCCGGCGGCCGCGAGCTGCGCGAACATGCGACCGATCTCGGCGCGGTGTTCATGGGGTTCGGCACCTTCCTCGCCAATTCGGCGAAGAGCTTCCGTCAGTTCCAGAATTTCGGCGAGCAGGGCTGGGAGATGCGCGGCCAGGGCTATCTCTCCGAGAATGCCCTTGTGACCGCGCTCGCCCTGTTCGTCC
Source organism: Sphingomonas bacterium (assembly GCF_028293085.1). Taxonomy (GTDB): domain Bacteria; phylum Pseudomonadota; class Alphaproteobacteria; order Sphingomonadales; family Sphingomonadaceae; genus Sphingomonas. The sequence goes on from NZ_JAQGLC010000135.1 coordinate 1,565, forward strand.
TGCTGTCCGGCACGGACGCCGCCGCGGCTGAGCGCGACCTCAAGGACTATCTGCGCAAGCCGTTCCGCGCCGCGCTGGCCGTCATCCGGCGCGGTTATCCCCATCTCGCCGCGTCGATCGCCGCGGTCGATCTCGGCGAATGGCGTTGAGACTCAGTCCAGCCGTCGAAGGGCGAGTTGCGCCGTGCCGCCGGGATCGTTGACCGACATCGTCATCCGCCCGCCCCGCGTCGTGTAGCGCATCACCATCTTCGAATCGACGAGGCGGATCTCGCGGTTGTTGACCTCGTAAGCCTCGGTCTCGTCGACGCTGTCGAGCCCCTCGGCCTTGTGATAGGTCAGCATCTCGCGGTCGTCGGTGAATTCCAGCCGGTCGCCGCGATGCAGATCCTCGAACCCGCTGGCGTTGACGATCTCCCATTTGCCGATCACCGACAAATGGTTCAACGATTTGGGCATCTCTCCGCCATAGCCCGCATAGAAAGCCGCCTGGCCGCGCATCGTGCTGACCAGCTTCTCCTCCTTGGCCATGCCCGGCAGGCCGGAGCCGTTCAGGCGCCCGGCCAGCCCATCGAGCAGCGCAAAGGCTTTCTTCGGATCGTCCTTCATGTGGAAGGCGGTCGTCGCTTCGCGCATCGCCAGATATTCGTCGACCAGCAGATGCGCCTCGCGCAGCGGCGCGCTCGGCGCGCCGCCCGGCACCGCGACGGCGACATGATCGGCGCCGGCGGCGCCACCCTCGGCGGCGCGATAGGACAGCGACACATCCATCAGCGGCGTGCCTTTGGTGATCACCGCCGGCGGCAGATCCGCACGGCTCTCCTCCTTGGCCAGAGTCGCATAGATGCCGCCGCCATTCATGCTGAGGAACACGGTCGGCACAATGATGTCGATCGAACCCTCGGGCGCCTGAGTCATCACCCCGTCGGGTACGCCGAACACGCCCGAGATGCGGTAGCCGCGGGCGGGCCGCAGCGTCATCTTCAGATCGTGCGCCAGTTCGCTCACCATCGTGTCGAGCTGATGCTCGAAGGTCGTCTTCACGTCGGCGGCATCGCTGATGAAGAACAGATTGCCGCCGCGCACGCTGGAGACCCTGGTCGCCAGCGTATCGTCGAACTGCACGCCCACGCCGATCGTGGTCAGGCCGACACCGCGCCGCGACGCCTCTTCGGCCATGCCCATGAAGCTGTCCGCGTCGGTCGCGCCGACATTGGGCTGCTCGTCGGTGAACAGCATCAGCCTTGTATTGCCTTTGAAGCACGGCGCGTTGGCGAAGGCGGCCTCGTAGCCGACCTTCAACCCGCTCTCCATGTCGGTCGACCCGGCGCTCTCGATCGCATCGATCGCCTTCAGCATCGTGTCGCGATTGCCGGCATAGTCGGTCGGCTGCAGATAGACCGCCGCGGTATCGCCGTAGAGGATGATGCCGAGCCGGTCGCCGCTCCGCATCTGGTTCACGATCTGCCTCAGGCTCGCGCGCACCAGCGCGAGCGGCTCGCCGTCCATCGAACCCGATTTGTCGATCACCGCGATCAGGTCGAGCGGCGCGCGGCGCCATTTGTCCGCGTCGACATTGGAGGTGAAGCCGAGCCCGACGAACAGCCGGTCGTCGCGGCCGGGCAGGGTCGCCGGCATGGATTCCGTCACGAGGCAGAAGAGCCGGGCGCACGCCGTGTCGCTCGGCAGGGTCAGGTCATGCTCGCCCATCAATCCCTCGGCGGTCAGGCCCTCGGGGCGCGGCATGCCGTTTTCGACCGACCGGAAATGCTTGATGTCCTGCATGCCGCCCTGGCGGACCTTCGTGGCCGTGACGAGGATGTCCGAATAATCGTCGTCCTTGTCCTGATCCTGCGCGGCGGCGGCCAAAGGCAGCATCAGCGCACCAAGGGTCAAACCAAGATTGCGAAACGAAGCCAGTTTCATCTTAGCTCTCCCGGGCCATGTCCGTGCAGCATATCATCGATGCGGCCGGCCCGGGAGAGCGAATAAACGTAGCGATTCGAAATGGTGCATAAGCGAAGGGAAGAAAATCCCGGTACCCGTCAAGATGTTCAGCCGGCCGCGGCCGGCACTTTCCTGAACGCCTCGAGGATCTCGGTCGGGAACATCGCGATGATCGTCGAATTATGCTCGACGCCGATTTCGGTCAGCGTCTGCAGACGGCGCAATTCGAGCGCTCCGGGGGCTTCGGCGATGATCACCGCGGCTTCGGACAGCTTCCGGGCAGCCTCCTGTTCGCCCTCGGCCTTGATGATGCGGGCGCGTTTCTCGCGGATCGCCTCGGCCTCGCGCGCGATCGCGCGCTGCATCTGCGGCGGGATGTCGAGGTCCTTGATCTCGACCGCGTCGAACTCGACGCCCCAGCGATTGCAGGTGCGCGTGAGGATTTCGTAGAGGCGCTGGTTGATCGTGGTGCGGTCCTTGAGCATCTGGTCGAGGTCGCTCTGGCCGATCGCGTCGCGCAGCGCGGTCTCGGCGGCCTGGACGATCGCCGAATGCCAGTTGGTCACGGTGGTGACGACGCCGGCCGGATCGAACGCGCGGAACCACAGGACGGCGTTCACGCGCACCGCGACGCCGTCGCGCGTCACGGTCTCCTGCGTGTCGAGCGCATAAGTGATGGTGCGCAGGTCGACCTTCACGACGCGCTCGACGATCGGGATCAGCCAGAACCAGCCCGGTCCCTTGGTCGCCTGCAGCCGGCCGAGCCGGAACACGACGCCGCGTTCATATTCCTGGTTGATGCCGAAGGATTGGAGCGCAAGCAAAAGCGCGATGCCGAGCGGCACCAGGAGCAGCAATGAGGGGATAAGCATCGAAATGCCTTGATGCCGCGAGCAAGCGGCGTGGTGCGGCGAACGCCGCGGTGCTTAGATAGGCTTGTCCCGATCCGGCCCAAAGCGCGCCTTGTTCAATCATGAATGCAGTAATTGCACGTTGATTCTTCCCCCATCGAAGATGGGGAGGGGGACCGCTCGCAAAGCAATGGAGGGGACGCCCCAAGCGCAGCGCCGATGATGCGATCTACCGCAACGCCCGCGCCGCCAGCCCGGCGCAATCGGCATCCGTCGCCCGCGGCCCCTGCGTGCCCGTGATCGACCGCCCCAGCGCCTTGAAGAAATTCCCGGCCGATTTCGCATCCGCCGGCAGATGCACGTCCGGCGCCTTGATCGTCCCGCCGACGATCAGCGACCCCGGAAAGCGCAGGATCGTCTTCGCCTTGGGTGCGCCCGTCAGCTTCATCGCAATTGCCTCGGATGGGAAGACGATCCTGCCCTGGCCGGTCGTTCCGCTCCGGGTCGTGTCGATCACGAACGGATCGACCGTGCCGATCCCCCGCCGCACCGCCAGCCGCAGCACCGCGCAGCGCAGCCCTGCGCGTTCCGCCTCGTCGGTCAGGATGCCGCGCACCGCGTCGAAGCCGAGCAGTGAGGCGATCTTCGCCGGCAAGGTGCCGTTGCGCGCGACCAGCCCGATCGTTCCGTCCGATCGGCCGACCGCCTCGCGGATCGTGCTGCCCGGTCCCTTGAGCCGGATACGCGCGTCGACCCGTCCGTTGACCTCATCGCCGCCGCCGGCCAGCGCGCCGATGCTGCTGTCGGCGAGCTTCAGGTCGAATGTCACGGTCGGTATGGCGGGGCCGCCGCGCTGGTCGACCACGACCGAACCGGCGATGGATCCCCGCGTCAGCTCGATCGTGAAGGGGGAAACCGTCAGCAACTGGTGATCGATCCTGATCGTGCCGCGCATCGCCTGCAGCGACGAGGGCGCCGCGCTGACCAGCTGGCGCACGGTGAATGTGATGGTGCCGTCAGTACGGGTGATCTTGCGGATGTTGATCCGCGTATCGGGCACGAGCCTGGGCCCCACTGCCTGCCTTTTGGCGAGCGCCGCTGCCTGCCCGGCACGCGAGGCGAAATCGTCGAAATTGAGCGCGTTGGAGACGACCGCGCCGTCGAGCTTGGTCCGCCCGTCGACCTTGCGCACGTCCACATGCCCGGCAACGTCCGATCCGCCGATCAGGCCGTTGAGCCCGGTTACTTTCCACACATCGCCATCATGCCGGGCATGCGCCGCCAGCCGGACCGGCTGGGTCCCGAACAGCCCTGCTTCGATCACCGCATCGACGAATTTCAGGTCGTCGGCGCGCGCGGCGACGTCGATGGTCATATGGCCCGTGTCGAGCGGCGCATCCATCGTGCCCGCCGCGCTGACCGTCAGCGCCGGCCCGCTGATCGTGGCGCGGAACGGCCAGGGTTTGCCCGCCCCCCGTTCGATCGCCGGACCGTTGGCGGCCAGCGTGACCGGCTCGCCGCGGATCGTGCCCGTGCCGGCCAGCGTGATGCCCGTCTTCGGATCGGCGGCGATCTTCAGCGCGAAAGCACGGTCCTGAAAGGCGTCGCGATAGGTCAGCGTGCTGTTCGCGATGCGCAGGCCCTGGATCGAGCTGCCGCTGCCATGCCCGGGCTTGCGATCCTCGGGCTTGCGCCAGCTCTCGCGCCGTTCGGCATCGCGGACGAGCGCGATATGCGCGCCGTTCACATCAATCGTGCCCGGGCGGAAATGCCCGAACAGCAACGGAATCACCGGGAAACGCACCTCCGCCCGGTCGATCCGCACGAGATCGCCCGGTCCGGCCCAGGCGGCCTGGGGTATGCGCAGGTCCCGCAGCGCGATCGTCGGGGAGAGCGAGAAACTGTCGCGCCGCTCGACCGCGCCGATCGTCACCGGCCGGCCGAACCGGTCGCTCAGCTTTTTCTCGATGGTCGCTTTGAACATGCCCCAAGGCATCATCGCGAGCACGACCAGCAGCGCCAGCAGCAGCGCCACCACGCTGCCGGCGACGATATGGAGTCGCCGGTCGGCGAGGACGGAGCGGATCGTCATTGCGGTAAAGGACGAACCGGCAAGGGGATTCGTTCCGGACACCGACTTACTTCTCCCAACCTACCCTCTCCCGCTTGCGGGAGAGGAGCGAGACTTGGGTCCGGCTCTTGCCGAGCCCTAGTCGCAGCGGTGAGGGTCTTCTGTTTGGGCAGGCGGCACGAAGAAGGAGACCCTCACCGCTGCGACTAAATTCGCTTCGCTCGTTAAGTCTCGCGCCTCTCCCGCGAAGGGCGGGAGAGGGTAAGGCATCGCCCCAAAAGAAAAGGGGCGCCCGATCATGCCGGACGCCCTCCTCTCCTGTTCTCGATCGTGTCGATCAGTAGGAATAATACATGTCATACTCGACCGGGCTCGGGGTCATTTCCCAGCGCGCCACGTCGACCATCTTCAGCTCGATATAGCTCGAGATCTGGTCGGCGGTGAACACGTCGCCCTTCAGCAAGAAGGCATGATCGGCTTCCAGGCTGTCGAGCGCTTCACGCAGCGACGCGCAAACCGTCGGCACTTCGGCCAGTTCCGCCGGCGGCAGATCGTACAGGTTTTTGTCCATTGCTTCGCCCGGGTGGGTCTTGTTCTGGATCCCGTCGAGCCCGGCCATCAGCAATGCCGCATAGCAGAGATACGGGTTGGCCATCGCGTCAGGGAAACGAACCTCGACGCGCTTCGCCTTGGCGCCAGTGCCGTACGGAATGCGGCACGATGCTGAACGGTTGCGTGCCGAATAGGCCAGCAGCACGGGTGCTTCATAGCCCGGGACCAGACGCTTGTAGCTGTTGGTCGACGGGTTGGTGAACGCGTTCA
>NZ_JAQGLC010000240.1 GCF_028293085.1 Sphingomonas bacterium
CCGCGATCTTGCCCTTGATGTCCCAGAGCGCGGTGTCGACCGCGGCGATCGCCGACATGGTGACGGGCCCCCGCCGCCAATACGCGCCCTTGTAGAGATATTGCCAGATATCCTCGATGCGGTGCGCGTCCCGCCCGATCAGGCACGGCACGACATGGTCCTGCAGATAGCTCGCCACGCTCAGCTCGCGGCCGTTCAAGGTCGCGTCGCCAAGGCCGTAGACGCCCTCGTCCGTCTCGATCTTCAGGGTGACGAAATTACGGCCCGGACACGTGACGATGACGCGCGCATTGGTGATCTTCGGCATCAGGCTCCCTTGGCCTTTCCCAGACTTGTCATACAACCTGATTGACAGAGCCGCGGGAAAAGGAAAGATGATTCTTCAATCGGCGCCGCAAAAACATGATCGACGGGAGGGTGGGCGAATGATCGAAACGACGCTCATCGGCCGGTGAGCATGGCCGCCGGGGCGATGCCTTGCGAGCGATCGGTCAACCCGCCATCACCATGGGCAACCCGCCGCCGGCCATCGCCATGGTCGTCAATGCGTCGGAAATCTGGGAGAAAAACATGCCCGTGACCCTTCCCGTTGCAGCACCGGTCGCCATCCTCGCCGCGGCGCCGGCCCAAGCCGAGGGCTGGTTGCCGCGCCCCGCCGACATCCTGTCCGCCACGCGGCGGGTCGCCGACTGGCAGCTCGCACACCGCGACAGTTTCGATCGGATGCCGTCGGCCAGCGAGGCGACGCGCGACCCGCGCGGCTGGCAGCAGGCGACCTTCTGGGTCGCGCTCACCGAGCTCGCCGACCGGACCCGCGATCCGCATTATGCCGCCACGATCCTCGATCTCGGCCGCGGCGCCGGCTGGCGGCTGGGCGACCGGCCCTTTCATGCCGACGATCAGCTGATCGCCCAGGCTTGGCTCTGGGCGGCCCGGCACGGCGCGGGGGAGGCGGCGATCAAGCCGATGCGCGCCTATTTCGATCATGTGCTGGCCAATCGGCCGAAGAACGAGCTGCTCTTCACGCCCAATCCCGCCGGGCGCGGCGATCCGCCCTGCACGACACGGTGGTGCTGGTGCGACGCGCTGTTCATGGCGCCGCCGAGCCTTTTCGCTTTGGCGGGCAAGACCGGCGACAGACGCTATGCCGCCTTCGCGCATGCGGAATATCGCGCCACCACCGATTATCTCTTCGATCCCGCCGAGCATCTCTATTTCCGCGACAGCCGCTTCTTCGACCGGCGCGACGCGGGCGGGCGAAAACTGTTCTGGAGCCGGGGCAATGGCTGGGTGATGGCCGGGCTGACGCGGATCATCCCGCAGCTCGACCGCAAGGATCCGGCCCGCGCTTATTATGTGCGCCTGTTCCGCGAGATGGCGGCCAGAGTCGTCAAGCTTCAGAAAGCGGACGGCTATTGGGCCCCTTCCCTGCTCGACGACGGGCCCGATACCCAGCCCGAATCGAGCGGCACCGCCTTCTTCGTCGCCTCGCTCGCCTGGGGCGTGGACACGGGCCTGCTCGAAGACGCGACCTACCGCCCCGCCGCTATTCGCGGCTGGGCCGCGCTGCAGCGGGCGGTCCAGCCCGACGGCATGCTCGGCTGGGTCCAGCAGGTCAGCGACCGTCCGGATTCGGTCGCGCAGACCGACACCCAATATTATGGCGCCGGGGCTTTCCTGCTCGCCGGCAGCGCGATGTACGACCTGTCACGACACAAGGGAGGCCGATGAGACGCACCGTCACGACCAGCGCTTCCGGGCCGATCTCGCGGATCCATCGCGCTGCGGAAATCCGCCGATTCCGGCCTGTGTCCGGGTGAGTCCGAACCGCACGTTGTCATACAACTATTGACTCGGCAGTGACAGTGGCGTTAATTCCCCCGCCATGACACCGGTAGCAGCCGGGCAAGAGCGGTACCGCGCACGGCGCCGCCAACAGGGGAGAGAATGAGTGGCCATCGGCAGGTACGATCGGGGGAGAAGGGGTTTCCCGCTTCGCATGTCCAGTCGCCACGGGTCGCATCATTCCAATCCGAACAGAAGCACCAACCGCCCGCTACAGGACGCCGGCGTCCGCGTCCGGTTCTGATCGATGCTTGTCCGCCGCCTCGCCGTCTCGCTGGTCGCCGCGTCCCTCCTGGGCGCAATTCCTCCAGCAGCGGCATCCGAAAAACCCGTGCTTGCCCCCGTCCCTCCTACGGGCCAGGCCTGCCGTGACGTTGACGGCTACTCGGGCGTTTTCGGCGGGCGGCGGACCTTCTTTCTCAAGCCCGATCAGCTCATCCCGATCAAGGCGGCGCGCGATACCGATCCGGCGGTCAAGGCGGCCTATGCCGCGCTGATCGCGCGGGCGGACGCGGCGCTGGCACGCAAACCGGGATCGGTCATGGACAAGACGACGATCCCGCTGTCGAACGACCGCCACGATTATCTGAGCATCGCGCCTTATTGGTGGCCCGATCCGGCCAATCCGACCGGCCCCTATCTGCGCCGCGACGGCGAGGTCAATCCGCAGCGCGACACGCGCTCCTATGACCGGACGGCGATCGGCCTGATGAGCAGCGATGCCGAGACGCTGGCTTTGGCTTATTATTACAGTGACGACCCGCGCTACGCCAAAAAGGCCGCGGCGGTGATCCGGACCTGGTTCCTCGATCCCGCCACCGCGATGAACCCCAATGCGATGTACGCCCAGGCCGTGCCGGGCCGGGAGAATGGCCGGGCGGAAGGCGTGCTCGACACCAATGCCTTCCAGCCGGTGATCGACGCGGTCGGCCTGATCGGCCCGTCGGGTGCGCTGGCTCCTGCCGAGGTGACGAGCCTCGAGGGCTGGTTCGGCCACTATATCGACTGGATGCTCGCAAGCCCGACCGGGCGCGAAGAGGATGCGGCGAAGAACAATCACGGCATCTGGTTCGACAGCCAGATCACCCAATATGCCCTGTTCGCCCGCCGCCCCGACATCGCGCGCAAGACTATCCTCGCCTTTCCCGAGCGGCGCATCGCCGCCCAGTTCGATCCGTCGGGATCGTTGCCCGGCGAGCTCACCCGGACGCGCAGCTTCCATTATTCGATCTACGCGCTGGAGCCGGCCTATGACGTCGCCGAGATGGCGTCCTGCGTCGGGTTCGATCTGTGGAACCATGAAGACGCCAAGGGCCGCAGCCTGCGCAAGGCAACCGATTTCCTCGCCGCCTATCGTGGCCGTCAGGCGGACTGGCCGCATCAGGAATTGCGCTGGCCCGCAGCCGAGCTGGACGAATTGCTGACCCGCGCGGACTGGGCATGGGGCCCCGGGCGCTACCCACGATCCGACGGCGGAACACTGGCCTTGCGCTACCTCGCCCATCCGCAGCCGACGCGTTGAGCCATCGACGTTCCTTCCGGCGGCTTCCCTCCGACGAAAGCGACAGATGATTCCGGATCGAACGATCGGCGAGATGGTCCAACGCGGAGTCCGGCAGCGCCTGATCGCCGCCAGCTTCGTCGAGGCACGGCGTGCCGGGACCGCGCTGGACGACTATCCCGGCGCGCCGCCCGCCTCGCTCGAGGAAGCGTACCAGATCCAGTCGCTGGCGATCGGGCTTCGCGGCGGCCGCGTCGCCGGCTGGAAAGTCGGCCGGATCAACCCGCCCGCTTCCGATCTGCTGGGGGCCGATCGGCTCGCCGGCCCGATCTTCGCCGACGCCGTCATCGATACGCGCGCCGGCGGCAGCGCCCGCATGTCGGTGATCCAGGGCGGGTTCGCCGCGGCGGAGGCCGAGTTCCTGCTGCGCATCGGCATCGGCACCGATCCGGCGAAGAAAGCCTGGACGCTCGCCGAAGCGCGAGCACTGGTCGACCGGGTGGCGATCGGAATCGAGATCGCCAGTTCCCCGCTTCGCGCGATCAACGATCTCGGGCCCGCGGTCACCGCTTCCGATTTCGGCAACAATAACGGGCTGCTGGTCGGCGCCGAGCTCGATAGCTGGCGGTCGCTCGATCTGGATACCGTTCCGGTCGCCTTCTCGCGCAACGGCGTGGAGATCGGCCGGGCCACCACGGCGACCATGCTGGACGGCCCTTGGGGTGCCGTCCGCTTCGTCGCCGAGCTCATGGCGAAGCGCGGCCTCGCGCTCCAGCCCGGCCAGTGGATCTCCACCGGGGCCGTCACCGGCGTCCATCCGGTCGAGATCGGGGACCGCGTCGAGGCGCGGTTCGGTGAAACGCAAAAACTGGGCTGCGTCATCGCCTCCCAGAACCACCAGCCATGACGGGATATCGACCATGACAAGCGACATCGCGGTGGCACAGGCGACCGACCGGGTCGGGCGCTATCGCTGGCTGATCTGCGGCCTGCTCTTCGCGGCGACCGCGATCAACTATGTCGATCGGCAGATGATCGGCGTGCTCAAGCCGACCATCTCGGCCGAGCTCGGCTGGAACGAGACGACCTATGCCGATATCATCTTCTGGTTCCAGGCGGCCTATGCGGTCGGCTATCTCAGCTTCGGCTGGGTGATCGACCGGCTCGGCGCGCGGATGGGCTATTCGATCGCCTTCCTGATCTGGACGCTGGGCCACACCTTGTGCGGCTTTATCGGCGCGCCGATCCGCATCGCGCTCGGCGGCGGCTTCACCATCTCGTCGATCATGCAATTCTCGATCGCCCGCGCAATCCTCGGCATCGGGGAATCGGGCAATTTCCCCGCCGGCATCAAGGCGGTGTCGGAATGGTTTCCGGCGCGGGAGCGGGCGTTCGCCACCGGCGTCTTCAACGCGGGCGCCAATATCGGCGCGATCGTCACCCCGCTGATCGTGCCGATCATCACCCTCGCCTTTGGCTGGCGCATGGCGTTCGTCATCACCGGCGTCGCGAGCCTGGTCTGGCTCGTCGCCTGGATTGCGATCTATCGCCGCCCGCGCGAGCAACCGCGCGTCTCGGCGGCGGAGCTCGCCTATATCGAGAGCGATCCGGCCGATCCCGGACAGCGCATCGGCTGGCTGCGCCTGCTCCGCTACCGCGAGACCTGGGCCTTTGCGATCGGCAAGTTCCTGACCGATCCAATCTGGTGGCTCTTCCTGTTCTGGACGCCCGATTTCCTCGCCAAGACCTATCATCTCGATCTCAAGAGTTTCGGGCCGCCGCTCGTCGCCATCTACATCATCTCGGATCTGGGCAGCGTGGTCGGTGGCTGGTCGTCGTCCAGGATGATGAAGCGCGGCCTGACCGCGAACCGGGCGCGCAAGCTCACCATGCTCGCCTGCGCCTTCCTGGTGATGCCGATCTTCTTCGCGCAATATGTCACCAGCCTGTGGGCGGCGGTGGCGATCCTGGGCGTGGCGACCGCCGCGCACCAGGCCTGGTCGGCCAATCTCTACACGCTGCCGTCGGACATGTTCCCACGCGCGGCGGTTGGATCGGTGGTCGGGATCGGCGGCACCGCCGGCGCGATCGGCGGGATGCTGATGGCCAAGTTCGTCGGCTATGTGCTCGACGCAACCGGGAGCTACACGTTGATCTTCGCGGTGGCGGGCAGCGTCTATGTCATCGCGCTGGCTTGCGTTCACCTGCTCACGCCGCGCCTCGACCGGATTCAGGTCGCGATCGAGTGACGATTGTGGAGGGCGACCACCCTCCTTACAGTCCCCGACATTATCCAGCACTGCCGGAAACCCCCGGCGGCAAGGGGTGACCGACGGTGCATGCCATAAGGGGGACAATGAACGGCGACGCTGCGCTGATCGCCCGTGCGCGGGCGGCCTATGGTGAGGGCCGGCACGCCCTGGCGGCGCAGCTGGCGGGCGAGGTTCTGGCGCGGGATTGGGCGACGCTCGACGCGCTCGAGGTGATGGCGCTGGCGCGGCGGGCGCTGGGCGATGTCACCGAGACGGAGCGACTGCTGCGCAGGGCGATCGCGGTCGCGCCCGAGCGGCACTGGCCCCGGGACGATCTCGCGCGATTGCTGCTCGAAACCGGCCGGCCCGATGCAGCCGAACAGCTCTGCCGCGAGGCCATCCAGGCCGATCCCGCGAACGCCAATGCGCAGGCAATGCTGGGCAATTTGCTGTCCGAGCGCGAGGAGCTGGTCGAGGGCGCGGCGCATCTGCGCAAGGCCATCGCGCTGGCCGGGCCGCATCCGCAATTGCAGGCCAATCTCGGCCGTAACCTCGCGCGGCAGGGATTGCTGGCCGAGGCCGAGGCGCTGCTGCGCGAGGCCATTGCGGCGACGCCGGAGGCCCTGCCCCCACTGGCCTGGCTGGCCGAAATACTGGAGCAGGGCCGGCGGTTCGACGAGGCGTCCGTCGTGCTCGATGCCGCCGAAGTGCTGGCAGCGAAACAGGGCACCGACGTCACGCTGCAGCGCGCGACCTTGCTGTCGCGCACGCCCGACTGGCGCCGCGGCCTGGCGCTGCTGGACGCCGAAAGCGCGCTGTCGGGGGCGGCGCTGCTGCAGCGCGGGCGCCTGCGTGACCGCGCCGCGCGCCATGGCGAGGCGTGGCAGGATTTCATCGCCGGAAAAGCCGCCCTGGCGCGCCTGTCGGGCCGGGCCTATCCGCAGGCGGCGGTCGACCGGCTCGTCGCCGATCTGCGCTCCTTCTTCGCGCCCGAAAACCTAGCGGCGATGATGCCCGCACCGGTCGTCGCGGGCGTGCCGCAGCCGATCTTCATTCTCGGTTTTCCACGCTCGGGCACGACGCTGACCGAGCAGGTGATCGCCAGCCATTCACGGGTGCGCGCCGGCGGCGAGCTGCCCTTCGCCGCCGAGCTGACCGCGATCGCGGCGGCGCGCAGCGAGGGCGCCTATCCGGGCCGCTTCGACGCGCTCTCCGGCACGATGCGCGCCGGCCTCGCCACCGAATTGCGCGACCATTATCTCGCCCGCGCCAACGCCTTTGGCCTGCTCGCCCCCGGCGCCGATTTCTTCACGGACAAGATGCCGCTCAACGCGCTGTATCTGCCGCTGCTCCGCCTCGCCTTTCCCGCCGCCCCGCTGGTGAGCGTGACGCGCCACCCGCTCGACGTGATGGTTTCGGCGATGAGCCATGATTTCACGCATGGCTTCGATTGCGGCTACCGGCTGGAAGACGCCGCCCGTCATTTCGCAACGATGAGCGCGCTGGCCGAGCATTGGCGCGACGGGCTGGGCATTCGCTCCCACGCGCTTGGCTACGAACGCCTCGTCGCCGCGCAGGCGGCGGAGACCGCCGCGCTGATGGTGCATCTCGGGCTGGCGATGGAGCCGGCGCAACTCGCCTTCCACGAGTCCGCCCGCTTCGCGCCGACGCCAAGCTATGCGCAGGTGCAGGAGCCGCTCAACGATCGCTCGATCGGACGCTGGCGGCCTTATGCGGGCGCGCTCGAGCCGGTGCGCGCAATGCTGGCCGACGCGATCGCGCGGGGTGGCTACGCCGCCTGAAGCCCGGCGGCGATTGCGGCGGCGTCATTGCCGATGAGGAGCTGGAGCGTCGCGGGAGACGGACGCGCGATCAGCCGCACGCCGAGCGTCGTGAGCGCCGCCTCGCTGACCGCCGCGGGATCGACCAGATCGAGCCACAAGCGGCTCGAGGCAGCACCGGCCGCGGTGACGTTGGCGCGACCGCCCAGCGCCGCCAGCCATGGTGCCGGATCGGCCGCGACCGTCGCCGGCGGCTTCTGGCTGATGGCCGGGGCCGCCGACGCGCCGGCCGCCGCCCGCATCTCCATCGCGACGGCATCGGCGATCGGCCCGAGCACCACCTGCAGCCCCTGCGCCGTCGGGCGGATAAAGCCCCGCGCGCCGAGCGCCCTGAGCCGCGCCTCGCTCACCTTGTCCTGGTCGCCGACGACCAGCCTCAGCCTGGTCGTGCACGCGTCCACGCTAACGAGATTGCCCGCCCCGCCGAGCGCCGCGACGAACGCCGCGCCGCGCTCGCCCGGCATATCCGCGACCTCCTCCCCGATCGCTTCCGCCTCGCGGCCCGGCGTCTTGATGTCGAAACGGACGATCGCCCAGCGGAAGGTCCCGTAATAGATCGCGAAATAGGCTAGCCCGACCGGCAGCAGCAGGAGCGGCCGCGTCGCCTTGGAGAAGTTCAGCGCATAATCGAGAAAGCCCGCCGAGAAACCGAAGCCGAGCTTCACCCCGAGCAACGCCATCAACGCCATCGCCACCCCGGTCAGCAAGGTGTGGAACAGATAGAGCAAAGGCGCGAGGAACATGAAGGTGAACTCGATCGGCTCGGTCACGCCGGTCAGGAACGCGGTCAGCGCCATCGACAGCAGCATCCCACCGACCGCCTTGCGCCGCTCGGGCAGCGCCGCCCGGTACATGGCGAGGCACGCCGCGGGCAGGCCGAACATCATCACCGGGAAGAAACCCGACATGAACCCGCCCGCGCTCGGATCGCCGGCGAAGAAGCGGTTCAGGTCGCCGGTCGCGCCGTGATAATCGCCGATGATGAACCAGGCGACATTGTTGATGATGTGGTGGAGCCCGGTGACGATCAGCAATCGGTTGAGCACGCCGTAGAAGAACAGCCCGAACACCCCGGCATGGACGACCCCGTTGCTGAGCCCGTCCATCCCCGCCGTAATCGGCGCGAAACCGAAGCCGACCAAAGCGGCAAGGACGAGTCCGGCCAGGCCCGAGACGATCGGCACGAAGCGGCGCCCGCCGAAAAAGGCGAGGTAATCGGGCAGGCGGATCGTGGCGTACCGATTGTAGCAGCTCCCCGCGATCAGCCCCGAGGCGATGCCGATCGGGACCGAGAGCTTGGCGATCGCCTTGGTGCGCCACGCGTCATCGGCCAGCGCGGCCATGTCCTTGGCAAGCGCGGCGAGCGCTTCCGGCGGCACATGCAGCAAGGTCATCGCGCCGCGCGTGGCGACGAGGAAACAGACGATCCCGGCCAGCCCGGCGGCACCATTATTGTCCCTGGCGATGCCGACCCCGATGCCGAGCGCGAACAACAGGCCGAGATTGTCGAAGATCGCCCCGCCCGCCGCGGCGACGAACGGGATGTCGAACAGGTCGGGCTGGCCCAGCCGCAGCAACAGCCCCGCAATGGGCAGGACCGCGATCGGCAGCATCAGCGCACGGCCGAGCGGCTGGAGGGCTTGCACGGACAGCTTCATGCGGCTTGCTCCAGCAGGGGATCGACCAGGGCACGGACGGCGGCGGCATCGGGCGCGTCGAGCGCCTGTGCGGCGAGGGTGCGGCAGGCCGCGAGATTGAGGGTTCGCACCAGCGCCTTGGTCTCGGCGATCGCGGCGGCGGGCATCGACAATTCAGTGACCCCCAGGCCGATCAGGATCGGGATCGCGGCGGCCTCGGCGGCAAGGCCCCCGCACACGCCGGTCCAGCGGCCATGCGTGGCCCCGCCCCGCACGGTCTCCGCGATCAGGCGGAGGATCGCGGGATGAAGCCCGTCGAGCCCGGCGGCGACCGCGGCGTTGGTGCGGTCGCGCGCGAGCGTATATTGCGACAGGTCATTGCTGCCGATCGAGAAGAAGGCGGCATCCGCGGCGAGCAGACCGGCGGACAGCGCGGCGGCCGGCGTCTCGACCATGATGCCGAGCTCCGGCGCCGCGACATCCATCGCCGCGGCAAGGCGATTGAGCGCGTCCTTCGCGGCCAGCAGCTCGGCGCGATCGGCGACCATCGGCAGCATGATCCGCAGCGGCGCCTGCGCTCGCACGCCGAGCAGCGCCCGCAACTGGGTGTCGAGCAGGCCGGGGGTCGCCAGCTGCAGGCGAATGCCGCGCAGGCCGAGCGCCGGATTCTCCTCGCTGGCCATGGGCAGATAGGGTGCGGGCTTGTCCGCGCCGATATCGAGCGTGCGCACGATCAGCGGGCGTGGCCCCAAGGCGTCGGCCACGGCCTGATAGGCCGCGCGCTGCTCCGCCTCGTCGGGCGCGGCGGCGCGGTCGAGGAACAGGAACTCGGTCCGCAACAGCCCGCATCCCTCGGCGCCTTCGGCGACCGCCGCCCGCGCATCGGCAACCGAGCCGAGATTGGCGAAGACCTCGATCCGCGTGCCGTCGACGGTGACGGCCGTTTCCTGCGCGCGCGCCATCGCCGCTTTCCGGCGAAGGGCGCGCGCGGCGGCGGCCCCGCGCAGGCGATCGACGGTCGATGCATCGGGGCCGACGAGGAGGCGCCCATCGTCGATCACGAGCATCGCACCGTCGGCGACCGATGCCAGATCCGGACCGAGCGACACCAGGGTCGGCAAACCGAGCCCGGCGGCAATGATCGCGACATGCGATGTCGGCCCGCCTTTGCCCGTCGCGATGCCGGCAAGTCCGGTGTCGGAAAACGCCATGAGCTGCGACGGCAGCAGATCGTCGGCGACCAGGATCGCCCCCGCCGGCGGCCGCGGCACCTCGGGCTCGCCGTAAAGCGCCGCCAGCACGCTGCGTTCGAGATCGAGCAGATCGTCCGCCCTCTCGGCAAAGCGCGGATCGCCCGCGCCGCGCAATATATCGGCCTGGCCCGAAATTACCTGCCGCCAGGCCGCGCCCGCGCTCGCGCCGCCGGCAATCGCGGCAAGGCTCGCGGTATCGAGTTCGGGATCGTCGAGAAAGGCGAGGTGCGCGGCGGCGATGCCGGCCTGCACCCCCTCGCCCGCCGCCTCGGCATGCAAGGCGGCGCGGACATGATCCTTCGCCGCGATCAGCGCGGCACGCTCGGTATCTGCCCCGGCGCCCTGTTCCGGCACCACCAGCTCGACCGCCTGCACGCGAAAGGCTGGTCCGATCGCGATCCCCGGCACCGCCGTGATACCCGGCAGGGAGGACGGCGCCGCCCGCGCCACGACGGCTGCCGGCGCTTCCGCAATCGCGCGATATTCACCCATCCCGCTCGCGAGCAGGTCGACGATCGCATCGACCCCGGCGGCGTCGCTGCCCCGCACCGTGATCGCGGCGCCATGCGGCAGCGCCAGCGCCAGCATCGCCACCGCGCTTCGCGCCGACGCGACGCGGCCGCTCGGGGCCACGATCTCCAGCGTGCCCGGATAGGCGCCGGCCAGCACCGTGATGCGCGCGGCGGGGCGGGCGTGCAGGCCCTGCGCCAGCGGCAGCAGCAGGGCGCGCGCGATGGTCGCCGCTTGCGTATCGCTGGCCACCGCCGCGCCGGTCGCCTGCAGCTCGAACAAGGTCGCGCCGGCCGCAACCGCCTGCCCGCTGACCGCCGACACCAAAGTAAACGCCTCGCCATTGGTGACCACCACCGGCGTGACCAGGCTTTTCGCGGTGCGCGCCAGCCGGTCGAGATCGAATTCGATCAGCAGATCGCCCGCTACGACCCTTTGGCCGTCAACGACATGCCGGGTGAAGCCCACACCGCCGAGCGCCACCGTCTCCAGCCCGATATGCAGCAGCAATACCGGTCCGGCATCGAGCTGCACGGTCACCGCATGGCCGGCGGGATGGATCGAGATCACCGTGCCGTCGCCCGGCGCAACCAGCCGCCCCTCGACCGGATCGATCGCCACGCCGTCGCCCAGCATCTTTTCCGCGAACACCGGATCGGGCACCTCGGCGAGCGGCGTCGCCCAGCCGGCCAGCGGACTGAGGATCGCGATGGTCATCGGCCAGGGTCCAACGTCAGCCGATCAAGCATCCACAAGGGATCGGGCCCGGCCTGGGAAAAGGTCATGCACAGATCGTGGCGGCCGGTCTGCGGCGCGATCGCGCCGGTCACGCGGCTGACCCCGCTATTGCGCGCCGCGACGCCGAGCGGGATGCTGCCGATCACCGGACCGGTACAGGAATCCAGCCGTAGCTGAAGCTCGCCGCCCGGCGTGCGCGGCTTGTCGAACACCAGCCTGGCGAGATCGGCGCCGACCGAGAAGTTGAACGGCACCTGCCCGACCTCGGCCGAGACCCCGGCGACGCCATCGAGCGGCGCGGCCTTCCAGATCCAGCAGGGGTGGAAGATATCCCCCCAATGCACGCGGCGGACGCCAGCGGTGGCGCCGTCATCCTCGAGCCGCAACGGCACGGCGGACGAGCACAAACTCATGTCCGCGGCGGTGTGGGTGCGCAGCAGGGCGCTATCGACCAGCCAACTGCCGCCCACCCCAAGCGGCATATTACCGGCAAAAGCCCGGGCGCGCAGGCGCGTGCCCGCGTCGAGCGTAAGCGCTTCGCGATAGCGTGGCGAGGTGGCGGCGGGCGTCGTGCCGTCCACGGTGTAGCGCAGCGTACCGATGTCGGCCGGCTGGTTGAGCGTCACGGTCAATCGCTTGCCTGCCGCCTCGAAACGCGCCAGCGGCTCCAGCGGCGTGAGGTCGTAACCGAAGCCCAGCGCCCGATAGCGCGCGAACTCAGCCGGCAGCCGGGCCGCGAAGCCCGGCCAGTCGCGCTTCGCCGCCGGCGTCCAGCCAAGCTCCGCCAGCGCGGCGGCGCGCGGCCACAGCATGCGGTCGGCATAGGCCGTGGTGCGGACATGCTCGGTCCACAGATTTACCTGCACGCCGAGCAGATGGTGCCGCAGCTCGGGCGTCAGCCCCGCCGGCGCGGTGTCGAAATCATAGACATGCTTCCAGTCGATCACGCCGCCCCGCCCCGGCGGCTCGTCGCCGGAGTCGCTCTGGAAATGGTCGAGATAGAAATCGGGCGATGGCGCGAGCACGGCGTCATGCCCCGCCTTCGCCGCGGTGATCGCGCCGTCGATCCCGTGCCACGACATCACCGTCGCCGAGGGCGGCATCTTGCCGTCGAGAATCTCGTCCCACCCGATCAGCCGGCGCCCGCGCTGCTGCAGGTGATCGGCGATGCGCGCGACGAACCAGCCCTGCAGATGCGTCTCGTCGGCAAGCCCCAGCGCCTTCATCCGCGCCTGGGTCGCTGGATCGGCGCGCCACTGGTCCTTCACCGCCTCGTCGCCGCCGACATGGATATAGCGCGAGGGGAACAGCTCGATCACTTCGTCGAGTATGTCGGTGAGCACATCGAAGGTCGCGTCGTCGGTGTTGAAGAGGTTGTCGATCACCCCCCAGCTCGACATCCACGCCCGGGGCGTGGCGCCCGGCACGCCGAGCCTGGGATAGGCCGCGATCGCCGCGCTGGCATGGCCGGGCATCTCGATTTCGGGGACGATCGTGACGTGCCGCGCGCCGGCATAGGCGACGATCTCGCGGATCTCGGCCTTGGTGTAGAAGCCGCCATAGCGCACCGGCCTGCCGGTTTTCGCGTCGATCCCCGCCGCGCCCGCCGGCTGGCGCCAGGCGCCGACCGAGGTCAGCCGCGGATATTTGTCGATCTGCACCCGCCAGCCCTGATCGTCGGTCAGATGCCAGTGCAGCACATTGAGCTTCTCGGTCGCCATGCGATCGATCAGCTGCTTCACATAAGACGGCGGCTGGAAGTGCCGGGCCGAATCCAGCATCACGCCGCGCCAGGTAAAGGCGGGCGCGTCGTCGATCGCCACGGCCTGGATGCGGCCGTCATGCGAGGCGGCGATCAACTGCCACAAGGTGGTGGCGCCGTAGAACAGCCCGGTGTCGGTCTCGGCGGAAATGACGACGCCGCCGGGCGTCACCAGCAGGCGATAGGCTTCGTCGCCCTTGATCGCGGCATCGCGGCGGAAACGGATCGCGCCGCCCCGCGCGAGAGCGAGTTTCGGCCCGCCGGTTCGCGCGACCAGTTCGGCCAATCGCCGCGCCGCAGCGATACCGCCCGCGTCATCCGCAGCGATCGTCGCGCGGGAAAAGGAAAAGCTGCCCGCCCGCGGCATGACGGCCGCAGGCAAAGGCAGCAGGGGAAGCGGGGGAAGCGGGGGCAGCTCGGGGGCGGCCCATGCCGCCGCCGGCATGCAAAGCGACATGACGGCGGCGGAAAGGAAACGGCGCATCGGACGATCCTACGCGCTACGGCCGGTGCGCAACAGGCTCAGAAATGAACCTTCGCGCCAACCCAGAAAGTCCGGCCATTGTCGTAATAAGCGCGCGGGATCGCGGGGTCGCCGACGAAATAATAGAGCTTCTTGTTGAGCAGATTCTGCGCGTCGGCGGTGAGCGCCAGATATTTGGTCACGTTCACCGTCAGCGAGCCGTCGAGCGAGCCGAAATCGTCCTGCCACATCGGGGTCGAGCGATCGATGCCCGAGCGGAACTTCGACCGGAAGGTATAGGCGAAGCGGGTCGAGAGCAGCGAATTCTCGAAATAGGCGGTCACGTTGAACGTGTGCTTGGAATTGCCGTCGATCACGTCGCCATTGGCGGCCTTGGCATCGGCATAGGTGTAATTGGCGAGGACACCGAAGCCGCCATAGATCGGCTGCTGCCAGTTGACCTCCACGCCCTTGTTGGTCCCGCCGGCGCCGTTGACCGGGCCGGTGATCAGGAAGTTCGCACCGGCCGGGTGCTGCTGCGTCGTCAGGAACCGGGTCGAGGTCGCGCTGGTGATGTAGGAGCTGATATCGAGGTAGAAGAGATTGACCGAGAACAGCGCCTGCTTCGAATAATACCATTCCGCCGCGACGTTGAAGGTCCAGGCCCGGGTCGGGTTGAGATTGGGATTGCCGCCGGCGTTGCCGGTCAGGGCAAGGTCGCTGAGGGTGAAGGCACCGGCCAGCTGGGCATAACCCGGCCGGGTCATCACCCGCGCCACGCCGGCACGCAGCAACAGGTTCGGCTGGGCGTTGAAGGTCAGATTGGCGCTCGGCAGGAAATCCCAATAGCCGCGGTCGACTCGATTGGTGTCGCACCAGTTCGTGTTGTCGGCCTGCAGCGGACAGAAAGGCGAGAAGACCTTCTCGCGCCCTCCCACCGCCAACGGATTCGGGGTGTACTGCGTCGTGGCGAGGTCGGTATGCACGGCGCGCACGCCGATATTGCCGCGCCAGTCGCTGTCGTTGCCGAGCTTGGCCATCGCATAGACCGCCTCGGTCTTCTCCTTCACCGAAAAGCTCGCCTGCGGATAGATGGCGAACTGCCGCCCGCCATTGGTGGCGAGTGCGGTCAGCACCTTGCCCTGGTCGGCGACCGAATATTGCGGAAGGCCGCCCAGGCCGGCGGCATAGTCGTCCGGCGTCAGCTCGCCGTTGAAGACGGTGCCGAGGCCGACGCCCTTGGTGCCCGAATAGATCCCGTTCCCGGCCCAGGAATAGGCGGTGTAGTTCAGCGCGCGGCTATGGTCGGTGTAGCGGCCGCCGACGCTGATCGATTTCAGGAAGTCGCTGTCGAAATCATAGGTCGCATCGGCGCGGACATAGGTTTCCTCATCGGGCGAGATGATCCGGCCGCCCCAGGACCAGCTGTAATAATTGTTGAGATAGGCGGCCGATTTCGGATCGGTCGGCAGGCCCGGATAATTCACCTTCGCGCCCTTGCCCGCGATCGCGTAATTCACCCCGGTGTCCCAATAGGTCTCCCAGGCATAGGTGTCGGTGGTGGCGCCCGTGCCCTTGGTATAGCCGACCTCGCCCGACAGGGTCAGATAGTCGGTCGGCTTCCACTTCGTCTCCAGATTGACCACCCAGGTCGACGAATAGGCCTCGCGGAAGATGTCGTCCTGCACGCGGCCCTGCACCGCAGCGCCGTTGGTCGAGGTCGCGTTCCACGACGCCTGGGTCAGATAACCGCCGGCGACGGTGTAATTGGCGAGCGCGTAACCGGGCGTGCCGGGCGTCGAATTATTGCCGATCATGCGGCTGATCCACGCCATGCTGTTGCGGTTGACGTTGTCGGCATCCATCCGCGTGTAGATGGCGTTGAGGCTCACCTCGAACCGGTCGTCCGGCGCATATTGCAGCGCCACCGTGCCGCCCTTGCGAACGCGCTTCTGCGTGAAATAGGCCGATCCGATCAGGTTCGGCGCGGTGACCGTCTGACCCGTATTGGCGAAGTTGGTATAGGTCGTATAGCCGAGAAACTCCTGCCCATCGCGGCGGAACTCGCGCTCCTGATAGAAACCGGAGGCGAGCACGCCGAAGGTGCCGGCCTGGTTCTTCCAGCTGAACAGGCCGGAGACCTGCGGCTTCCACGAATCGGCCAGGTCATTGTAATTGGCCTGGGCGGTCAGGCTGAAGGTATTGGCCTTCAGCTCGAGCGGCTTGCGGCTGTGCAGGTTGATCGTGCCGCCGATGCCGCCCTCGGGCAGGTCGGCCTCGGACGATTTGAACACCTCCAGCTTGCCGACGATTTCCGACGGCAACAGGCTGAAATCGAAGCTGCGCCCGCCCGAGGTCTGGTCGAGCACGAACCAGTCGCCGGTCGCGACCGAATGCCCGTCGAGCAAGGTGAGGTTGAGCGTGGGGTCTGTGCCGCGGATCGAGACCGACTGGTTCTCGCCGAAACCGCCGGCATTGGCCGAGCCGGTGACGACGTTGACGCCGGTCAGGCGGCCGAGCGAATCGGCCACGTTCTTGTCGGGGAACTTCCCGATATCCTGCGCGGTGATGACTTCGGAGATCGTGTCGTTGTTGCGCTTCGCCTGGAGCGACGCCTCGATCGAGGCACGGATGCCGGTGACGACGATATCGTCCGATTCATCGGCCGGCGCGGCACTGCTGCTCTGGCCGTTCGCCGATGCTTCCTGCGCGAATCCCGGACTGGCCATGGCCAGCGCCATCACGCTTGCGGTACAGCTGAACATCGCCTTGTTGATCTTGAGCATGATCTTTCCCCTTAGAACCCCGGATTGGACGGAACCAAAACACGACCAAACGACTCGTCGACGCCTTCCGGTTGTTGCTTATTCCCACCGGATAGGGTCTTCAGGCCGTCATAAAGGCTCAATGGTCATCATTTTGCAATACCAAAAACAATACCAGTGAAAAATAAATGCCCATTTTGGTATTGAAATGGCATTATCTGTTGGCTTAAGAATGTTGCGTCAGGGGGTTATCCACCATGTTCGTCGAACGCGTCGGGAAGTTGACCAAGGGCGATACCGCGCCGCTGTACCAGCAGCTGCAGCGCGTGCTCAAAAGCGCGATCGAGCGGCAGGTGCTCACCCCCGCCGAGGCGCTGCCGCCGGAACGCGATCTCGCCATCGCCTACAGCGTCTCGCGCGTCACCGTGCGCAAGGCGCTCGACGGCCTCGTCGATGCGCGGCTGCTGACGCGCAAACAGGGTGCCGGCACCTTCGTCGCCGCGCGCGTCGAGAAGAATTTCGCGACGATCTCGTCCTTCACCGAGGACATGCTGTCGCGCGGGCGCTCGCCGCGGAGCGAGTGGCTCGCCCGCACCGAAGGCACGGTCGCCCCGGAAGAGGCGATGGCTTTGGGCCTGAGCCCCGGCAGCCAGGTCTATCGCTTCACTCGCATCCGCTATGCCGACAATGTGTCGATGGCGCTCGAATATGCCACCGTGCCGGCAAGCTCGCTGCCGTCGCTCGATGCCGTGACCGAGTCGCTCTATGACGCGCTCGGCGCGGACCGGCCGGTGCGCGTGCTGCAGCGTTTCCGCGCGGTGCTGTTCACCGACGAGCAGGCCGAGCTGCTCCGGATCGAGCGCAACGCGCCGGGGCTGGAAATCGAACGACGCGGCTATACCCAGGACGGCCGCACGGTCGAGTTCACGAAATCATGGTATCGGGGCGACGCCTATGATTTCGTCGCCGAACTCAACGTCCCGCCTGCCTGAGCCGGAGCTTCCACTTGTTCGTCCCCCTCACGCCCGAAGACACGCTGATGTTCGCCGAGGCCGCCGAAGCCGGCGCCGTCGTGGCACGCCAGGCCGTCGCACAGCAGACGGCACGGACCGCATTGGTGGAAAGCATGCGCCGCGACCCGCCGCGCGC
>NZ_JAQGLC010000295.1 GCF_028293085.1 Sphingomonas bacterium
CAGGTCGGAGCCGAGGCCGATGATCATCGAGGTTGAAGAAGGTTGGTTCGCGCGGGGACGCGCAGACGCGGCGTGTAAGTTTGAATGCACTGCGCACCTGGTATCAGGACATTGCCCGAGCACATCGACCCGCCGTATCGAAACACTTCTGCTTCTACTCCGCGTCTCCGCGTCTCCGCGCGAACCACACTTCCGTCCTTCTTCACCGTGCCACATCCATCGCCGCGCGCATCCGCCGCACGGCTTCGCCTAGCCCGATGAACATCGCCTCGCCGACCAGGAAATGCCCGATGTTCAGTTCGCGTATCTGCGGGATCGCCGCGATCGGGGCCACGTTGTCGTAGGTCAGGCCGTGCCCGGCATGCACTTCGATCCCGTTCTTCGCCGCCAGCGCCGCCGCATCGGTCAGCCGCCGCAATTCATCGGTACGAGCTTCCCCGTCCAGTTCGGCATAACGCCCGGTATGCAACTCGACCACGGGCACGCCGAGCCGCAGCGCGGCATCGATCTGACGCGCGTCGGGCTCGATGAACAACGACACGCGGACCTTCGCGGCGATCAGCTCCGACACCAACGGAGCCAGCCGGTTGTATTGCCCCGCTGCGTCGAGCCCGCCCTCGGTGGTCAGTTCCTCGCGCTTTTCGGGAACGATGCACGCCGCGTGCGGCCGATGGCGAAGCGCGATGCCGAGCATCTCATCGGTCGCCGCCATTTCCAGATTGAGCGGGATCGTCAGTTGTTCGGACAGCCGCGCGATATCGTCGTCGGTGATGTGCCGCCGGTCCTCGCGCAGATGCGCGGTGATGCCGTCGGCCCCCGCCTCGGCCGCGACCAGGGCGGCGCGCACCGGATCCGGATAGCCAGCGCCGCGCGCGTTGCGGACGGTCGCGACATGGTCGATATTGACGCCGAGCCGCAAGAATTCGGTCATGCCGCGGCCCGGCTGCCGGGCTTGATCGCGGGCATCGCCGCGAGTTCCGGCGGCAGCGAATCGGGGGCATAAGTCGGCACGTCGAGCCGGATCAGCGGGAAGAAGGGCACGCCGAGATCGGCGCTGCCGCCCGAGCGGTCAACCAACGCCGCCGCCGCGATCGTCTCGCCACCGGCGCGGCCGATCGCCGCGATCGCCTCGCGCGAGGACAGGCCGGTGGTGACGACATCCTCCATCATCAGCACCTTTGCGCCGGGCGACAGGCGGAAACCGCGGCGCAATTCGAACACGCCCTCGGGCCGTTCGAGGAACATCGCCTCTACGCCCAGCGCGCGCGCCATCTCGTGTCCGGCGATCACCCCGCCCATGGCGGGCGAAACCACCGCTTCGATCCGATCGCGCAGCTCGGCGGGG
This sequence comes from Sphingomonas bacterium, assembly GCF_028293085.1. Taxonomy (GTDB): domain Bacteria; phylum Pseudomonadota; class Alphaproteobacteria; order Sphingomonadales; family Sphingomonadaceae; genus Sphingomonas. The sequence continues at coordinate 1,346 of NZ_JAQGLC010000295.1, forward strand.
ATATGTGTGGCCAGTTGCGCCGCGAGGCGCGCGCCACGCGCAGGATCCATCAGCACGCGCGCACATTGCAGATAGCGCGACGATCGAAGCCCGGAAGACAGGATGAAATGGCCCTCGAGCAGGGCGTCGGCCGCACGGAACTCGGCCAGGATCTCGTCATCGGTCATGCGCGCGGTCTTTCGTGGAGCGAGCGGTTGATAGGAGCCCGGCAGGAGCCACGCAACGCCTCCGCCGCGCCTCATGTCAAAAAACGCCCCGACATGCTTGAGACACCTGCACACCGCGCGTATAGGCCCATCGCAACGAGCGTATTCCCGCTCGCGCGCCGGTGATGGAAAGGCGCAATCAGGGGTGACGAGACGCATGCGCAGTAAGGGGTTGAAGTCGATTGTGCTGGCGGCAGGACTCGCGATAGCGGGTATCGGCCATGCCGCGGCACCGGCGCCACAGACGGTCGCACCGACGACGACTGCCGCCACGCCGGCCGACGCCGCGAAGCCCGTGGCCGCGACGCCGACCGATCCGATGCTCGCCATGGACGGCGCGCCGGCCATGCTGCCGACGCCCGGTATCGGCATGCCGGTCGATAAGGGCATCGCGCTTCAGCCGCAGGTGACCGCCAATGGCCGCCGCGCTCTGTGGTTCCACAATGCGATCCTGCTGCCGGTGATCACCATCATCTCGCTGTTCGTGCTCGGGCTGCTGCTATGGGTGATGGCCCGCTATCGCCGCGCCGCGAACCCGGTGCCGTCGAAGACCTCGCACAACACGCTGATCGAGATCATCTGGACGGCGGTTCCCGTCATCATCCTCGCGCTGATCGCGGCGCCTTCGATCGGGCTGCTCGCCGCGCAGTACAAGCCGGCCCCGGCCAATGCCGTCACGCTGAAGGCGATCGGCAACCAGTGGTTTTGGAGCTACCAATATCCGGACAATGGCGGGTTCGAGATCACCTCGAACATGCTGAAGGAAAAGGATCAGGTCACCGGCGGTGATCGCGCCCGCACCGATGCCGACGGGCCGGAGCTGCTCGCGACTGACAATCGTGTCGTCCTGCCGGTCGGCGTGCCGATCCGCCTGCTCACGACCTCGAACGACGTGATCCACAGCTGGTCGATCCCGGCCTTCTGGATCAAGCTCGACGCGGTCCCCGGCCGCATCAACGAGACGAGCTTCACCATCGAGAAGCCCGGTGTTTATTTCGGCGTCTGCTCGGAACTGTGCGGCGCGCGCCACGGCTTCATGCCGATCACGGTCGAAGCGGTCGAGCCTGCGGTGTTCGCCGCCTGGGTGAAGGCCAAGGGCGGCACCATGCCGGGTGCCGGCAAGCCGTCGACCACCGCGGCGGATTCGGACTCGACGGCTCCGGCCGCCACCGACGCCAACACCACCGGACCGGTCGAGAACGCGACCAGCGCCGCTCCCGCCACCAATCAGGCCGCCACGGGCAACCCCGCCGGCGCCGGCAACGCTGGACAGTAAGATAATGACCGATACCGCCCTTCACCCGTCCGCGTTCGATGCGCATCACGACGATCACGCGCACCACGATGCCGATCACAAGCCGGCCTTTTTCGCGCGCTGGTTCATGTCGACGAACCACAAGGACATCGGCACGCTCTATCTGATCTTCGCGATCGTCGCGGGGATCGTCGGCGGCAGCATCTCCGGGCTGATGCGCATGGAGCTTGCGCATCCGGTCATCCAGTAACTCGGCGCCTGGGCGAGCTACTTCAATGGGGGCCCGCAAAGCTACGACGAATCGCTGCACTTCTGGAACGTGCTGATCACGGCGCACGGCCTGATCATGGTGTTCTTCATGGTCATGCCCGCCATGATCGGCGGCTTCGGCAACTGGTTCGTGCCGCTGATGATCGGCGCGCCGGACATGGCGTTCCCGCGCATGAACAATATCAGCTTCTGGCTGCTCATCCCGTCGATGATCCTGCTCTTCTCCTCGCCCTTTTTCGGCGGCGCGGGCAATGGCTGGACGCTTTACGCGCCGCTATCCACCTATGGCGAGCCGGGGCCGTCGACCGACATGGCGATCCTCGCGCTCCATCTTGCGGGTGCCAGCTCGATCCTCGGCGCGATCAACTTCATCACCACCATCTTCAACATGCGCGCGCCGGGCATGACCCTGCACAAGATGCCGCTGTTCGTCTGGTCGGTGCTGGTGACGGCGTTCCTGCTGCTGCTGGCGCTGCCGGTGCTGGCCGCTGCAATCACCATGTTGCTGACCGATCGCAACTTCCACACCACCTTCTTCGATCCCGCCGGCGGCGGTGACCCGATCCTGTACCAGCATCTCTTCTGGTTCTTCGGCCACCCCGAAGTGTACATCATGATCCTGCCGGGCTTCGGCATCGTCAGCCAGGTGATCTCGACCTTCTCGCGCAAGCCGGTCTTCGGCTATCTCGGCATGGCCTATGCCATGGTCGCGATCGGCGTGGTCGGCTTCGTCGTCTGGGCGCACCACA
>NZ_JAQGLC010000306.1 GCF_028293085.1 Sphingomonas bacterium
GCGGGCACGTTTTCTCAGCCTCGCCATAGCGATCTCGCTGGCGGGCACTGCGATCGCGGCTGGGGCGCCGCAGATCGTCGGCATCAACGCGGCGGTGCTGAACAACGTGCGGATCCGCAGCGCCGGCGCCCAACAGGCGCATATTGCGGTGGTGCGGCAACGGGTCGCGCTCAACGACGAGGTCCAGACCGGCGGCCGGAGCCAGCTCCAGGTGCTGCTGCTCGACAAGACGACCTTCACGGTCGGCGCCAATGCGCGGCTGACGATCGATCGCTTCGTCTATGATCCCAACCGCAGCACCCGCGCGATCGGCGCCTCGGTGGTGAAGGGCGCGTTCCGCTTCATGTCGGGCCGGCCCGATGCGAAGGGCAGCTCCTCGATCCGCACGCCCGTCGCCACGATCGGCATCCGCGGCACGATCCTCGACGGCGTGGTCGGCGAGGAGGCGGTGCGCATCGCCGCGGGCGAGCAGGGCGTCGGCCCCAATGTGCGGAGCGATCCCGCCACCGCCTCGCTGATCATCCTGCGCGGTCCGGGGCGCGGCGCGCAGGGCAGGGTGGTGCCCGGCGTGATCGACATCACCGCCGCCGGCCGCACCGTCACGATCGACCGGCCGATGCGCGCGGTCTATGTGCCGCGCCCCGGCGCCGCGCCGATCGGCCCCTTCGTCATTTCGCCCGAGGGGTTGCTGCAGGTCCAGGCGCTGATCTTCCCGTCGCTCGCGCCGCGCTTCGGCCTCGCGCCGGAGACCGCCGGCCAGCCTTATTATCCGGTCGACAACACGCCGCGCCCGCGGCCCTATCCGCCCGGCTATCCGCGCGGCGCGCCGGGCGCCTATCCGGGCGGCTTCCCGGGTCAGGGCGGCTATCCGGCACAGGGCGGCCAGCCATCGGGCCCGGGTTCCTATATCCCGACGATCCCGCAAGGCGTCTTCGATCAGCCGCGCCGCCCGCAACAACCCGGGCCGCAACAGCCGGTGCCGCAGCCGCAACAGCCGCCGGCCAAGACGGCCGGCCCGCAGCCGTCCCCGACGCCGACCCCCACCTACAGCCCCACGCCGACACCGACGCCGACCCCCACGCCGACGCCCAAATATCCGACGAACAACAATGCCGCGGGCGGCCCGCCCTAGAGCATCGTGCGAAAAAGTGGGTACCGGTTTTTCGCAAAAACGATGCGACAACAAATAACTGGAGCAGGCCCAGAGCAGGCGGGGCGCGTCAGATTTTGCGCAGCCTGCTCTAGATCAGCGGCGCGGCGTGTAGACCGGCAGCTGGATCTCGTCCTTCTCCAGTGCGGCCAGCGTGCCCGCCAGCCCGGCGCGGTCGCGCGGATCGGTCGCCCCCGCGACGAGCGTCTTCAGGATCGTGGCATAGGCGGTCTTCATCGCGCCGGCGGCGGGCACCGCCACATCGGGTGTCACCCCGACATGCTCCCAATTGGTCTTCGTGATCGGGTTGATCGCGCGGCCGCTCGGGATGAACGCGATGAAGCCCTGGCCGAGCACTGCATAATCGCCCGGATTGGCCCCGCCGCCGGTCGTCTCGCCGATCAGGGTCGCGCGCTTCTGCGTCTGCAGGTCGTACGCGCATTCCTCGCCGCCCGAGAAAGTGTCGTGCGAGGTCAGCACATAGATCGGCCTTGTGTAGCGGATCGGCGCCGCCGGATCGGTCCAGTAGCTACGGGTCTGGTTGTCGGGGCGGCTATAGATGTCGTTCAAATGCCGCGCATCGCCCTCGGTGAAGAAATGGCTGAGCAGCCAGGCGACGCTTTCGGGCTCGCCCCCGCCATTCTGGCGCAGGTCGATGATCAGCGCGTCGGTGCCCGACAACAGGGTGATCGCCGCGCTATAGGCCGGGGCGACGAACGCCGTCGGGCCGAAGCCGCGGATATCGAGATAGCCGACATTGCCGGGCAGGCGCTGCACCCGGTTGATCCCGAAGGCGCGCTGTGCGGTCTCCTGCCGCATCCGCGCGACCTGTTCGGCGTTCATCGCCTGGCCGTCGCCCGAGCTGTCCGGCTTGAAATCGGGGTCGAACATAACCCGGAAATGCGCATCCTTGCCAATCTCGTGCAGGTCCCTGGTCAGCGCGTCGCCGAACGCGTCGCCGGTCGCGGCGGTATCGTAATCGCCGTGCCCGAGCTTCGCCGACAAGGCGGCGGCAAGCTTCGCGGCGGTTTCGGGGAAGACATAGTGGCTCTTGAGCTCCCGGCCGAGCGAGTCGACGACCGCGGCCCTGGCGGCGGGGGTGACCGTCGCCCCGGGCGGCGGGGTCTGGGCCCCGGCGGCGGTGGCGAGGCAGAGCAACGGCACGAGCACAAGCGGCAGGCGCATGGCGATTCCTTATCCTGATCGGCTGTTTTGATGGTCGAAAAAGGGGTCAGCGGGCGGGGGTGAGATCGAAGCGGGCGCCGGAATCGGGGCTCACCTCCAGCCGCTCGAACTGCCATGCATCGCCCTTGCGGGTTCCGACCGCGTGCAGCATGGCCGTGCCTTTGGGTCCCCAGAGAGCGATGGTCATGTCGGCCCGATCGCCGTCGAGATAGCTGGGGCCGCGCGTGCCGAGTGCGCTGACCGGCTGGCCGATCGCTGCGATCAGCCGCGGATCGCTGCCGACGCGATGGGCCGCGCTTTGATAGGCGGCGGTGCCGATGAAGGGCGTCGGCGGCAGCGGCGGGGCCGGCGGCAATGGCGGCGGCGGGACGATCTGTGCGTCCTTGATCCATTGGCGCACGCCCGCGTCGATCGGGGCGGGGCGGCCGTCGATGGTGAAATCCTCGCTGACCCGGCCATGCAGGTCGGTCGCGCGCCGATAGAGGCGATTCTTGCCGTCGACGGTGTCGTGGATCTCCATCGAATTGCCGAGCAGTCTGCCCCAGAAGAACACCCCGGCATCCTTGCGCGGCAGGGCGGAGCCGGCCTGGGTGGCGATCACCGCGCCCGAGCAGATCAGGGCGACGAGACCGATCGGCACGCCCCAGCGCAGCCCCGGCGGGGTCTCGGGTGACAACAGGCGTTTGATGCGATTCATGAGCAGGCCTCCATTGGCAGGCAGGACGAAGCTGTGGGCCGGCGTGCGTAGCCGCTCGAGCGTGCCCAGCGCCTCGGCCAGGCTGATCGGATCGCCACAGGCCGCGACCGCGAGATCGTCGCAGGCATTTTCGCGCTCGGCGCGGATGCGGCGGCTGAGCCACCACATGCCGGGATGGTAGAACATCAGCGCCTCGATCGCGCATTGCAGCCCGTTCCAGATCCAGTCCAGCCGCCGGATATGGGCCAGCTCGTGCGCGATCAGCGCCTCGATCTGGTCGGCGGTCAGCCGGGTCAGGATCGATAGCGGCAGCCAGATCACCGGGCGCAGCGCGCGGGCCGAGCAGGGCAGGACCGTGTCGTTGAGCAGCCGGATCGCGACCTGGCGGCGGATGCCGAGCGTGCGGCGCAGGGCGTCGGCCCGTGCCTGCCACGCCGGCGGCAGCGGCACGAACGCCTGTCGGTCGAGCCGCCGCACCAATGACCAGCCGCCCGCGAGCCGCACCAGCATCAGCGCGACGCCCGCCGCCCAGAGCCAGCTCAACCATGAAGGCGTCGCGGCGTCCGGGCCTCCCGGCAAAGGACCGAGCGGCCCGAGGACGAGGCCGGGAAGCCCGGTCGTCGTTGCGTCGGGCATGCTCCCCGCACCGCCGAGCATCGCCAGGAAGGTCAGCAGCGGCACCACGGCCATCGCGACCAGCAACACCATGCCGACGGCATGGCGCAGCGCCGCGCTGCGCCGGGCGAGCACGGTCATCGCCGCGGCGGCGATCAGCGCCAGCACCGCGCCTTGCCACAGCGATTGCAGCAGCGCGGTCGTGAGGGCGGCTTCGATCATCGCCTAGGACCGGTCACGGCGCGATTTCGCCTCGGCGATCATCGCTTCGATCGCGTCGAGATCCGCCCGGCTGGTCGCCTCGGCGTCGAGCGCACGCTGCACGAGCTGCAGCGCCGATCCGGAAAAGGCGCGCGTCATCAGGTCCTTGAGCAGGGCGGATTGCACCGTCGGCTCGGGATGGACCGCGGCATAAAGATGGCTGCGCTCGGTTTCGTCGCGCACGACCAGGCCTTTCTCGGCCATGATCGTCATCATCTTCAGCACCGTCGTGTAGGCGGTGTCCTTGCCGCGCGAGAGCGCCTGGTGAACGTCCCTGACGGTGCACGGCCCGCGCCGCGCCCACAGCACGCGCAAAATGGCCAGTTCGCCTTCGGTGGGATGGGGATCGATCACGCTGCGCTCCTAAGTACGACGACCATAGTACTATATGATTAGTAGATGTCAAACCCTGCGCAAATCGCGCATCTTATGGGCTGCCGGGGGCGCAGGGGTGGCAAGGATGGGCCGCTCCGGCTGGCATCGGATGGCCGCATCTCAGCCGTTTGTCTCGCCGGTTGGCCAAGACGTCGTCGGGGGGCGAACGCGTTAGACCACTGACCTGCCGAAGAATATCGATGCCCTGCTCGCGGGCGGGGGCGTGGCGGATCGCCGCGACGCCCCGATCAGGACATCACGGCCTGGCGGGGTCGAGGATGATGTCCTGCACGACGATCCTGCCACCGCGCACCACGAAGACGTCGATGCCCGAAACCTGTTGCGGCGTGCCGCGAAACTGCATCCAGTGGAGCAAGGCGACGTCGCCGCCGAGCGGCTCGACGCTCGTCTCCATCGCGCGGATGCCGCCGATGCTGTCCTTGCCGGTCAGCACGACGAACACTTTTCGCGCATTCGCCTTGCCCGAATAGACGCCCGGCCCGGTCGCGGGCTGTTGCGTCGGCACCAGGCCGGGCGGCGTGATCACCACCGCATCGTCGGCATAATCGGCCATCACCGCGTCGACATTGGCGGTCTTCATCGAGGCGACATGGTCCTTCACGACCTGCTCGGGCGTCCGGTCGGCGGCAAAGGCGGGAACCGCGCCCAGCAAAGCCAGCGCCGCAGCCATTTTCAGCAATGTCGACATCTCTTCTCTCCCGTCGGGTCTCGTTTTGCGGGACTGTCACCCAATATTATATATGATTCAAGGGCGGGCGGTTTGCATTGACCGCGCCAGCCACCATATCCGCCGCGCACCCCATCTGGAGATTCGACGATGCTGAAGCGACGCGCCCTTGGAAGCCAGGGCCTCGAGGTTTCCGAGCTTGGTCTTGGCTGCATGGGGATGAGCCAGTCCTATGGCGTCGCCGACGATGCCGAATCGATCGCCACGATCCACCGCGCGATCGAGCTGGGCGTGACGCTGTTCGATACCGCCGAGGTCTATGGCCCCTTCATCAACGAGGAATTGCTCGGCCGCGCGCTCGCCGGCAAGCGCGACAAGGTGATCATCGCCACCAAGTTCGGTTTCGACATCGATGGCCGCCAGCGGACCGGCGGCGTCGACAGCCGGCCCGAGCATATCCGCGGCGTGGCGGAGGCTTCGCTCAAGCGCCTCGGCACCGATCATATCGATCTCTTCTACCAGCACCGCGTCGATCCCGCCGTGCCGATCGAGGATGTCGCCGGCGCGGTCGGGGACCTGATCCGCGAAGGCAAAGTCCGCTATTTCGGCCTGTCCGAGGCCGGGCCCGCCAATATCCGCCGCGCTCATGCGACGCACCCGGTGAGCGCGCTGCAGAGCGAATATTCGCTGTGGGAACGCGGCATCGAGGCCGAGATCCTGCCGGCGCTGCGCGAGCTCGGCATCGGGCTGGTGCCGTTCAGCCCGCTCGGGCGCGGTTTCCTGACCGGCACCGCGCAACGCGCCGAGGATTATCCCGAGGGCGATTTCCGGCGTGGCGATCCGCGCTTCCAGGGCGAGAATTTCGCCGCGAACATGCGCGCCGCCGATGCGGTGCGCGCGCTTGCCGAGGCGAAAGGCGTGAAGCCCGGCCAGATCGCGCTCGCCTGGCTGCTCCACCAGGGCGACGATGTGGTGCCGATTCCCGGCACCAAGCGGCGCAGCTATCTGGAGGAGAATGTCGCCGCGGCCGATATCGCGCTGAGCGGTGCGGAGATCGCCGGGCTCGACGAAGCGCTGCGCCCGGGGATCGTCGCGGGCGAGCGCTACGGCAAGCAGGCCATGGCGATGGTCGACCGCTGAGCCCTATTTGGTGGCGATATCGCCCGCTTCGGCGCGATATTGCTCGCGAACATAGGCTTTGGCGGCGGTCTGCGTCTTGAAGCCTTCGTCGAGCAATTCGGCGGAGACCAGCGGGTAGCCCTGCGAATTATAGCGAGTCGTGCGCACCGTCACGCGGAACACGCCTTCGTCATCCTTGGCGACGAGGAAGGGGCGAACGGGGATTCTCGACATGGCAGGCTCCGGTATGGGGCGATCGGGAGGATCGTGAGGATAGGGGGAATTTCGCGTTCCCCGCCGCCTCGGTCAGCACATCAGCCTGAACCGTCCGGCATCTCGGTCGACCGTGGTCGATTGTCGGCGGGGGCACAACCCCGCAAAACCCCGGCGCCTTTACGCCGCCACGCGGCCCGAACCCACCTCGCGCACGATCCAGTCGGGGGTCTGGCGGCCTTCGAGCAGCGCGAGCGCCACGATCTGCGCGGCGCTGACCGCCAGCGGGGCGACGTGCTGCAGCATCAGCGCGCCGAACAGGGCGCAACCGAACGTCGCGGTCGTCAGCACGATCAGGACGATGAAGGCGATCCGGTTGCGGGTCGCGAGGAAAAGAAGCAGCGCGAGCAGGCCGATCGCGCCGGCGAGGAACGCCGCTTCGCGCGGTGCCGTCAGGCCAAGCCCGGCAAGCGACGTCGCGAACAGGGCGCCGCCGGCCGTGGTCGGACGCACATTCCGCAGAGCCCCGATCATTTCCCGTCCCTTTCCAACGCGCAGGATCAACCCGCCGAACTTTAGTCGCTCGGCGGTTTAGCGTTGGTAAACTCGATCGTTCGGGGAAAGGGGCGCGATCGCCACGGGATCAGGCAAAGCGGACAGCGGCGATCCGCCGCCGCCCGCCGGAGGATCAGCTCCTGGCCGCCTTGGTATAGGGCACGAAATCGCCCAGCCCGACAAAGCCATGCTCGAAGCGCGAACCGCGGTCGATCAGCTTGACCGTGTCGAGGTTGCAAAGCTGCGAGCCGTAGGTCCTGGTGACGAGGATATCGTCATAGTAGAGCGCGTCGGCGGCGATCTTCGGCCGGTTCACATAAAGACGTCCGCCGCCGACCCGGTACAGGATCGCGGTGCCGTCGAAGATCTCGGTCGAGGTGATGTCGCGCATGCTGATGCAGCTGACCGGCTTGCCGGCGACGCGGCCTTCCAGCGCAGTGGCAAGCTTGGCTTCGGATTTGCCGTTATCGCGGGGCGCGGCAGGTGCGGCCGCGCCGACGCCGATCAGCGCGGCGCCGAGGAGAAGGGAGGAAAGGATACGCATGATGGACCCTCGTTTTCAGTGTGGTCCACCGCATAGCATATTCAAGCTGAACCGGCGATGAGTCGTTCCGCCGCGCCTTTCGGCTCAGGGCACCCGGCGCGCCGTGACGATCTTGATCGTCGGTGCGAGCATCTGCCCTTTCATCGCGCCCTCGCCATCGGTCGGCGACGTCGGTGCAGCGGCGATGCGGCGGACCACCTCCATCCCCTCCACGACATGGCCGAACGCCGCAAAGCCCAGATTGTCGCCGGGCTGGGCGGGCTTGGCGTCGAGCGAGGAAAGATCGCCGATCACGATGAAGAAATCCGCGGTCGCGGTGTCCGGCTTGTCGCGCGCCATCGAGATGACGCCGTCGGTGTTGCTGAGCCCGGTCCGGCTGGTCGGCTCGAGCATCACTGGCGGGAACAGCTTGCGCGGATCGTTGCGGAGCCCGCCCTGAATCAGGCCCAGCTCGGGCGCGACCTTCATCGCCCGGTAAAAGGCGATCCCGTCGAAGCGTCTGGTGTCGACATAATGCAGGAAGTTCGCGGTCGTCGCCGGTGCGCGTTCCTTTTCCAGCTCGATCGTGATCGGGCCCTCGCTGGTCGTCAGCAGGACGCGGACGGTGGCTGGCTTTGGTGCAGGCGCGGGGGGCGCGGTCTGGGCGGACGCGGTCCCGATGCAGAACCACAGCAGGGCGAGCGAGGCGAATCGTTGAAGCATGGGGCCAATGTAAAGCCTGGCCTCGGCCACGGCTACGCCCCGGCCTATGCGCGTTCCAGATCGGCGAGAATGCCAAGCAGTTCGTCGGTTTCGAACGGCTTTTCGAGGCACAGGGTGGCGCCTGCGGCCTGCGCCTTCTGCAGGAAGCTTGCCGGGCCGCCCTCGACGCTGCCGGACATCGCGATGATCGGCATATCGGGGGCATGCTCGCGCATCTTGCGGATCGTCGACAGCCCTTCATGGCCGGGCATGATCATGTCGCTCATCACGATCTGCGGCCGGTGCTGCAGGAATTGCGCGAAACCGTCCGCGCCGTCGGCCGCGACCACGACGTCATACCCCTTTGCCTGCAACAGGATCGACAGCGAGAGGCGGATCGCCGTGTCGTCGTCGATGACGAGGATCAGGATCGGCAAGACATCCTCCTTCAAGCCGCCGCCGCCGCCGCGGCGGCGCGGGCGGGAAACAGCAGGTCGAACCGGGTGCCCCGCCCGGGTGCGCTGCGCACGGAGATCGATCCGCCATGGCTTTTCATTATGCCGCTCACGATCGACAGGCCCAGGCCCGTGCCTTGCCGCGCATCCTTGGTGCTGAAGAACGGCTCGAAGATCCGCGCGCTGGTTTCGCTGTCCATGCCCGCGCCGTCATCCTCGACATAGAGGCGAATCTCCGCGGCCTGCGTCGCGCGGCCCGTCTCGCAGGTCGCGCCGATCGTGATCGTGCCTGCCTGATCGCCGATCGCATGCGCTGCATTGGTCGCGAGGTTGAGGATCGTCTGATAAATCTGTCCCTTGCTCCCGGTAATCTCGGGGACATCGCCCAGTTCGTCGACGATCGTGATGCTCGCCGGGATGCCGGCGCGGATGATCGTCAGCGAATCACGCACCAGGTGATCGAGCCGGATCGGCTCGTGCGCGGTCTGGTCCTTGCGGCTGAACACCAGCATCTCGCGCACCAACTCCTTGGCGCGCCGGGCCGCGTTCATCACGATCTGGAGGATCTCGGTATCATAGGGCGTCGCCTTCTCGATCAGCAGCGGCGTCAGCGTCGTGATCGGCACCAGTGTGTTGTTGAGATCGTGCGCGATCCCGCCGGCGAGCATGCCGAGTGCCTCGAGCTTCTGCGCATGGCGCAGTTGCATCTCGATATCGGCCTGTTCGGCCTGCGCACGGCGCATTTCCGTCACGTCGTGCACCACGCCGATGATCCCGACCGGCGCGCCCTCGGCGTCGCGCAGCAGGTCGCAGTGCAGCACGCCGTTGCGGACGGCGCCGTCCGGTCGGAGAAAGCTGTATTCGAGATCGCGCGATCGTACGCCGTCGCGGGCCGCGTCGATCATGGCCTCGATGCTGTCGCGCTCGTCCGGTGGGATCGACTGGCGCAGGAAGGTCGCCCAGTCGTGCGCGCGTCCGACCTCCAGGCCGTGCATCGCGTCGAACGCGCCGCTGCCGTGCAGCGCCATCCTGGCGAAAATGAGCTCGAAGCTGCCGATCGCGGCGATCCGCTGCGCCGAATCGAGATGATGCTCGCTCCGCCGGAGCTTTCTGCGCGCGACATGTTGCAGATAGACGAGAAGCGCGACCAGCCAGACCGCGACGATGGCAAAGCTGCGATTGATCGCCGCGATCCAGAACGGAATATGTCCGGCCGGCGACGCGAACAATCCCAGGATGATGAGCAGGGTCGATATCGCGGCAAAGGCGATGGCGACGTTGCCGCGCTCGAACCACAGGGCGCACAGGACGACCGGAATATAGCAGATGCCGACATTGAGATCGAGCGGGGTGTAGACGTCGAGCAGGACGATGCCGAAACACAGCAGGGCCGGAATCCAGATCGGCAGGCGCGAGATCAGCGCGGTTTCCGATTGCCATCCGTGCGCCTGCAGGCCCACGCTCAGCATCAGCGCGCACAGCGCGGAGGGGATCGACATCCGCTGCAACGTCCCCCAGCCGATGGCGAACGGCGAGTCCGCGATATGTCCGGCAAGCGCCTCCATCGCCACGGCCGCGATCGCGAAGCAGACGATCCTGACGGCGATGGTGCGCGCCTGGCTCCGCCCGATCATCGCCAGCAACAGAAACACGCCGCCCAGCGCCGCCAGCACGGCCGCCGTATTGGGCGGCGCGCGACCGGGATGCAGGCCCGCGCTGCTCGACCAGTCGCGCAGCATCAGCTCGTCGATCGGCAGCCGCACCCCGGCATATTCGATCAGGGTCGCCAGCCCGATCAGCAGCGGGATCGTCGCGATCCGGGCGGCCGCGGTTCGGCGCCCGCGGACGATCAGCAGCAGCGCGCCGCCCGCGGCGATATAACCCAGTGCCGAATTGGCCTTCATCTCGAAAAACGACGGAAACATCGCGTCGAGTGATGCGGCGTGCAGAACCCAGCCCGCGAAAATCGCCGCCGAAATCAGGATCGCGGCGAGCGCACACGACTCCGCCGCCATGCGTAGCCGGCGTTCTCGTCGATGCAGGTACCCCACCCCAAGCTGTTCCAGCCTGTCCATGATGGCGGAATACCCTCAAATGTATTGGCAGGGAAGGGCAAGTTTAACTGGATGGTGCTGCAGTGCAAGCCAGTTCAGTCCGCTGATATATTGTGTGATAAATCTGTAGTAATTCTTTGAAAAATTCAAACCGATTTGGAGCATCATTTCCCAAGTTGATCTGGGTCAATCCCGTAATAAATCATAACAAAGATGTTGTCGCGCGCGGCGCTAATGCAATGGATCGAGAATATGTTGGACAGTGCAGGCAAGTGATACAGCCGAAACGGTTCCATATCGGCCGCGCGCACTGCCTCCGGGCCAGGGCTTCGCGACGATGACTGGTCATCCGCCCGTCGCGGCGTAAAATGGCCGTCGAAATCGTCAGGACCGTCCCATGCAGATCCTCGAACGCTCGCCTGTCCCCGCCTCGCTGCGCCCGAGCAACCACCCCTATCTCAACGGCGCCTGGACGCCGCTGCACGAGGAGGTGACCGCGCTCGATCTCGAAGTGATCGAGGGCACGATCCCCGACGATATCGACGGCGTCTATCTGCGCAACACCGAGAATCAGGTGCACCAGCCGCTCGGCCGCTATCACCCGTTCGACGGCGACGGGATGATCCACCAGATCGATTTCCACGACGGCAAGGCAAGCTATCGCAACCGCTTCGTCCGCACGCGCTGCTTCCAGGCGGAACAGGAGGCGGGCGCGTCGTTGTGGGGCGGGCTGGCCGATCGCGCGGGCACCTCGCTCCGCCCGGGTTTCGGCGCGCATGGATCGCTCAAGGACAGCAGCAGCACCGACATCATCGTCCATGCCGGCAAGGCGATCTCGACCTTCTACCAGTGCGGCGAGGGCTATCTGCTGGATCCCGAAACGCTGGAGCAGCAGGGCGTCGCGCCCTGGGTGCCGCTCGACGGCATCTCCGCGCACCCCAAGGTCGACGATCGCACCGGCGAGCTGCTGTTCTTCAATTATTCGAAGCACGCGCCCTTCATGCATTACGGCGTGGTCGATCGCGCGGGCACGCTGACGCACTATATCCCGGTCCCGCTGCCGGGACCGCGCCTGCCGCACGACATGACCTTCTCCGAAAACTGGTCGATCGTGAACGACCTGCCGGTGTTCTGGGATGCCGAGCTGTTGAAACGCGACGTGCACGCCGCGCGCCTGCACGAGGGCGTGCCCGCCCGTTTCGCGCTGATCCCGCGCCATGGCAGCCCCGAGCAGATCCGCTGGTTCGAGGCCGAGCCGACCTATGTCCTCCATTTCCTCAACGCCTATGAGGAGGGCGACGAGGTGGTGATGGACGGCTATTTCCAGGAGAATCCCACCCCCGCACCGCTGGAGAACGCCGACGGCTATGGTCACCTCATGGCCTATGTCGACGAACACAGCTTCCGCTCGAAGCTCCACCGCTGGCGCTTCAACCTCGCCGACGGCACCACGCGGGAAGAACGGCTCGACGACCGCGTCCTCGAATTCGGCATGATCAACCAGCGCGTCGCCGGGCGGAAGCACCGCTATATCTACAGTAGCACGTCAAAGCCCGGCTGGTTCCTGTTCAACGGCTTCGTCAAGCACGACCTGGACACCGGCGAGTCCCGGGAGGTGATGCTGGCCGATGGCCGCTACGCCAGCGAAGCGCCCTTCGCGCCGCGCACGGGCGCGGTCGACGAGGATGACGGCTATCTCGTCAGCTTCGTCACTGACGAAAATCGCGGCACCTCGGAATGCATATTGATCGATTGCAAGCGCTTCGAGGACGGCCCGGTCTGCCGTATCGCGCTCCCCCACAAGATCTGCAGCGGCACCCATGCGCACTGGGCGGAACGCGCGGCGTTGCGAGCATAATTCCCTCTCCCGCCGGGAGAGGGAAATCACCCTTTCGGCCACCACGGCACGAACCCCGAGGTCCGCCGCACATAGGCCTCATAGCCCGGCTTCCTGCGCTTCAGCCGCCCCTCGATCGTCGGCACGCCCGACCATTTCATCAGCGTCCAGGTGAGCAGGACCGGCCCCGGCAGCGCCCACAGCCCTGTCCAGCTCTCGGCGGCGATCAGGTACAGCCCCCACCAGGTCAGCGCATCGCCGAAATAATTGGGATGCCGCGTGTAGCGCCACAGGCCGGTGTCCAGCACCGTTCCCGCCCTGGCCGGATCGCGCCGGAAGCGGGCGAGCTGCCAGTCCCCGACGCTCTCGAACGCGATGCCGATCAGCGCGACGATCGCCCCCGCGACGCCGATCGCCCCCACCGGCGGCCCCGCATCGACCATGCCGAGCTGCACCGGCAGGCACACGATGAACAGCAAGGGCGCCTGGATCGCGAACACCAGCAGCAGCGAGGCCATGCCGAACCCCCAGCCTTTCGCCACCTTCGCCCGCGCGAGCATCTTCTGGTAGCGCGCGTCCGGTCCATGGCGGCGCCAGCGCCACAGCAGATACAGGCCGAGCCGCACGCCCCACAATGCGCACAGCCCTAGCAGCAGTGCCTTGCGCCCCGGATCGCCGTCGGTCTGCACGAAGCTCGCCGCGCCGAGCAGCACCATGCCGAGCGCCCACACGCTGTCGATCGGCGTCACGTCGCGCGTCTCCAGGCAGATCAGCCAGAGCAGCCCGAACAGCGCCACCAGCAGAACCGCGTTGGCGGCAAGCAGGGTCAGCGCAATCATGCCGCGTCCCTTTCGACGATGAAGCTGACGGTGGTGGTGGTCGATCCGCCGATATTGAGCGTCTGCATCCGCCGCGCCCCCTCGACCTGATAGTCGCCCGCCGCCCCGGTCACCTGCTTTGCCGCATCGAGCAGCATCCGCACGCCCGTCGCCCCGACCGGATGGCCCAGCCCGATCAGCCCGCCCGAGGGATTGACCGGCAGGCGCCCGCCAATCTCGATCGATCCGTCCTCGATCGCCTGCCATGACTTGCCCGGCTCGGTCAGGCCGAGATGGTCGATCGCCATATATTCGGTCGCGGTGAAGCAGTCATGCGTCTCGACCGCGTCGATCGCCGCGATGTGGGTCACCCCGGCCCGCGCCCGCGCGTCCAGGATCGCGCGGCGGACCTGCGGGAAGATGTAAGGATCGCCCTCGCTCGCGCGTATCTTCGCCGCATAGGGGATCGGCGCCGATCGATGCCCCCAGCCGCTGATCCGCGCCAGGCTCTCCAGCGGCACCCCGCGCTTGCGGGCATAGTCCGCAGCGCGCGCCGGAGAGGCGAGGAACACCACTGCGGCCCCGTCGGTCACCTGGCCACAATCCATCTTCCGCGTCCGCCCCTCGACCACCGGATTGGCCTCGTCATCTTCGGTGAAGCTCGCCTGCGTGAAGACATGCCCGCGCGTCTGCGCATTGGGATTGCGCCGGGCGTTGCCGAAATTGATCTCGGCGATCCGCATCAGATGCGCATATTGCAGGCCGTGGCGCCGGTCATATTCCCCGGCGAGATCGGAAAAGGCGCGCGGCCAGACGAACTCGGCATCGGCGAATTCATGCCCGTTCCACGCAGCAGCGCCCAGATGCTGCGCAGCAATTCTGCCCGGCACGTTGCGCATCTGCTCGATCCCGACGACGCAGGCGAGGTCGTAGCGCCCCGCCTCGATCTCCGCCGTCGCCGCCAGCACCGCGACGCTGCCGGATGCGCACGCCGCTTCGTGCCGCGCGGTCGGGAGCCCGTCCCAGGCCGGATCGACCAGCCCGAAGAAACCGCCGAGCAAGCCCTGCCCGGCGAACAGCTCGGCGGTGAAATTCCCGACATGCCCGGTCTCGATCTCGTCCGCGTCGAGCGCGGCGGCATCGAGCCCATGCCGCACCGTCTCGGCAAAGGCATCCGCGATGTCGATCCCCTCGCGGCTCCAGTTCCGCGCAAAGTCGCTCTGCCAGCCGCCCACTATATAGACCAACGCGCCTCTCCCGGCTTTTTCCGGCGAGTGTTGCGCTTTTGAGGACGGTTGGCAATTTGCGCGTCAGGCGGGCAGGAACCGCCAGATCGCGGCCAGCACCACCACCATG
>NZ_JAQGLC010000321.1 GCF_028293085.1 Sphingomonas bacterium
CTGCGCCGCCGCCCGCGCCGCCGCGAGCGTCTCGGTCGCCTCATGCTGATAGGCCGCCGCCCCGCGCTGCGCCTCGGCCGCCTCGGCGACGCGGGTCTCGGCCGCCGCCGCTTCGGCCTTGGCCGAATCCGCCGCCGAGGATGCATCGCGCCAGCGCGCGAAGATCATCCGCGCCTCGGCGATGCGGATCTGGTCGGAGAGGGTGCGATAGCGCTCGGCCTGGCGCGCCTGGCGTTTCAACGCCGCGGCGCGCGCGTCCTGATCGGCGATCACCTCGTCGAGCCGGGTGAGATTGGCCTCGGTCGCGCGCAGCTTCTGCTCGGCATCCTTGCGGCGGACGTGCAGGCCCGCGATCCCCGCCGCTTCCTCCAGCATCGCGCGGCGCTCGGCCGGCTTGGCCGCAATCACCGCGCTGATCCGGCCCTGGCTGACCAAAGCCGGGCTGTGCGCGCCGGTCGCCGCGTCGGCGAACAGCAAGGCGACGTCCTTGGCGCGGACGTCGCGCCCGTCGATCCGATAGGCCGAACCCGCGCCGCGCTCGATCCGGCGCACCACCTCGGTTTCCTCGCCGGTGATCTCGGTCAGGATCGAGACCTCGGCGAAGTCGCGCGCCGGGCGCGTCGAGGTGCCGGCGAAGATGACGTCGTCCATCCCGGCGCCGCGCAACGACCGCGCCGAGGTTTCGCCCATCGTCCAGCGCAGCGCCTCGAGCAGGTTCGATTTGCCGCAGCCGTTCGGCCCGACGATCCCGGTCAGCCCGGGCTCGATGCGCAGGTCGGCCGGGTCGACGAAGCTCTTGAAGCCGGTCAGCCTGAGCCGTTTGATCTGCACCTGGCTGTCCCCTGCCCTCGCGCCGTTACAGCGCGCCCGCCGCCTTCAGCGCCGGCTCCAGCTGGGACCATTCGGCCGCATTCTGCACGACATCGCCATTGACGATGAAGGTCGGCGTGCCCTGGACCTTGTATTGCTGGTTGGCGGCATCGGTGTTGCGCGCGATCGTCTCCAGGCCCTTGGGATCGGCGAGGCAAGCACGCGCCTTGGCATCGGGCACGCCGCGCTGCTTCACGAAATCGAAATAGCCGTAGAAATTGGCGAGATAGGCGGCGATCTCCGGCGGCGACGCGTTCTTCAGCCGCTCCTGATCCGCGTCGGGAATCTTGTCCTTGCGATAGACCAAGGTCTCCTGCGACGACATCATCTGATCGAGCATCGGGAAGAACTGCGCCGGCTCGACGCAGTGGCCGAGCAGAATCGGGCCGATATCGAGCTCGTTATGGATCGGATAGTCGCGGAACTCGTAGCTGAGCTTGCCCGAGGCGATCGGGCCGCTCTTCAGCACGGGGAAGCCCTCCTTGTCGAACACCGCGCAATGCGGGCAGGTGCGCGAGCCATATTCGATCAGCTTCACCGCCGCGTTCGGATTGCCCATGCGGAAACCGCCCTCGGGCGTCTTCACCACGGTATCGACCCAGTTCTGGCCGGCGGGCGCGGTCACCGCGGCGACGGGCGCCGCGGCGGGCGCGTTGCTGTTGGCGTCGGTGCCCCCCTTGCCGCACGCGGCGACGAACAGGACCGGCAGGATGGCGCACGCGATACGGAATTTCATGTCAGGCTTCTCCAGGTCGAACATCATGTCATTTGGCGCCGGCGGCGCGCAGGATTTTCTCGAGGGCAGGCCAGTCGGTGGTGCCGTAAACCTTGCCGTTTACCTCGAAGGTCGGCGTACCGGGGCCCTGCGGCCCGGCTCCGGCCCGCATCGCGGTCCAGTTGCGATCGCTGTTGACGACGATTGTCGCCAGCTCGGCCTGGTTGGCGAAACAGGCGTCGATCGTGGCATCGGTCATGCCGCGCCCCTTCATCAACTCGCTGAGGCCCGAGGCGTCGGCGAGCGTGCGCATCTTGCCCGATTCGGGATACATTTCGAGCCGCGCCTCATTCGCCTGGAGGAAGGCATAGCCGCGATTCACCCAGGCCGGCTGCTGCGCGAACATCGCGTCGGTCGCGCCGACGAACCCCTTGGGCCCGGCGCAGCGCGCGAGCAATGCGGCGGTCTGGTCGAGCTTCTCGCGGATCGCGTTGCGCAGCTCGATCCGGGTCGATCCGGATTTCACCATCTGCCCGCGCAGCACCGGCCCCGATTCGGCGACGAACGCGGCGCAGTGCGGGCAGGTGTAGCTGAGATATTCGACCAGCTTCACCTTCGCCTTGGGATTGCCGATCACATAATTGCCGTTGACGGTCTTGCCGATCACGGTCGACCAGTCGGGCGCGGCCGACGACGCACTGACCGAAAGGCATGCACCAATTGCCGCCAGCACCATGAACAGATAGCGCATCATTCCCCCACTCATTCTTCCGGCTGCCCGATCACCGGCGGGCCGCGCGTCGCCGCCACGCCCGCGGCCAGCGCCTCGAGCACTGCCTTCAATTCCGGATCCGCGATGGTGCGCAGGCTCGCGCCCAGCTCGACCGGTACCGGCTTGAGCGAGGGCGGCGCGGCCCGCACGCGCGGCGGCGCGACATCGCCTTGGCGGATATTGACCCGGGCCACCGCGCCATAGCCGAAGAATCGGTTCACCCGCTCGATGATCTCGGGCGCGATATGCTGCATCATCGGCGCATGCGCGCCGCGCACGATCAGGTTGAGCGTGCCGTCGGTGCGCTCGCCCTGCGGGAATTTGATCGATTCGGGCGCGGAGACGCCGGCATAGCGCGCGCCGACGATCTCGGGCCAGCGCGTGACGATCTCGCTCTGGACGAAGCCGAACTTGCGGAAGGCGGCGCGGCCGATATCGGGCAGCAGCTCGGAAACCGCGCGCGCACGGCCGCCGCGCGGCTTTTCGGCCTTGGCTTCGGGCTTGGGAGCGGGGACGCGCTTGCTCATTATCCCGTCCATGCCATAGCGACGGCGTGCCCGCCAAGCTCCCATCGGATGTCGCCCTCAACCTCCTCGCCTGGTACGACCTGAACGCGCGCGCGCTGCCCTGGCGCAGTCCGCCCGGTGCGCCACCGCCCGACCCGTATCGGGTATGGCTGTCCGAGATCATGCTGCAGCAGACCACGGTCGCGACCGTCCGGCCGCGCTTCGAGGAATTCGTCGCGCGCTGGCCGGATATCGAGTCGCTGGCGAAAGCAGACGATGCGACGCTGATGGCCGCTTGGGCCGGGCTCGGCTATTATGCCCGCGCCCGCAATCTGATCGCCTGCGCGCGGGCGGTCGTCGCGTCGGGCGGAGATTTCCCGACCACCGAGGAAGGGCTGCGCGGGCTGCCCGGGATCGGAGCCTATACCGCCGCGGCCATCGCCGCGATCGCGTTCGGCGAGCGCGCGGTGGTGGTCGACGCCAATGTCGCCCGCGTGGTCGCGCGACTGTTCGCGATCACGGAGCCCCTGCCCGGCGCGATGCCGACGATCCGCGACGAGACAGAATCGATCACTCCCGATGGCCGCGCCGGCGATTTCGCCCAGGCGATGATGGACCTCGGCTCGGCGATCTGCACCCCGCGTAACCCACGCTGCCTGATCTGCCCGCTCGCACCATCGTGCCAGGCCTATGCCGAGAACAATCCGGAAGCCTATCCGCTCAAGGCCGCGAAGACTGCCAGGCCGCAGCGCTATGGCACGATCTTCTGGGCCGAACGCGAGGGCCAGGTCCTGCTCGTGCGGCGGCCGCCCAAGGGCCTGCTCGGCGGGATGCGCGCGCTGCCGACCGGGCCCTGGGCCGAGTCGCCGCCGGGCCTCGCCGATCCGCCGCTTGCCGGCCCCTGGCGCCTGCTCGACGACAGCGTCGCGCATGTCTTCACCCATTTCCGGCTCGAACTCGCGCTTGCGGTCGCGCCGGCCAAAGAGCATTCGAACACCGGCGAGTGGTGGCCGATAGCCGATATCGAATCGGCGGGGCTGCCGACGGTCTTCGCCAAGGCGGCGACGGCGATCAAGGCGGGGATCAGGAGAGCGATATGAGTTTCAGGGGGATGATTTCGGGCGCGGCGCTGATCGCGCTGATCGCCGGCGGTGCGCTGGCGGTGGAGGCACGGCCGCAAACCCAGCCCCAGACGGCCACCGCGCAACCATCTCCCCTCCCCGCGACCCGCGCGCTGTTCGATTCCTATGTCGCGGCCGACAAGATGCCGGGCATAGTCGGCGCGTTCGGCGTGGGCGACCGCCCGACCGTCTTCGTCAGCGCCGGCAGGATCGCCGACGGGCCGGCCGCCGCGGCGGCGGGGCCGGACAGCCTGTGGCGGGTCTATTCGATGACCAAGCCGATCACCGCGATGGCGGCGATGATCCTGATCGAGGAGGGCAAGATCAGGCTCGACCAGCCGGTCTCCGATTTCATCCCGGCGTTCAGGGACATGAAGGTCCAGCTCGGCCCCGACACGCTGGAGACGCGCCCCGCGGCGCGGCCGATCACGATCCGCAACCTGCTGACGCACACCGCCGGGCTCGGCTACAACATCATCACCAAGGGGCCGCTGCTCAAGGAATATGAGCGGCTCGGGCTCAACCCCGCGGCGGTCAACGCCCAGCTCGAGGCGCAGGCCCGCCTGACCCGGCCGGCGACGCTGGAGGAATTCGCGAATCGCGTCGCCCAGGCGCCGCTGATCGCCGATCCGGGCACCAAATGGAGCTATTCGATCGGCCTCGACGTGATGGGGCGGGTGATCGAGGTGGCGTCGGGCATGAGCTTCGACGGCTTCGTCCAGAAACGCATCTTCGATCCGCTCAGGATGACATCGAGCTACTGGACGGTGCCGCAGAGCGAGGTCGGGCGCTTCGCCACCAATTATCTGTTCCTCGGCGACAAGCGCGTGCCGCTCGATCCGGCGGCGACCTCGGTATGGCTGTCGCCGCCGAGCTTTCCCTATGGCGGCGCCGGGCTGGTGATGTCGGCGCGCGATTATGACCGGTTCCTCCATGCGCTGCAGGATGGCGGCACGCTGGACGGTGTGCGCGTGATGAAGCCGGCGACCGCCGCGCTGATGATGTCGAACCTGTTGCCGCCGGGCGCCGATTTCACCGGCGCCGCCGCGACCACCGGCGGCACCACGGCAGGCACGAAGATGGGCTTCGGCGCGGGCGGATCGGTGTTTCTCGAGGACAAGCCGGGCGGCCCCTCCAAGGGCACCTATGGCTGGGGCGGCGCGGCGGGCACCGTCGCCTGGGTCGATCCGGGGCGGCATGTGCGCGGCGTGATCATGGTCAATTATTTCCCGGGCGAGAAATGGCCGATGCGCGAGGAAGCGCTGAACGCCCTGCTGGCCGATGCCGCGCGGTATAAATGAGCGGATCGCTCCTCGCGCCGGGCTTCACCGGCAGCACGCTCGACCGCGCCGATCCGCTCCGCCAGGATCCCGAAGCGCTCGCCGCCGCGATGGGCGACTGGCGCGCGCGGCTGCTGGTGCTCGACAATTTCGAGCCTGAGCTGGACGGCGAGGGCAGGCTGGTCTGGACCACCCTCGCGGACGCACCCGAGGGATCGACGCTGATCCTGCTCGGGCTCGACGGCGGCAAGCCCTGCTTCGCCGCGCTGACGCCGGGCATGCAGCCGCCATCGGGCCGGCCGATGCGGATGTTCGGGCTGCTCGACCGGCTCGCGCCGGGCGAGGCGGCGACCTATGCCGCCGCGCGCAGCGTGCTCGACTGGCATACGCGCCACCGCTTCTGCGCCAATTGCGGCACCGAGACCACGATCTTCCGCGCCGGCTGGGGGCGGCGCTGCCCCAATTGCCATGCCGAACATTTTCCGCGGGTCGATCCGGTGGTGATCATGATCGCCGAGCATGACGGACGGGCGCTGCTGGGCCGGCAATCGGCATGGCCGCCGGGGCGCTATTCCGCGCTGGCGGGATTCCTGGAGCCGGGCGAATCGATCGAGGAAGCCGTCGCGCGC
>NZ_JAQGLC010000322.1 GCF_028293085.1 Sphingomonas bacterium
CCCGCGGGTTGCGCCGCACGATCTTGTCCCATTCGCGCATCGTCGCGGTCACGTTCCGCCCGGTGTTATCCACCCAGGATTCATTGTCCGAAACGATCACGACCAGGTCGACCGCGGCCCGCTCCGCATTGAGCAGCGCGAGCGGCGACGAGACGCTGGTCCCGCCCCCGCCGATCGCCGCCAGCTTCGCCGTATTCACGGCAAGGCGGGCGAACGGATCCAGTGTGAGCTGCACAACTCGTTGCTCGAACGGCAGCACGCGTGCGTCCCGGTTGGTCCGCAGCATCGCCGCCGCGACCAGGGCCGCCAAGTCGTTGCACGAGACCTTCGACGTGGCGCCCTTGCGGTAGCCCGTCGCCGGCGAGGCCATCGATCCCGACACGTCGGGGCAGACGACCACATGACCCGCAACCTTCGGCACGTTCGAGACCGCAGCCTCGAGCGCATCCTCCAGCGCCGCCTGCACCTTCAGGGGCACGCCGTCTCCGGCCGAGCCAAGCGCCATCATCAACTGATAGGGCAGGACCCGCGCCTTCGCGATCGCGTCCTTGTCGGACAGCCGGGCGGCAACCGCCTCGGTCACCCCGTCCACCGCGAACGCGCCGTTGCGCGCCAGGGTGTTGAGGTTCATCCGCAGCGCCTGCCACCCCATCGTCCCGGCAAGCCCGGCCCACTGTTCCGCGGTGAGCGGAAAAGCGGTGAGCCACTGGAACGGCACTGGCGGCAAGGCTCCCGAAGGATCCCGCTTCCAGTCCTCGAACGCCGCGATCTCCACCGGGAGCGCCGCGACATCATAGGGCTTGCCGATCAGCCACCCGTAAAAGGCCCGCCGGGCCTCGTCCTTCGGGTTCGGGTGAACCATCCGGACCACATCGGCGAGCGACGGATCATTCCCCGTCGCGGCGGCCATCAGGTCGCGCATCGAGGCATGTTCCAGCCAGCCCTTGACGAGCCGCTTCGGCCGCGTCCCGAGCGAGGTCCGCCCGACCTGTCCCGACCGCATGATCTGCACGAAGGTCCGGAGCATCCGGCCATTGTCGATCACGCGCCCGAAGACGCGCACGGCAAGGTCGGGCTCGGCGACCGTGAGGTACGCGGCGAGCAAGGCAGGCATGTCCTTCATCGCCCCGGCCTTGCGGGCATAAACCGCGGCCCTGGCGACGAACATCGGATCGGCCGCCCTGGCCGCGGCGAGCATCTCGGCGAGATGCGTTTCCGCCGTCGCATAGAAGCTGTCGTTGAGGGTTCCGGTCGCCGCAAGCTGGGCGAGCTTCGCCTCCGCGCCATAGGCATAAGCCGGCGCGCCCTCGCGGTTCACGGTCGTGGTGGCCGGGAGCAGCCTTGCGATCGCCGAAGCGAAAAGTCCCTTGTTTGCCATCGCTCAAATCCTTTGCGATCCGGGGCGGTCGGCCCATTCCGACCGCCCCTGCCGCGCCGTCCCGCTGGATGTTCGACGAACCAGCGGGACATGATGGATATTGCAGAGCGCGTGCCAGACTGGCGGGGATGGCGACGATTAAATGATAAGCACATGATATACGGCGACTATATCGATTGCGCGCGGTTACGCGAGGCGCGGCGCCCGTAACGCACTTGCGCCAAATGATATCGACACGGATAAGAGTTTATCCTAGCGTATCGTCATGAAACCGCTCACCGTCATCGGATTCCTCGGCTCGACGCTTGACGCGAGCAAGTTCGGCCCCTCGCGCTGGAGCAAGTGGCGGCCCTCGGTCGGCCTCACCATGCATGAGGATCTGCGCGTCGATCGCTTCGTGATGCTCCACGCCGACGCGCATACGCGGCTCGCCGAGTATATCGCGGAGGACATTGCCAGCGTCTCGCCCGAGACGACGGTCGATCGGCACATCATCAACTTCGCCGATCCGTGGGATTTCGAGGAAGTGTACGGCAAGCTGCTCGATTTCACGCGCGACTTCGCTTTCGATCCCGAGACGCAAGACTATCTCGTCCACATCACCACCGGCACGCACGTCGCGCAGATCTGCCTGTTCCTGCTGACCGAGGCGCATTATCTCCCCGGGCGCCTGCTCCAGACCCAGCCCGTCCGCGGCATGCCGACCGGCGCGCCCGGCACCTGGAATATCATCGACCTCGATCTCTCCCGCTATGACAGCATCGCCACCCGCTTCGCCGAGGCGAGCGCCGAGAGCACGTCTTTCCTCAAATCCGGCATCGACACGAGGAACGCCGCCTTCAACCGCCTGATCGACGAGATCGAGCAGGTTGCGGTGCGCAGCCGCGCGCCGGTGCTGCTGATGGGCCCGACCGGCGCCGGCAAGAGCCAGCTCGCGCGCCGCATCTATGAGCTGAAGCGGCTGAAGCACCAGGTGCAGGGCCCGTTCGTCGAGGTGAACTGCGCGACGCTGAAGGGCGACAGCGCGATGTCGGCTTTGTTCGGGCACAAGCGCGGCGCCTTCACCGGCGCGGCGGCCGACCGCCCCGGCCTGCTCCGCACCGCCGATACCGGCATGCTGTTCCTCGACGAGATCGGCGAGCTCGGCCTGGACGAGCAGGCGATGATCCTGCGCGCGATCGAGGACAAGCGCTTCCTCCCGGTCGGTGCCGACAAGGAATCCTCGTCCGACTTCCAGCTGATCGCCGGCACCAACCGCGATCTCGGCCGCGCGGTCGCGGAGGGGCGCTTCCGCGACGATCTCTATGCCCGCCTCAACCTGTGGACCTTCGCGCTGCCCGGCCTCGCCGCGCGCCGCGAGGATATCGAGCCCAATCTCGATTACGAGCTCGATCGCTTCGCCGAACGCGAGAGAACACGGGTGGCCTTCAACCGGGAGGCTCGCGACCGTTACCTCGCCTTCGCCACCGGCCCCGACGCGATCTGGGCCGGCAATTTTCGCGACCTGGCGGCCAGCGTCACCCGCATGGCGACCTTCTCCCCCAAGGGCCGGATCGATGGCGACTGCGTGGAGGGGGAGGTCGCGCGGCTGATGCGGCTATGGGCATCGGAAAGCGCGGAAGGAGGCGACGGACTCGACCGGCTGCTCGACGGCGCGGCGCTGGCGGAGCTGGACCCGTTCGACCGGGTGCAGCTGGCGCATGTCGTGGCGACATGCCGCCGCAGCCGGTCGCTGTCCGAGGCGGGGCGGGCCTTGTTCTCGGCCTCGCGGGCGCGGCGGACATCGTCGAACGACGCGGATCGGCTACGGAAATATCTAACGCGGTTCGGGCTGGAATGGGGCGAAGTCGCTGGCTGAAAGCCTCACCGCACCGAGGCGAGCATCCACGGCCTCGGGCGCAGCGGCAATCGTCGGGCCAGCCGTGCGCGCAGGCCCTGCGCCTCCTCCATCATCGCGGCGTGCCGCTCGGCAAGCGCGAAATGATGGCGGCGCGATGCCTCGTCCGTCGCCGCCGCGGCCAGCTCGCATTCCTCGGCCTCGCGCTGGCGATGATAGGCAGCCTCGGTCACTGTGTCGTTCAATCGGCTCTGCATCTCGCGCCCTTTTGGTCATTGCCGGCCGCCCGCGTGCAACGGGCTTACCCGTGACGAGCCATCGGACAAGCCGATGGTTCCACCCATCGCGCCGGGGAGAGTCGGAATCGCGCCGAGCCGAGCCCCGTGCCGTTGGCGGCGGCAAAAGCCGACGACCGGCGCCCGGGCCGCCGTTCGATTCAACGATCCATCGCGCGCCGCGCGCCGGCCGTGCCCGATTCGGGAGGCCGGCCGCCGCACCCGCACCCTGTGTATCGAAAGAATTTTTTCCAGAGATTCTAGCGGTTTACGCATGCGCTACAACCGGAATCGGCTCCATCGCCCTTGCAATGCACAATCGAGATCAACACTTGGGCCGGGAATGCGCATGCCGGGCGACGCGACCCAGGAACCATTCGCGGGAGGTCCGAAAAGCGCTGGCGCGAAGAACAAGGGGATAAGCCGCCGATGTCGATTGCCTTTCGATGGCCCGCTCCCGCGCTCGTCGGTGCCGCGCTCCTGTCCGCCTGTTCGGGCGGCGACAAGAAAGCCGCCCCGCCCGCACCGCAGGTGACCGTCGCCGTCCCGCTTCAGCGCGACGTGGTCGACTGGGACGAATATGTCGGCCGGTTCGAGGCGATCCAGGATGTCGAGCTGCGCCCGCGCGTCTCGGGCACGATCGATCGCGTGCTCTTTTCCAACGGCCAGCATGTCCGCATGGGCCAGCCGCTCTTCATCATCGATCCGCGCCCCTATGCCGCCGCGCTCGCGCAGGCGCAGGCGCAATCGGCCAAGGCGAATGCCGCGCTGATCAACGCCCGTTCCGAGCTCGCCCGTGCCGAGAAGCTGCTCGCCGCGCAGGCGATCAGCAAGGAGGAATATGAAACCAAGCAGGCCGCCGTGCGCAGCGCGGTCGCCGATCTCGCGGCGGGCCAGGCCAATGTCAGCAATGCGCGGCTGAACCTGGGCTTCACCACCGTGCGCTCGCCGATCACCGGCCTGATCTCCGATCGCCGCGTGTCGAAGGGCAATTTCGCGACCGAGGGCACGACCGTGCTGACCCGCGTCGTCTCGACCGATCCGATCTGGTTCTCGTTCGAGGGGGCCGAAAGCTTCTACCTCAAATATCTCCGCCAGGATCGCACCGGCGAGCGCGGCTCCTCGCGCAACACCCCCAATCCGGTCCAGGTCCAGCTCGCGGACGAAAGCGGCTATCGCTGGCATGGCCGGATGGAGTTCGTCGACAATGCGATCGACACCAATTCGGGCACGATCCGCGCCCATGCCGTGATCGCCAATCCCACCGGCTTCCTGACGCCGGGCATGTTCGGCCGGGCGCGGCTGCTCGGCTCGGGTACCTATCATGCGATGCTCGTGCCGGACGAGGCGATCATCACCGACCAGACGCGCAAGCTCGTCTATGTCGTCGGCAAGGACGGCAAGGCGGCGCCGCGCCCGGTCGAGACCGGCCCGCAGGTCGAGGGGCTCCGCGTCATCAAGAGCGGTCTCGCCCCGACCGAGCATGTGGTGATCGAGGGGATCACGACGCTGCAGCCCGGCATGGCCGTCAACGCCAGGCTGATCCGCATGCAGCCGCGCGCCGCAAACACCTCGCCGACGTCGCAGCCCGACAGCGCGCCGCCGCCGTCCGAAGCGACCGCGAACTGATCCGGTGAAATTCCCCCATTTCTTCATCGAGCGGCCGATCTTCGCGGCCGTCATGTCGATCCTGATCGTCGTGTTCGGGCTGGTCGCCTATCCCGGCCTGCCCGTCGCGCAATATCCCGAGATCGCGCCGCCGACGGTGGTCGTCACCGCCAATTATCCCGGCGCCACCGCCGAGACGCTGGCGGAAACCGTCGCCGCCCCGCTCGAGGAATCGATCAACGGCGTCGAGAACATGCTCTACATGTCCTCGTCCGCGACGGGCGACGGGTCGCTCGCGATCACCGTCACCTTCAAGCAGGGCGTCAATGTCGATCAGGCGCAGGTGCTGGTGCAGAACCGCGTCGCGGTTGCGACCCCGCGATTGCCGCAGGAAGTGCGCACACTGGGCGTGACTACGCTCAAGAGCTCGCCCGACCTGATGATGGTC
>NZ_JAQGLC010000360.1 GCF_028293085.1 Sphingomonas bacterium
TCCATCGAGCTGCGCTCGCCGCGCAGCTGCGCCGCCGCGCGCTGCAGCGCGAGCAGGCGGGGGCGCGTCGCATAACCCTTGTCGACCAGTGCGCTGGTGTCGCGAATCTCGCGCTCGAGCAACGCGAGCTGCTCGCCGCCGGCGGTCGACTGGGCGGTCGAGCCGTGAATGTCCTGCTGGAGCTGGAGCAGCTTCTGGTCGATCTCGGTTTCCTGCCCGCCACGACCGGCCTTGCGCGCGCCGAATGCCGCGCGCTGAGTCGCGATCGCGGCCTGGACCGAGGGCTGCGAGGCGCGCGCGAGCAGCTCGGGCGGGACGGAGATGCTGGTCGCCCCGGCAAGCTCGGCCTCGCGCGCGGCCTGCTCCGCCAGCAGCGAATCGACCCGCGCCTGCAGCACCTGGACCTGCAGGCCCGCATCGCCGTCGTCGAGCTTGATCAGCACCTGCCCGCGCCGCACGCGCGTGCCGTCATGGACGGCGATCTCCTTGACGATCCCGCCGTCGAGATGCTGGATCGTCTTGCGCTTGCTTTCGACCGCCACGCGGCCGGTGGCGACAACCCCGCTCGAGATCGGCACCAGGGTGCCCCAGGCCACGATCACCGTGATCGCGATGGCCAGGCCGATCGCGAGCCGGCGCGTCACCGGCGCGATCGGCCTGGCCAGCGCCTCCGCGAGCGCCTGGCGGTCCTCGGCGGTGCGCGGGACGGGGAGCAGCTCGCTCATGCCCGCGCGCTCGCGCCGACATTGGGGAGCAGCTGGGGCAGGATCTCGTTGGCGGCGCCGAAGCGCGCGACCGCACCGCCCTTCAACACCAGGATCCGGTCGAGCGCATGGACCAAAGCCGGGCGGTGCGCGATCACCGCGAGCGTCGCGCCGCGCCGGCGGACCTCGAGGATCGCCGCCTTCAGCGCCGCCTCGCCCTCGCCGTCCAGGCCCGTTTCCGGCTCGTCGAGCACCACCAGCATGGGATCGCCGTACAGCGCGCGGGCCAGGCCGATGCGCTGGCGCTGCCCGCCGGACAGGCCGAAGCCGGGCGCCGCGACGGGCGTGTCATAGCCCTTGGGCAGGCCGAGGATCATTTCGTGCGCATTGGCGGCGCGCGCGGCGGCGACGATGGCCTGGTCGTCGCGCTCGTTCAGTCGCCCGATATTGTCGGCGACCGTGCCGGGTAGCAATGTCACCGCCTGCGGCAGATAGCCGATGTGCCGGCCAAGCTCCTCGGGATCATATTGGTTGATCTCCGCCCCATCGATCCGCACGCCGCCGCGCGAGGCCGGCCAGGCGCCGACCATCAGCTTGGCCAGGGTGGATTTCCCCGATCCCGAGGGGCCGATGATCCCGACCGATTCGCCAGCCTGGAGCGCGAAGGTGACGCCCTTCAGGATCGGCACGTTGCCGCCGGGCGCCATGGCGATCACATTCTCGAAGCTGACCGCGCCTTTCGGGGCGGGCAGGCGGAGCGACACCGGCGGCGACGACTGGTCGCCAAGCTCGGTAAGGCGGCGCCACGCGCTCTGCACGGTGAACACCTGCCGCCATGAGGCGAGGATCTGGTCGACCGGCCCGAGCGCCTTGGAAAAGACGATCGAGCAGGCGATGATCGATCCCATGCTCACGCTGCCCTCGACCGCGAGCCAGGTGGCGAGACCGAGGATCAGCGTCTGGCTGGCCGAGCGGATGCCGCGCACTACCGAGGCGACGCCGCTGGTCGAAACGGTCGCGGTGATCTGCGCGGTCAAGGCGAGCCGGTTGAGATCGGCCGCGCGACCCTCGGCCCGGCCGGCATAGCCCATCGCCGTCGCGCTCTCGGCCGAGGCGAGATGCGCCTCCAGCGCGTCGCCCGCCTGGCGCTGCCGCGCGACCATCTCGTCGGCGGTGCGGGCCATGGCGCGCCGGCTGGCCCAGGCGGCGATCATCAGCGCCACCGCGCAGGCGATGCTCAGCACGCCGATCCAGACATGGACGATGAACAGCACGATCACGAACAGCGGCACGAAGAACAGGTCGATGATCGCCGCCGGGATCGGCCCGGTGACGAAGCCGCGGACCTGTTCGAGATCCTCGAACGCCCGCGCCCGCCGGCCGGGCATGCCGGCCAGCGCCGCCTTGCGCGAGACGGCGAGCACATCGGCCTCCATCTCGGCATAGAGTGCCGCCCCGGCACGCGCGAACACCAGGCCGCGCAGCATCTCGAGCAAGGCGGTCAGCGCGATCGCGACCAGCGTGATGCCGGTGATCGCGATCAGCGTGATGCCGCTGCGCGACGGGATCACCCGGTCATAGAGTTGGGTGAGATAGAGCGGCGAGACCAGAGTCAGCAGGTTGATCGCGAAACTCGCGCCAAGCGCCGTCGACAATGGCCGCCGGATATAGGGCAAGTCGAGAAAGCGCTTCATGGCGCCTTTTACGACAAAAACGCGGATATGGCGCGTAGAAGCGCCACGGGTCCGGAAATCAGGCTCGTCACTTCGCCCACCCGCCTAAAGATCGATAACGCCTTGTCACGCCAGCCAATTCCACCCCCGAGGCGGCCGATCGCGCACTGCCGGGGTGCCATAACGGCGCAAAGACGATTCCGCAAAGAAACATTGTGAAGCGAATGAATTCTTTCTTGGCGGGATTTGGCAGGCTTACAAGTCGATAGCCGGGGGTAGATCATGACGGGGACTTCGGCTCGCAGGCGAAACCGATCTTTGCGTGCAATTCATTGCCGAGCGGGGAATTAGCGGGGAAACGAGCCCCTTCGCTTGCGCGATCCTGCCTTGAGTGGCCCGGAACAGCCTGACCATCGCCGCAAGGAGAAAAACTACCTCGCGCCCGACATCGAATCCGGCAAGCTTGGCTCGACGTGAATCGCCAGGCCTGGAGGACTCGCCGACGCTTCATGCGTTCGCCGACCGGCCCGAGCCCTGGCCGGAGATACGAGTGCCGATGATGGTCGAGATTCACCCTCTTTACTCGATCGCAGGCGTCGCGGTGGGCCTCCTGGTCGGGCTCACCGGTGTCGGGGGCGGATCGTTGATGACACCGCTGCTCGTGCTTGCGTTCGGCTTCCATCCCGCCACCGCCGTCGGCACCGACCTGCTTTACGCGTCGGCCACCAAGACCGCCGGAACGGCAGTGCATGGTTTGAGCGGAACGGTTGACTGGCGGGTCGTGCGACGGCTGGCGATGGGGAGCGTGCCCGCGACCCTGTTGACGCTCCTGGCTCTTGGCTATGCCGGCACCAGGTTCGATGGCACCGAGCATGTGATCACGGTCACCCTCGGTATCGCCCTGATCGCCACGGCGACTGCCATGGCCTTCCGGCGACAGATTCTTGCTTATTATGCCGACGCCATGGACGCGATATCCGAACGTCAGGTTGCGCGCCTGACCGTCATTCTGGGCGTGGCGCTTGGTGTCCTGGTATCGTTGTCGTCGGTCGGTGCCGGCGCGCTCGGGATGACAGCATTGCTGATCCTTTATCCCAAGCTGCCGACCAATCGCCTGGTCGGGTCCGACATCGCCCATGCGGTCCCGCTGACACTGGTCGCAGGCATGGGTCACTGGGCGATGGGCTCGGTCGACTTTGGCCTGTTGCTTTCGCTGTTGGTCGGGTCCGTGCCTGGAATCATCATCGGAAGCTTGATCTCCGCGCGCGTGCCGGACGGGGTCTCGCGTGCCCTGCTCGCCGGTACGCTTGCAGTCGTCGGCGGCAAGCTGATCTTCTAGGGAAGGCCTGAATCCTGATTGTGTGTGGCTCCAGCCGTGGATATCGTGAGCGCTGACGGGCGATTTTCAACATGGTGGCTTTGCAGCGATAACTTGCGCGGCACAGATCATTTTCCCTCGATCGAAGCCGACGTTAATGGCACGCCGAAGAGATTAATCCTCGGCAGGCGTCCTGCAATAGCCCTGCTCAGATCGGGTAATGGCCTGGCTGTGTCTCGATGGTGATCCAGCGCAGCTCGGTGAAGCTGTCGATGCCGGCCTTGCCGCCGAAGCGGCCGTAACCGGAGGCCTTGGTGCCGCCGAACGGCATCTGCGCCTCGTCATGCACGGTGGGTCCGTTGACGTGGCAGATGCCCGACTTGATCTGGCGGGCCACGCGCAGGCCCCGTGCCGTGTCGCGGGTGAACACGGCGGCGGACAGGCCGTATTCGGTGTCGTTGGCCAGCTCGATCGCATGCGCTTCGTCGCGGGCGCGGGTGATGCCGACCACGGGGCCGAAGCTCTCGTCGCGGAACAGCTTCATGTCGGGCGTCACCTTGTCGATCACGTGCGCGGGCATCAGCACGCCATTGGCCTCGCCGCCATTGACCTGCACCGCCCCGGCGCCGACCGCATCGGCGATCAGGCTCCTCACATGATCGACCGTCTTCTGGTCGACCACCGCGCCA
>NZ_JAQGLC010000401.1 GCF_028293085.1 Sphingomonas bacterium
GAGGGCGGGCAGAGCGGCTATATCAGCGCGACCGATTTCGTCGTGCGGCGGCAGAACGGGCGCGGGGCTTCGCGCCTCTCCCCGCTGGTGATCGACAGTGTGTGCTTCTACCAGACCAGCGTCGGCAACGGCGTGCGCACGCTCGGCTATCAGTTCGAGACGGATTCGATCCATTCGAACGACGTGACGATCTTTCGCCGCATCTGTTCCGCGGGCACGACATCAAGGCCTGGGCCTATGCGCAGGAGCCGCGATCGCTGATCTGGGCGGTGCGCGACGACGGCAAATTGCTGTGCTTCACCTGGGAGCAGGAGCAGCAGGTATGGGGCTGGACAATCTGCGAGACGGACGGGCTGGTCGAGAGCGTGTGCGTGATCTCGGAAGGGACCGAGGACCGGCTTTACCTGACGGTGCGGCGCGGAGAGAAATTGCTGATCGAGCGCATGGCCGCGACGCGCTGGAATGCGGTGGAGGATTGTTGCTTCCTCGATAGCGCGGTCACCTATCTGTTCGATGATCCGTCAACGACCTTGCGCAATCTCGATCACCTTGAGGGCCTGACCGTTACGGCGCTGGCAGACGGGGGCGTTATCACCGACCTCGTTGTGGCCGGCGGGATTGTGGAGCTTGAGGTTGCCGCAACCAAGGTAACGATCGGCCTGCCCTATACCGCGACCGTCGAGACGCTGCCATTGGCCTATCAGGGCCGAGGAGGCTGGACGATCGGCAAGCCACAAACGCAGGCTCGTGCGACTCTTCGGCTGGTCGATAGCCGGGGCGTGTCTGTCGGCCCCACAGACGCCACGCTAGAGCCGTTGCGGGCTCGGGTGGCAGAACTGCCCGGCCAGCCACCAGCACTCATGACGGGGCTGTTCCAGGCGATCCTGCGGCCGGATCTGAACGAGGGCGCGCGGATGGTCGTGCAGTCCGACCAGCCGCTCCCGATGACGGTCTCTGCGGTCTACCTCGATCCCACGGTTTCGGAATAGGCCAATGGCCGTCGAGCTGGTCCGCGCGCGGCCGCAGCATGTAGGGCCGATCGCCAATCGCATGCGGGGAATGGACGTGCTGGAATGCCGCGCGTTCGGGCACTCTCCCAAGGAAGCGCTGCGGCTCGGGCTCAGGGCATCGTCGCTCTGCTACACCGCAAAGGTCGATGGCCGACCTGAGGCGATGTTCGGGCTGACCGTCACCAATGCCATGTGCGGGGAGGGCTCGCCGTGGATGCTCGGAACCGAGGCGATTTACGAGCACCCGCGCGAGATGATCCGGTGGGGCGCCGCGATCGTCAGGCGCTGGGCCGATTCAACGCCATACCTCAAAAATGTAGTCGCCGTTCGGAATGATCGCGCCATCCGCATGCTGCGGAGGTGGGGCTTCACCGTTTCGGAAGGGGGTGATCAAGTGTTCGCCGGGGTTGAGTTCGCCACCTTCACCATGGATCGCCGCTGATGTGCGATCCCGTCACACTCACGATTGCCGCCACTGCCGTCGCGATCGGCGGGCAAGTCATGTCCGGCATCGGGCAGGCGCAACAATATCGCTATGAGGCGAAGATCGCCGACCAGAACGCGCATCTCGCCAACGAGCAGGCGCATGACTCGATCGACAACACGAACCTCGAAGCACAGCGGCGCTATCGCGAGCTTTCCCAGACCAAGGGCGCACAGCAAGCGGCGATGGCAGCGAACGGGCTCGATCTGAATTTCGGCTCGCCCGTCGATATCCAGAAGGACACGGCCATGATCGGCGCGGAGGATCTGGCGCAGATCTACAAGAGCGGGTTCGAACTGACGCGCAGCCACGAAATCACTGCGTGGAATTACAAATCGCAGGCGGCCGGTAAGCGCGCGCAGGCGACGGGGGCCTTGATCAATGCGGGCTTTCAGGCCGTGGGGACCGCGCTGGGCGGGGCGTCTCAGGCCGCGGGCATGGGCGGTAGCTCGGCCAAGGCGGCCGGCGCCACCTCCAAAATCAACGCGCAGTTCTGATGGTCACGGTCCCCGTCGAACAGAACCGTGTGGGCATCGCGCAGGTCACGGACGCCAAGCTCCAGCCGGGACAGGGTGCCGGCGCGGGGCTTCAGGCGATCGGCGCAGGCGCGCAGGCGGTTGGGCAGGGCATGGACCAACTCGCGGTCGCCAATTTCCAGGAGGCGAAGCGCAGGCAGGCCGAACAACGCAATGAGGATCTGGCGGCGGCGGGAAAGGCCACGGCCGATCTGCGGCTTGAGGCGACAAGGTCCGTCATCGACCTGCGCAATCAGGCCGCGCCGGGCGGCGAAGGTCATGCCGATGCAGCGGGCAAATGGTTCGACGAGCATTCGCAGGGCGTTCTCGACAGCATCGCCGATCCTAAGGTCAAGCGTCAGATCGCCGAGCAACTTGCCAGCATGCATGCCTCGTTCGTCGGCGGCGAGATGGAATGGGCGGATGCGAAGCGCCGCGAGAAGATCGGGAGCGACGATAACGATGCGGTCGCTGCATCCGCCGCGCGCATCGAGACTGCACCAGACCTTGCATCCGCGCAGGCCGTGCGGATCGAAGAGCGCGACGCGAGCCTGCGCCGGATCGATTCCTATGATCTACCCGACGATGCCAAGGCGAAGATGCGCAAGGGCGTCGAAAAGAACCTCGCGAAATCGA
Source organism: Sphingomonas bacterium (assembly GCF_028293085.1). GTDB lineage: Bacteria > Pseudomonadota > Alphaproteobacteria > Sphingomonadales > Sphingomonadaceae > Sphingomonas. The sequence goes on from NZ_JAQGLC010000401.1 coordinate 2,646, forward strand.
CGCTCGATCTGGGCATCCGCACCGACTGGAAAGCCACCCGCGAGCTTCTGGACAAGGGCGCGTTCAACGTCCTGCCGCCCGAACAGATCGATAGCGGCTATCAGGCGGTAGCGATCGAGGAACGCCGTGCGGCGGCGGTGGCGGCGAACCAGACTGCGATTGCGACCAAGGCGGCACGTGAGGCTATCGCCACGGTCAGCGCGCGCCAGTCGACGGGCGAGGTCGTTCCTGATGCGGAGCTCCAGAACGCCGCGACGATGGCGGCGGCGATCGGCGATACCAGCACTGCGGTTACGTTGAAGGCGATGCAGCGCACCAACGGCATCAACCGGGAGACACAAGGCTGGTCGCCGGAGCAATATGATAGCGAGATCGGGCGGCTTCGCGCGCTTGGGGAAAAGCGGTCGCCCGAAGAGGATATCCGCCTTGATCGCATCCAGAACATTGCTGGGCAGCGCAAGGCCGAGTTCAAAGAGAACCCCGGCCAATGGGCCGCGCTCAACGGCCATCCGCCGCCGGCTCTCGATTATTCGCAGCCCGCGACATGGGAAGCGCGCAAGGCGTGGCAACAGACGATCAGCGCCGCGATCGGAAAGCCGGTGCCATTCCTTCAGCCTGCCGAAACATCCCGGCTTCAGGCGATGTACGCGGACGGTGCAGGCGGGCGGCTCAAGGTCATCAACGGGCTGGCAGCGATTGGGGGCAGGACGGCGCAACAGGCCATGCGCCAGGTCGCGCCATCCGATGCCTTCGCTGCCCGTATTGTCCTCCTGCCATCGGGCGACAGGGCGCAGGCGCTCCACGGCATCGACGCGCGCAAGGCAAATACCGCGCTTGTCGATGGAGGTGCATCGGCCGGCGATACCAAGGCCACCACGCACGACGCGTTCATTGCAAGGCTCGGGTCGGCGGGCTCGCTGCTCGATCAAGGCGAGGTTGCGGCCTCGCTCGAAATCGCGCGCAACATCTATGCCGATCAGGCGACCAAGAACGGCATCAACTCGTTCAACGAGGATCTGTGGAATACCTCGATTCACAGGGCTCTCGGCGGCACGCGTGACCAGAACGGCCAATGGCTGGGCGGCGTAGGCTCGTGGAACGGTACGCCCGTCCTCCTGCCCTCGCGGCTGACGCAGCACGATTTTGAGACGCATCTTTCGCGCATCACGTGGAGCGACAAATGGGCGGGTGCGCCGGTGTTTGCGGATGGAACAACCGTGATGACACCGGCGCAGGTCCGCCAGTTCACGCCGATCGTGCGCGCGGATGGCACCTATGAATTCCACGGGCCGAACAACACCATCTTGCAGCGCAAGGATCACAGCGTCTTCACGCTCGATATCGAGCATCGCGGGAAATGAGCGACAACCGCGGCTCGGTCTTCGTCAGCGACGCGCCGGATAGCCGCCTTCCTGTACAGCGCGGGCAGGCGCCGGCTGCTCCCGTTACCAGCGGTGACATTCTTGGCGCGCACTGGACGCTCGGCCGGCAGGATTTCGCGGGTGCCGAGCTTCAATCCGAGATCGATGCTTACGGCCCGATCGTGACCGAGTTGCTCAAGCGCGAAAAGCCCGGCTGGCTGGGCATAACGCCTGACCCGTACACCACGGGCGCGCGGCAGGGCATGCCGTACAGTACCGGCCGAATCTGGGATGCAGTCTCGCGTTACCGCAAGGACGAGCCCTCTTTCATGAGCAATGTTCCGGCCAAGAATGAGGCCGAGTTCACCGCCTGGGTGAAAGCGGAGGAGCTTAAGCGCAGGCGCGGGGCGCAGGATATCGCGTCGCGTCAGGCCGGGCTTGGACAGAATACGCTGGGCTTGGTTGCCGATGTCGGGACAGGGTTGGTCGATCCGATCAACCTTGCGACCATGCCGTTTGGAGGCGGCGGAAAGACGGTCCTTCAGGTGATAGGCCGGGAAGCACTGATCAACGGCCTGACCGAAGTGGCTGAATTGCCATCGATCACCACCAATCGCGCCCGCTTCGGCGAAAAGATGACGCCGGCCGATATGGCGATCGATGTCGGCATGTCGACGCTTGGCGGCGCTGTGTTCGGTGCGGGCGACAAGCTGCTACGGAAGGGCGCGAAGGCCCTCGTTCAAAGCGAGCCCGCGCAGATCGCGGCACAGGCGACGAAGCAGACGCTTCAGGTGATCGTGCCGCCCCTCGATCCGCAACACCAGATGGCGAGTGCACTGGCGAAGGCGCCTGTATCGGAGCTGCCCGATACGGAGGTGGCGCGGCGCTTTTCGGAGGCCATCCCTGCTGAAGTCCGAACGCCAGACGAACAAGCGGCGCTGCACGTCATCGAGCGCCAGGACGATATCAACGCGACGAACCCGTTCAAGGATACGCCGGCCGGCCGCGACGCCCATGCTGACCGGCTCGAATCGGCGATGACGGACATCATCAAGCGCGGCGATCCGAACGGCGGCGTTGCGATTCCGCAGCCGATACGTCGCGCGGCGCTCAATCCTGCGCCCGTCCCGCAAGGCGAACCCCGCACTACGTTCATGGAGCGCGTTCGCAGCCGGGAGAGCGGCGGCAATGATGCGGCCGTTCCGCGCGATCCTGCCACGGGCAAGCGCCTGTCGAGCGCTATGGGCCGCTACCAGTTCACGGACGACACATGGCTGCGATATTACAAGCGCGAGGTCGGGGCTGGCGGACTGAGCGATGCTGCGATTCTGGCGAAGCGCACCGATGGCGCGATGCAGGACCGCCTGATGTCGGCGCTGACGAACGACAATGCGGCGCACCTCCACAGCATCGGAGCGCCTGAGACGGCGGGCAATCTGTATCTTGAGCATTTCGCGGGGCAAGGCGGGGCCGAACGCATCCTGAAGGCCGCGCCCGACACGCCGATAGAGAACCTTCTGTCGGCAGATGCCATCGCAGCGAACAAATTTCTGCGCGGCAAGACGGCCGGCGACGTGATCGCCTGGGCTCACGCCAAGATGGGCGAGGAACCACACGCGGGCGCTGTTTTGCGCCGCGATCTGGTGGACAACAACGAAGATTGGGCTGATTCACAGGCGGCGATTGATGCGGAGGCGCGCGATCTGGCACGATCCCGACAGGCGGAAGCGGCGGGGCCCGCTCGCATTGAAAGCGCTATAGACCCTGCCGTCGAGCCCCGCTCCTTCAACATCGATCCCGGCGAACACCCAGTTGTTGCGGCCCTGCGCGATACGCCTGACGTGCGGTACATCAAGGCGCGCGACGCTTATGAAGCAGCCACGCCATCGCGGCAGGCAATCACCCTGGACGAAGGACGGGCGCACGCGGAGGAATTCGTGGGCAAGCCGCTGCAGAACGCATCGACAGGCATGGAGGCGACCGTCTCCAAGTCATCGCTCCGCAAGATGCTGAGCCAGTCGGCGGTAGGCAAGTCGACATCTCCCGGCGAACATGCGCTTGCGGTCGCCAACGCGGATCGCCTGTTCGCAGCCGCGCTACTCGACGAGACGCATCCCAATGCGCGTGACCTGTCGGCCGGTGCGGGCGTGATCGCGGTTCATCGGTATGTCGCGCCACTTGTCACTCCAGAGGGAGTGCGCGCCGTCAAGATGACGGTGAAAGAAACGGCGGGCAAGGCGCCGAATCCGCTCTACACGATCGAAACGATGGAAGTAGAGCCCGACCGCTTGGCCCCGCAAAGCGGGATTGAGCCGGTACCAGGGCAAGGCCTGCATACTGGACGGCCGGGCTCCAATCCTGAAGTAAGGTCAATGATTGAGTCCGTCAAGGATATGCACGACCATCTCGACGCAGTAGCGGGCCACTACGCAGACGCCCCCGTCCATGCGGCCGAACACTTGCCTGCCTTCGACAAACCGACCGACAAAGGCCCGGCCGCACAGGTAGAAAGCGTGATGCACGATCTGCGCCTTGCGGCTGAAGCCGAACCGGATGCATCCTTCCGCGTTGGCGAAGAAGGAACCGAGCGCCCACTATCCGAAATCCTGAAGGATCTGGACGATGAAGATGCGGCGATCGAAGCCGTGAGGGGGTGCCTGTGAGCCTCGGCCAATGCATCCCCGGCCTTATCGAGGACGGCACGATCACGCCCGAGCGCGGCCGGCGCATGATGGCGAAATATGATGAGTTGCTGAAATACTATAAGGGCCAGATGGGCGAGGCCGCTGCGGCTGCTCAGGCGACTGAAAAGACGCTTGAGCAATTGACCGCGGAAGCCGCGCTTCGGAAACGGCAGGAGCTTTTGCAGGTCGCGGCGCAGCGGGACGCGCTCAAGAGCATGGCCGTCTATGCCGGCGGGACGAAAGAGGGTGACCCGATCAATCCCAAGGCAGCAGTTGCGCTGTTCGATCGTGACGGGAAGGCGCCCTATTCGAACGTCGAGGGACGGCGCAAGGCTATCCGTGGCCGCGCCCATGCGATGATCGACGAGCTGTTGCAGCAGCATCATACCAACGTTGCGGGGCAGGTTCGCCAGAAGGCGCAGCTTGTCGATATCGTGCGCGAGCTGTTCGGCGAGGACAGCGGCAACGTCAATGCGAAGGAACTGGCTGAAGCGTGGAGCGGATCGGCGGAAATGTTGCGCCAGCGTTTCAACACGGCCGGCGGCTCTATCGGCAAGATGGCGCGGTGGGGCCTGCCACAGTCGCACGATACCCGTGCCGTTCGGAAGGCGGGCTATGATGCATGGGTAGCGGAGATCGGCCCGAAGCTGGATCGCGCGCGTATGCTCGATCAGGAGACGGGGCTCCCGTTCACGGATGAGGCATTCGGCGCCGCGTTGCGCAACGTGTTCGAAACGCTGCGGACGGACGGCTGGAACAAGCGCAAGCCAGGTGGTGCGATGGGCGCGGGCAAGCTCGCCAACCGCCATCAGGACAGCCGATTCCTCATCTTCAAGGATGCGGACGGATGGATGGACTATCAGGCCAAGTTCGGTACCGGCACGCCGTTCGATTCGATGATGGGTCACATCGACAGTATGTCGCGCGAGATCGCGCTGATGGAGGTTCTGGGGCCAAACCCGACCGCCTCCGTCCGTTGGCTCAAGGACACTATCACGCAATCGGCGGAAACGGCGATCGAGCCCGGCACCAAGGCAGGCGACAAGGCTTATGCAGCCACGAAACAGATCGATCGGCTATATGATGAAATTACTGGAGCCTCGGGACGGGCTGAGAATCGCACGCTCGCGCTTGGCTTTTCCGCGCTGCGATCCTTCCAGACGGCGGCAAAGCTGGGGAGCGCCACCCTTTCGGCGGTGACGGACACAGCCTTCCAGACATCGACCCGCCATTTCAACGGGCTCGGCGCGTCCAAGATGATCGGGCAATATGTGAACCTGTTCCGCCCCGGATCGAAGGCGGATCAGAAGCTTGCCGTTCGTCTCGGCCTAATCGCGAACGAATGGTCGCAGCGCGCGGCGGCGCAGGGTCGATACCTCAATGAGGAATTGAGCGGCGATGTCTCGCGTCGGCTGGCGGAAGGCGTCCTGCGCCTGTCGGGCCTGTCGCGCTGGACCGAGGCGGGACGGTGGGCGTTCGGGATGGAGTTTCTGGGCCACATCACCGACAACGCTGGCAAGACCTTCGACAAGCTGCATCCGGCCTTTCGGGGCGCCATGGAACGGTACGGGATCGATGCGGCGGGTTGGGAGCATATCCGCGCGACACCGCTTGAAGAGGACCGCGGTGTCGGATGGCTGAAGCCCGCGAACGTCGCCGATAGCAAGCTTGGCGACAAGCTGCTCGAAATGATCCTGACCGAGACGGACTTCGCCGTTCCGACCGCAGACCTTCGCACCAAGGCGCTGATCAATTCCGTCGCGCCAAAAGGCACATGGGCGGGCGAGATCGCGCGATCGGCGCTGCTGTTCAAGTCGTTCGGTATCTCGATGGTGATCACGCAGGGGCGACGGATCATGGAGCAATCAGGGCCTAACGCGGCGCGCTATGCGGCAGGGCTGTTCATCGGCACGACGCTGACCGGGGCTCTGGCGCTGGAGCTGAAGGCGCTAGCTAGCGGCAAGGACCCGCGCCCGATGGACGACGCGCCTTTCTGGGGTGCGGCGGTCCTTCAGGGCGGCGGCTTCGGTATCTTCGGCGACTTCCTTCAATCGACCGAGAACAGGTTCGGGGGTGGCTTTGCAGGCACCTTGGCAGGGCCGCTCGTCGGGGATCTGGATACAATTCGCAAGGCGGCAACCGGCAGTCATCCGGGCTGGGAATTGGCGCGTGTTGCAAAGTCGGAAGTGCCAGGGCAATCCCTCTGGTATACGAAGCTCGCTTTCGACCGCCTCGTTACCGACCAGATCCAAGAGGCGATGGACCCGAACTATCGCGATTCATGGCGCCGGATGAAGAAGCGCGCCGATGATCAGCGGACGAAGTTCTGGTGGAATCCGGGGCAGGCTACGCCAGATCGCGCGCCCGACATGGCAGCGGTTGCCGGTCAGTAATCAGTGTCAGGTGAGATGCACGCGGCATAGTCGTGTGCGTTCTGGCAGGCGATGCGGTCAAGTGCCCCTGATGCCGGAGCAATGACGAAGATCATGGCGACAAAAGCAAGGACGCCAGCCAAGGCCCCAACCCAAAGACGCTTGGTTCGCTCGGCCACCTTCACATAAACCCACATGCCGACGACCAGGGTGAGCAAGGCCACGCCCGCTGCGATCAATCCGGCCATTTCAGAGCCGGCCCAAACATAGGCGCTGTGCATCCCGTCTAGAATACCACGCCCTTGCCCTCCGATTCAAGCTACCCCCGCAACCCCCTACGCCGCGCCTATCACAGGAGGCGCGCGTGGCAGTCATCAGCGAGGATGTTTTCAGCGGACCCTATGACGGCGACGGTGTTGTCGCGGGGTTTCCGTTCACCTTCTCGATCCTGACCGCGACCGATATCGGCGTCTATGTCGACGGCGTTCGCAAGATCAACCTGACCGACTACAACGTCACCTTCGACGCGATCAGCGGGACCGTGAATTTCAACATCGCGCCGGCAGACGGGACCGTGGTCCTGCTGAAGTCGGAACCGGATTTCCTGCAAACCAGCGAGTTCGCGAATCAGGGCGCCTACAACCTATCGACCATCAACACGATCAACCGGCGGCAGGCGATCCGGGAAATCGTGCTGAAGGATGGCGTTGATCGCGCGCTGAAGGTGCCGCTGGGGGAAGAGGCGTCGGCGCTACCATCGCTCGCGGATCTGGATGGCAAGGTTCTGGGTGTCGTTGGCGGCGCATTTGTTGGCGTGCCGAACGATGCTGTCGATGTCGCTGCGGCGGTGATCTCGGCGGAGACGGCCCGCGACGCGGCCGAAGATTTTTCGATCTTGACCGGAGAGGATGCCGTGCAAACCGCGCTGGACGTGATCGCGGCCAATGCAGCGGTGGCCCTTCTTCCCCACCGTTATTCCAAAACACAGGACGCCACGATCACGTCAGACGCGACGCTGAATGTGGACACTGATCTTTCAGTGCCAATCGCTGCCAACGCTCTCGTACGAATTACGGGAAAGATTTACTTCACGACCACCGCGGCGGCCGATTTCAAATGGCGACATACCGGCCCCGCCTCGCCCACGAAAGTCCGTGTCCAGCATGCGACGATCGCGGCCGGTGACACCGCCTATAGCAACATCGCGATCGATACGGCATTCAGCACCGCCGACATTGCCGTTACGGGAGCCGCAGGCACCGGATGGGTCGAAATCGATGCAGTGATCGCCAACGGCGTCAATGCCGGGAACTTCGGCATTTCCTGGTCGCAGAACACGTCGGACGCCAGCAATACGACAGTCGAGGCGGGCAGCTATCTTGAGGCGACCCCATTGCCCACGCCGCTGGAAATAGCGTTTTCAGCTACCGCCATCGCCAAGCTCGGCGACTTCACCGCGAGTTCGTTCGCCGGCCACACCTTCGCATCTGCGGAAGGGGGCGTGAACGGAAACAGCCACATCGAAGTCATGGCCCGGGGTATAACTCTTTTCGCGCAGCTCTATGCGGGCAGCTATACATTGCAGATCGATGGCGGGGCGCCGAGCACGATTACAGCACCTGCCGGCTGGTCGTTCGTGCCTCTGTTCCAGAACCAGCCCGAGGCGCTGTACCGGGTCAAATTGACCGGCCCCACCATCGAAAATGTCATCACATTCAGATTGGCCGGGGCGGCACCCCTGTTTTCCCGGCCATCCGATATCCCGAGTTATTACCGCATCGGTGACGCTGCATATTCCGGGTATATCGCGGCCGAGGGCGTCAAGGTCATCCAGACTTTCTTTGGCGCCGGGAATCCGAACCATTATTATTGGGAGCAACCGAGCGGCGCTGGGCTCAGGTTCCGGGCAACTACGACGTCCGTCCGCATCTGGACCTATAACGGCCTGAGCCCGATGGTGTTGTTGCAGGACGGCGTTCAGGTCGGGGGCATCATCACGCCCCCCGCCACCACGGGTTACGACATTGTCACCCTGGCGACGGGGCTGAGCGGAACGCATGATTATGAAATTCGCCCGATCTGGATCGGCGTACCGATCTTCATCTATGCGCTGTTGGTCGACACGCTGTCCGCCACGGCGCAAACGCCAAAGGCAGTCGATGCCTATTACGGCGACAGCATCGTCCAGGGCAATGTGCTGATCTCAGCCGGCGTAACCGATGCGCGGGTGATGGACGCCTTTATCCTCGCCAATGCCACCGGGCGCGCCTCGATCCGGGTCGGCGCGTCGGGCGCCAAGGTGTCGACCGCCCTGAAGACTGGAACCGCCGCGATTACGGGGCTCGCCTCGGTTCCAACGAGAGTCGTCTCCTGCGGCGGCGTCAACGACATGATCCAGGCCGTTCCGGTCGCCACTTTCCAGGCGGACTATCAGACGATGCTGTCCAGTCTGCGCACCGGATTGCCGAGCGCAAAAATCTATGCCCGCGGCATCCTGCCGGTCGGCACCACCGTCGCCAACTATGCGACGCGCTCGACCTATAACGCGGCAATCGCGGCGGCGGTGACGGCACTCGCCGATGCGAATATCGTCTATCGCAATACCGATGGCTGGATCACTCCGGCGACGGATACGATCGACGGGCTTCATCCGAACGCCGCCGGCTATGCGAAGATCGCGGCTGCGATGCAGCTGGTATTGTGACGGTTACGGCGCCCAATTCGCCCCTTGGCAAGCGCCGCACTCGTGCGTGCCCTTGGGTACCGGGACTTCGCCGCAGCACTCGCACAGGCCAGCGGCGCGGCGTTCCGCAGCCTGCTCGCGGAACTCGCGATGGTCGCGGCGAAGGGCGCGAAACACGCGCAACGGGGCGTAAAATATCGTTCCCAACGTCATCGCTACTCGCCTCCTATATCCAGCCGCTCGCGCTGGGAGCTGATCTTCCGTGCCGCACGACGCCGCCTATTCCTGCTGAAAAACGGGGATCGGCCACTTTGCCGCCAGCGCACGGTCATCACGGCCACGGCGGGGGCGAGGATGAAGGCCAGCGCGATCACCGTCATGGCGAGCGGCGACATGGCCGATGTCGTTCCCGTCGGTTCGAAGCTCATGTGTCTGATCTGCGCATGGGCCAGACATATGCCGCGCGCCGCCTCGGGTCCAGCAGGATCGCTGTCGCCCTCTCTGGCAAGGGGGAGCGGGCGTGCCATGTTTCTTGACCTCCCCGAAAAATACGGAGTGCTCAGCGTTATGTCGCCGCCCATAGAACCGCGCGATATCGACGACGCACTGACCGTGCCAGCCCATGGTGCCGAGGCGATGACGGTCCAGATCCTTGCCCAGATCAGGGACAGCTTGTCTGCGATCAATCGGAAGCAGGACACGATCAGCAAGGACGTGGGCGAGGCCTCGGTCCGGATCGCGCGGCTCGAGGAGCGCAACGAGCGGGTCAACAGGATCGAAGCGGCGGTTCAATCGCTCGACGCCCGCGTCGACGTGCTGCTGAAGGACAAGGATCGCCGCGACGGCGCGACCGGGATCGTCGGCGTCATCATGAAAAGCCCGACGCTCGGCTGGCTGGTCGGGGCAGTGATCACCGCATGGGCGGTACTGACAGGAAAGGTTCACGTATGACCCCGAGCAAAACCTGCATCGACAATGTGAAGCGTTTCGAGGGCTGCGAGCTCACGGCCTATCCGGACCCTGGCAGCGGCGGTGATCCGTGGACGATCGGATTCGGCGCCACAGGGCCGGGGATCAAGCGCGGCGTCGTCTGGACGCAGCAGCAGGCGAACGACCGTCTGGCGGCTGACGTGGCGCGTTTCGGCGAGCAAGTCGCGGCGATGCTCGACGGCGCGCCGACAACGCAGGGCCAGTTCGACGCCATGACGAGCTTCGCGTTCAACGTCGGCGCCCGCAATCTCGCGACCAGCACCCTCCTGCGCATGCACCGGTCGCGCGACTATGACGGTGCGGTCGGCCAATTCCTGCGCTGGAACAAGGCCGCGGGCAAGGTGATGAACGGGCTGACGACGCGGCGCGAGGCCGAGGCCGCGATCTACCGGGGCGGGTGATGACCAACGAACTCCGCGTGATCACGGCCGAGCCACCGGGCGAGGGCGTGATCGACCTCCTTGAGGCTGCGCTTGAGCGTGCGAAGAAACGCGAGATTTCATCGATCGCCCTCGCGCTTGTCGATCGCGACGGGTGCTGCGAATCCGGATGGTCCTTCGCGCCATCTCAGACAATCCTTGTCGGCGCGATCTCCCGGCTGCTGCATCGATATAATCTAAGGTGCGACGAATGACCGACCGCGCGACGGATTCCGCATTGTATTGGAGCTGCTGATGTCGCTCACCAACTTCCTTCGCGGGATCGGCGGCGAATTCGAGATTGGCCGCGTGCTGCTGACCAGTGCCGGCGCGGCCGCGATCTTCACACCCATCGGCTTTCAGGCATGGGACATGGCGAAGGGCGGCCATTTCGATGTCACGGCATGGTGCATCGCCTACCCGGGCGGGCTCGCGGCGCTGGTGAGCGCCGGCATCCTCGGTATCGGCAGCAAGGACAAGAGCGTCGCGACGGCGATCCAGACACGAGACGGAACGGCCGCGCCGGCAACGGAGCAAGGATCATGACAACGCGCATGGAGGCGAAGTGATGTTCGGTCTGGAAAAAACTGCAGCGCGCGTCGTCGCCGGCATAGCGATCGTCGCCGTGATCGCGCTGCTGCTGTTCCTGCATAGCTGCCAGCAGGAGCGGACGGCGAAGGTCGAAGCGAAACTGGCGACAAGCCAGGCCGCAGCGGCATCGGCAAGCGGCCATGATGCGGTCCAGTCGGTGGGCAACGTCATGGGGAACGAGCAGGCGACAGATACCATCACCACGGAGAACGGGAATGTCATCGATAATGCGAAGGGCGCGACTGTCGCCGTGGACCCCGCTGTTCGCAGCGCTGGCCTTGTCAGCCTGTGTCGGCGGAAATCCTATCGTGATAGCCACACCGCCTGCGTGCAGCAGCCTGCTCCCCGATGAGTGGCTGAAGGGCGTCCCGAGCGCTGATGTCGAGCACGATGGCGCGACGGTGGGCGACTGGATCAAGTTCGGCGACGCGCAGACCGGCCAGCTCGACAAGGCGAACGATCATTATGTGTCTGGCGTCGGCATCGTCCAGCGTTGCGAGGCGCGGGATGCGGCGGCGGTGAAGAAAGCCAGGCCGAAGTTTCTCGGGATTTTCTGACTCGCGAATCGTTCGCGTTCCACTCCACATGGAACAATGTCCGAATCGGAACCCGCCCCGCTCGACCGCCCGCTTGCTGAACTGATCGGCCATCATCTAGAGATCGCGACGCGCTGCAAATGCACGAGGGTGGTAGTCTTCTCGCCTGAATCGCTGGTCCAGAAGCTCGGCCAGGCCGTCACCCTGCGCAGTGCAGCGGCGCGCCTGATCTGCCGCACCTGTCGAGAACGCCCGAGGTTGCTGGTCTCGCGAGACTATCCGACCAGCGAAGGGAGAGACAGGCGCGTTAACCCGGCTCCATTGCCTGAATGGGTGGTGGGGTTGCTGGAGAGGTAGGCCATCACCCCTCCCCCGATCCGCTGCGCACACGCCGCGCCAGAGCCTCAAGCTGATCGGCAAGGCGCTGGCGGATAGTCGTCTTGGGCGGCGCGTTTCCCTGCGCAAAGAGGTTCTGCGATTGCCGCTCGTGCCCTTGGTTCTGGCCCATCACCCCTCCCCCGAGCTTGGCGCAGGGGAGAGGGCTGCGTCGGGCGGAAAGTCGGTCATTTCGCCTTCCTGCCCCTCCTTTGCGAAGGCCGCCCAGTTCATTGGCTGCCAACGCCAGCCTTTAGGCTCGCTCCCCCATGGGATGGCCTTCCAACACGCTCCGTCTGCTTCCCAAAGCAGTCCGTCTGGCAGGTTGTCGAGCGTGATCGGGACCGTGATTGTCGTGTACTCGATCATCTCGTTTCGCATCATCATGCTCCGGGGGAGAGGGCTGCGTCGATCATTGCCCGCCATATGCCCACAAAGTCGCCAGCACCGATCTCAGCGGCCTTGTTCGTGGCGGCGGATATCATCGGACCAGTGGGGTCGCCCATGGCTTCGATCGCGGCGCGGGCGATGATCTCGGCGCATTCACATGGGGGAAGCCGGCATGGGCTGCCGACGCAGACGCGGACAGGCGACGGCGCATCATCATCATTCCAGCGCTCGACAATCGCCCTCGCAACCCGCTCGATCATGTCTTCAGCCATCCCCATCTCCTACCATAATAACCTTGAAGAACCATGCTGAGCGATCAGGAAGAAGATGCTTGGCGGTGAAGAAGGTTGCCGTCTCTCCGGCTGTCACACCACTGGTGCAGGTGTCGCGCTCATGGCGGGGCCGCAGCCATGTCCAGATGCGTTCCTCACGCCTCGGACGGGACCCGACATGGAAAGCCCGCCATCATGACTTCTGCACCTTGCGGCATGGCCCCTCGGTGTATCTCATTACTGCGGGCCGGGCGCTACTCCGGCAAGGGCGATCTATGGGGCCGCCCTGCCACGTCGGGGTCCGCAAAGCCGGTGGTCCACCCGAACTACTTTCTTCCCGAGGTCGTATACCCTCGCATTTCCCGGTTTCGCATGGTCGCTTTTCCATGCATCCGCAGCAAACTCTGAATCTCGTTGCCAGACTTTCCCGGCTGTCAGCGCCCTTTCGGCGCGGGTTTCATGGCGGCCTCCTGTGAGGGAAAATCCCTGTACTCCGAAAGTACGATCAGGTTGCGTATCATTTCATGGTCGATTCTACAAGCAATTCTTTCCTTGAAGAACCAACGTGCGCGGGGTAAAAGGACAGCACATCCGAAGCGAGATTCGGGATGTGCCGCCCGCAAGGGTACCGCGAAATGTGGTCGCAAGGGTCCTCTCGCACAGAATGGCCTCTCCTCGCGGAGAGGCCATTTTCTTTTCAGCCGGGCGCTCAGGTGGATATTGCTCATCACCGGTCTCCTTTTGGGAGATAGGAGCCTCTTGATTCCAAGGCGAATTTCAGCTACCAAGATCACACGCGAGGAGGCGTGAGACCCGGGAGGCTAAATCCCGACTCATTCCCAGCCGGAGACCTGGGCTGTGCTAGGGTTTCCCCGCCAGCGGTTCCCCGTGGATGTGCAAGATCCATTGTGGGGGCCGCTGGTGTCGATTTCAGCCCGGTCCCGCACGGGCCACCCCGCCAAGCATCTTATACCCTTCACGATCAGTAGGGAGGGCTGGGAAGGCGCTGCCAGTGGGTGGGCGCAAACTTGCCCCGCCAGTACCAATCGGGCAGAAAGGGTGCCGTCCATTTGCCGTCATCAAAATGCGCTGCCCCGACATCATGCTGGTCCTCGTCTGCTTCCTTGAAGTCGCCGAGCAGCAGCCAAGTTCCATCCTTCGGCGCTGTCTCGATCGGTCGCCACTCACTCACGACTGCTCTCCTGCAAGGATGGAGCGGGCGCGGGCGCGCCATGCGCCAGAAGCCGTTGATCCGATGTCCGGGATCATGGGCATAGCGCCGTGAACAAGCGCCTCCAGTTCGGTGATGCGGGAGAGAAGGGCGGGGAGGGCGTTGAGGGCTGTGGCAATGAGAGCGGCATTGGCTTCGCTCTCATTCAGCGACCCATCATCGTTGAAGGCAAACTCAAGTTCGCTGCTGGCGATGCACGCGATATGGTGGATGCCTACGTACAGGTAGTTGCGCTCCATCGAGTGCCCAACGCCCCATTCCCCCTGCGTCGCCCTCTCCAGAAGAACCCTCAGGGTGGCGGTGTCGGGGGTGGTCATTGGGGTGCGTCCTTGGTGGGGAGGGCAAAGACGGCCTGACGGACTGCTCGCCCGAGCGGAGTCCATTCGAGCCATGATCCACGAAAAAGGCCCTCCGCGTGATATACGGCAACACCCGGGTATGCCGCCTTGAACCACATTGGCGGGCTCCAATTCGGATCGAGCGTGTCTCGCATCAGGCTTGCTTTGTGGTTCTCGGGCATCCTCGCGACGATCGCCTCGGCCTCGCTACTCTCCATCACTCACTCTCCTGGGTAGCGTTGGCGAGGGGCGATTTCGGCTCGTGCGGGGTGCCGCCATACGCCAGTCGGTCATAGACCTCGCGTAGCTGATCCTCGCTCTCAAGGTTCGTCATCATGCAGGGGAAGGCGACGGCCATGCTCCATTTGCGCAGATCGGCCTGCGTCAGTTCCGAGAACCGATAGCCAAACACCGGGAACGCATCGGCCATGTAGGCGAGAACCGCAGTGACGCGCTGCTGCCCGTCCAGCAGCCATGAATCATATGGCCCGTCGTTCGCCGTGCGGTTATAGATGAACACGCCGATCGGCAGACCCATCCAGCAGCTTTCGAGGAAGCGGACCTGTTGCGCCAGCGTCCAGACAGGCGGGCGTTGGAAAGGCGGCAGGACGAACCAGCCGAGACGCCGCTCTCCGGGGCCAAGCGGCGTCGTGCGAGCCTGATGCGTCCCGCTGATGAACGCCATGGTCGTGTGCTGCCCTGATGCTCGAAACCACGTTTCCGGAATGCGTCGCTCTGTTGTCATCGTCTTCCCTCGTTTATGGGGGATGTGGGGATCATGCTGGCCGCCGGCGAACGGCGCGCGGCGGGATGTTCGCCGACTGCTATCTCGCGCATCACGTCGAGGCATGGCATAGCGATCCACACGTCCAGCGGATGCTTTCCAAGGACTTTGGCGGCCAAATTAGCTGCTTGGAGATAGTCCAACTGGAATCCACTGTCGCGACAGACACGGATATAGACCTGTTGAATCTGTTGCCGCCCGCTCATGCCGACACCGCGAACGCAGGGGAGGGGGTCATGATTGTGCCCTCTCATTCAGATGTTTGATCTCGGGGAAGGTGGGGTCGGTGCGGTCGATCTCGGCGAGGAGGGATGTCGCGATCTCCCAAATGCGATCAGCACGCACCCGCAGCGTTCCCTCGTCAGTCGCAAGGCGCAGCCTGACGATCTCTCGCATGGCGTCCGGCATGGCGTCACTGGAGTTGGGTGGGGGAGTGTTCCAGAACCTTGCGGCCTGCTCGGCTGTCTCGAAATGTCCGCGCACCTCAATCCGGCAAGCCCGAGGACGCCCATCTTCTCGGCAATGAAAAATGTAAAACATGCCCGCGACGGGGTGATTGTCGCTGGGCTCTTGGCCCATGCGAAACTCGCCGCCGCAGAATGGGCATAGCCTAAGTTGCTCCGTCATCTCTCTTCACCATCGGACGGCTTGGGCGGCTCGGCGGTCAGGCCCGCGAGATAGCATCGGATGGTGGCCCACCACTTGCGTATCTCGGGAAGTTCATCCTCCAGCGCCCCGTCCAAGCACGCGGCTGCGAACTCAACGTTGAGGGGAAGTTGTTCGATCATGCGGCCATCCTTTCAAGCATCGACATCGACCGTCCCGAGAGCCACTCGCCAAACTGGTCAGCGAGCATATCGGCGATACCGGGATAGGTCTCGGATCGGTCGGACCAGCGGTCATCGGAAGGCGTGAGCGCGTTCTGCCCGCTGTCCGTCTGATTGGACCAGCGCTCCACCATCTTGCCCGAGCCGCGCGGCCATTCGACCATCCGGCCGGCGAAGCGCTGCGCCGGGTCCAGTTTCAGCGATGGCGGCTCATCGCCCTCCGCCCAGAAGCATGTCCGCTTGCTGGCGTCCTCGCCAAGCTCATAAGGCTGCACCGTGAAGCGCGGCTTGCCGTAACGCGTCGAAAGAACGCCCACCGGGTTCTCTGCGATCTTGCGAGGGATGCGGCTTTTCATCAGGCGCCGGAACTGAAACACCGCGCGATCCGTCATCAGGTTGCGCCCGGGCACACGGTGATTCCAGTGAAAGCCGGAGCCGCAGACATGTGTGCATGTCGGGAACATGATCGCGCCAGACCAACCATCGTCCAGATGATCGAAGCAGTCCCCGACGATATGCGGGCCGGGCGACTGCGTTTCGCGTATGTCGATCGATACCGCATCATAGCCGCGCGCCAGCAGAGCATCGCGCACCCGTCCGCTCGCTTCGAACATGACGGCGATGGTCACGACGCACAAGCCGGGAACGGCGCACGAACGCTATGGCAACATTCTGCCGTAGCTCGGACATAACTCGGACACCGCGTCGAAACACGGGCACCGGACGCCTCGTAAGTATCTGAGAAACTGGCGCACCCGACAGGAGTCGAACCTGTGGCCTCTGCCTTCGGAGGGCAGCGCTCTATCCAGCTGAGCTACGGGTGCCTGGACGCAGCCGCCTAGCAAAGCCGGCGCGCCTGCGCCAGCCGTTTTCCGTTCAGTGCTTCGCGACGAGCTTGACGGGCTGGAACTCGCCGAGGCCGCAGGTCGGCCCTGGCCCGGCGGGCCCGCGCAACACGGTGATGGTGTCGACCGAGCACAGCTCGCCGACCGAGGTCTTGTAGGCGAAGCTCTGCTCGAATTCGAGGTTCGAGCAGGCGAAGGGCAGGGTGTTGCGGTACACCTGCCCACCATTCATCTCGAAATCGATCACCCAGTCGTTGCGTACATGGCTCTGGCGGATGCGGCTGGTCGTGATGCAGCTCTGCGCCTTGCCGGTCGGAATTGCCTCGGGGACGCGGCTGCTGCGGTCCTTCGCGCCGCCCGGGGCGGCGACAGCGGCGATGACAAGGGCGATCAGGGCGGTACGCATGCGGCTATTCCTCCTGTGGCGCGCCATGCTTCGGGGCCGGCGTCTTGGGTTTGAAGGCGCACAGGTCCCGAACGACACAGCGCCAGCATTCGGGGGTGCGCGCCTTGCAGACATATCTCCCGTGCAGGATTAACCAGTGATGAGCGTGCAGCCGGAAGGGCTGCGGCACGACTTTCTCGAGCCCGAGCTCGACCGCCAGCGGAGTCTTGCCGCGCGCCAGGCCGGTGCGGTTGCCGACCCGGAAGATATGGGTGTCGACCGCGAAGGTCTCCGCGCCGAAGGCGGTGTTCATCACCACATTGGCGGTCTTGCGACCGACGCCGGGCAGGGTTTCCAGCGCGTCGCGGTCGGCGGGCACCTCGCCGCCATAGTCCGCGATCAGCTTTTCCGAGAGGGCGATGACGTTCTTCGCCTTGGTGTTGAACAGCCCGATCGTCTTGATGTGCTGCTTCAGCGCGTCCTCGCCCAGCGCGACCATCTTTTCGGGCGTGTCGACCTCGGCGAACAGGCGGCGCGTCGCCTTGTTGACGCCGACATCGGTCGACTGTGCCGACAGCGCGACAGCGACGAGCAGGGTGTAGGGATTGGAATAGGCGAGCTCTGTCTCGGGATGCGGATTGTCCGCCGCGAGCCGGGCGAAGAACTCGACGACGTCGGCTTTTTTCAAAGCCCGAGCACCTCGCCCATCTTATACCGTCCCGCCGGCTTGTCGGCGAGCCACAGGGCCGCGGTGATCGCGCCCTTGGCGAAGATCGTGCGGTCCTCGGCGCGGTGGCCGATCTCGATTCGCTCGCCGGTGCCGGCGAAGACCACCTGATGGTCGCCCGCCACCGATCCGCCGCGCAACGAGGCAAAGCCGATCGTCCCTTCCGCCCGCGCGCCGGTCAGCCCGGCCCGGTCGGTCACTTTGGCCTCGGCGAGCGTGATGCCGCGGCCTGCCGCCGCCGCCTCGCCGAGCAGCAGCGCCGTGCCCGAGGGCGCGTCGACCTTGTGGCGGTGATGCGTCTCGACGATCTCGATATCCCAGTCGGTCCCGAGCCGTTCCGCCGCCTCGCGCACCAGCCGCGCAAGCAGGGTGACGCCGAGCGAGACGGTGCCGGTCTGCAGCACCGCGACCTTCGCCGCGGCCGCATCGACCATCGCGTGATGCGCCGGCGACAGGCCGGTGGTGCCGACCAGGATCGGCGTGCCCGTCGCCACCGCGGCCGCAAGGTTCGCCTCGAGCGCGGAGGGCGAGGAGAAATCCACCAGCACGTCGCAGCCCCGGGCGAGCGCCACCGGATCGCCGCCGGCGTCGATCCCGCCCGCGATCGTCGCGCCGAGATCGGACGCCACGCGCGCAAGCGCCTGCCCCATGCGCCCCGCGCTGCCGATAATCCCGATCGCCGTCATAACCGCATCCTCAAAAACCCGCCGCCGATGGAGCTCCGGCCCTTCGGTCAATGCCGGCCGGCTTCAAGCACAAGGCGTCCCCGCAGGACAGCGATTTTGACATAGTCTAGTCGCTGGACGCAGCGGCGCAAAGGCCGCGGCGCTCCCTCGTCAGTGGCAGGGTCAGCTCTTCGCGTCGCTCGTCCGCCCCACCGATTTGCCGGCCCAGGCCTCGCGTAGCACGCGGGCCGCGAGCTTCGGGCGGCGGTCGCGAGTGAAGACGCCCTTGAAGTTGGTCGCGTCGACCCGGAGCACGCTCTGCGCCGTACGGAAATCGGCGAAGGCCCAGGGGTGCGCGCCGATCACGAACGGATGGCGGGCAAGCACGCGCAGGTACAAGGCGATCAGTTCGGCCTGGTAATCCTCGCTCCACATCGCCGCCGGTTCGTCGTGCAGGCCGGCGATGCCGTCGGCGCCGAATTCGGTGAACATGATCGGCTTGCCGGGATGGCGCGCCCTCAGCGCGAGGACGTCGCGCTCGAGCGTCGCCTCGGCCACATCCTGCTCGCCCGAGATCGCGTACCAGCCATTATAGGAATTGGTGCAGATCACATCGCCCTGGCCGATCCATTCGGCTGGGCCGCCCTGCAGGCTGACCAGCGTTGCCGGGCGCGTGCGATCGAGCGAGCGGAGATGCGCAAAGGCCGAGGCGAAGAAAGCGCGGCCCTTTTCGACGGCGTCGGCGGGCGCGTCGTCGAGCGTGTGGAAGGGCTTGGTCAGCGGTTCGTTGGCGACCGACCACATGATCACGCATGGATGGTTGCAATCGCGCGCGACCAGCTCGCTCAGGTCGCGCAACAGCTGGACGCGGCGTGCCTCGACGATCTCGGGCCGGTCCGAGAAGGTCAGGCTGACGCCGGGCGTTTCGTCGATGACGAGGAAGCCATATTCGTCGGCGAGGATCATCGCCTCTTCCGAATAGGGATAATGCGAGGTGCGGAAGCTGTTCGCGCCGATCCATTTGAGCAGCTCGAAATCGCGCACCAGCACCGCCAGATCGAGCCCGCGGCCGTGCAGGATGAAATCCTCATGCTTGCCGAAACCGCGCAGCGTGACGGGCTTGCCGTTGAGCAGCAATTGCTCGCCGGCGACCTCGATCGTGCGGATGCCGATCTTCATCGCATAATCGTCGATCGGCGCATCGCCGCCGATGGCGATGTTCAGCCGGTAGAGGAACGGATCCTCGGGGCTCCACAACCGGGCAGAGGGAACGCGCAGCTCCGCCTTGCCGACGCCTGCGCGTACATCGAGGGTCAGGCTGATCGGGCGCGGGCCACCCGACAAGGTCAGCCGCGCGGGGCCGGACCAGTTGCCGTTCACGGTGAACTCGACCGCGACGATGCCCGTGCCGCCCGACCGGCCGGTCGTGACGCCGACGTCATGGACATGCTGTTGCGGCGTCGCGAACAGCAGTACCGGCCGGTGGATGCCGGAATAGGGAAAGAAATCATAGCTGGTCTGCGGAAAGTCCGCCGCCCAGGTCCGCGAGGTCTCGGGATCGGGGATCGCCGGCACCCGATCGAGCCTGAGCTTGTTCTCGACCATCACGGTCAGCCGGTTCGGCGCGTCGAAGCGCGCTGCGGCGCCGAGATCGAAGGCGAAGGGCAGATGGCCGCCGATATGCTCCCCGAGCAGCCGGCCGTTGAGCCAGACTTTCGCGCGGTACACCGCCGAGCCGAAGCGGAGATGGATGCGCTTGCCGCGCCAGCCGGCGTCGATCGCGAACTCATGCTCGTACCAGGCGGTGCCGGTATAATTGCGCGCATCGTCGAACAGGTCGTTCCAGCTGCACGGCACCGGGATCAGCCTTGCCTGCTCCAGCCCGTCGAACCATTTCGCGCCTTCGCCTACATCCCTGGGGTCAAGCCGGAAGCGCCAGAGACTGGAGAGATCGCGCGTCGCTCGGGTCGCGCTTTCATGCGGGTAGAGCAGGGTGGCCTGACCAGCCGGGGCGGTGGCCGTCTCCTGGATGCCGGCCGCCAATGCCTGTTCTGGGATCAGTGCCGCCACCGCCGCGGCGCCCCCCAGCGCGCCGAATGCCTGGCGCCGCGTCAGGGCGTGCTCCGTCAGCCTGTCGCCGCTACCTGTCATTTCGATCCCTCCCTGAAGGCGTCGTCCGGGCCGTTTTTCCGGCCTCAGGCGATCGCCGCATACTTCTTCCGGTGTGCCGCGATCCGCGCCTGCGCCTGCTCGATCTCGTGCACCTCGGTCGCCTGCATCAGCGCCTCGAGCACGCGCGTCAGATGCGCGCGCATCGCCGCGCGCGCTGCCTCCGGATCGCGCGCGCGCAGGGCGTCGAGGATCACCGCATGCTCGTCGATCCGCGGCTTCACGCCAGCGGCCAGCGCCTTGGCGCTCATCAACTGATATTGCGGGGACCGCGCGCGCGCGTCCCACAGCATCTTGACCACCGCGACCATGCCGCTGTTCTGCGTCGCCTCCGCTATGCCGAGATGGAAGCGGCGGTCGGCGTCCTCGGACATGACCACGTCGCGTCCATTCTCCTCCTGCATCTCGGCGACGAGGCGGGCGAGTTCCTCCAGCTCCTCGTCGGTGACGCGTACCGCGGCGAGCGCACAGGCCTCGGGCTCGATCGCGCGGCGCGTCTCGAGCAGCTCGAACGGGCCGATATCGGTCTCGGAGGCTTTGCCGCCGCGGGGCAGGCGCGCGACCACATAGACGCCCGATCCCATGCGCACCTCGACCAGCCCGTCGAGCTCGAGCGCGATCAGCGCCTCGCGGATGGTGGGGCGCGATACCGAATAGCTCTGGGCGAGGACGCGCTCGGCCGGAAGCCGCTGTCCGATGTCGAACCGCCCGGCGGCGATCGCCGCGGCGAGATCGTCCGCCACCCGCTCATATAGTCTGCCGGATTCCGTCTTTGCCATGATCGGGGTGTAGATGGTCAGGCCAATCTCGGCAAGTCGTATCCCCCACATGGGCCCATGATCAGGAAAATACCGCCATATTGGTCCGACACAAATGCCTGACCGCATCTTGCAATCGGCCTGACCAATGTGTAAAGGGACCGGATCGGACCGTAGCAAGCGGCCATTTCAGGAGGGGAAATCATGCGGATCACGAATCGTGGCGCGATCGCCATGCGGCTGCTCGCCGGAGCGGCCTTCGTCTTTGCGGCATCGGCGGCGAACGCCCAGACCGCGCCGGCCCAGCCGGCCGACCAGGCCCAGGCATCGGACTCGCGCGACGACGATATCATCGTCACCGCACAGAAGCGCGCCGAGAATGTCCAGGACGTACCGCAAGCCGTGCAGGTCGTCTCGGGCGCGCAGCTCGAGGCGCGCGGCATCCGCGACTTCACCGATCTCACCAAGGTCGCGCCGTCGCTGATCGTCCGCCCGTCGGACCAGCCGGTCAACGCGTCGATCTCGATCCGCGGCATCGGCACCTTCGCTTTCTCGATCGGCGTCGAGCCGAGCGTCGCGGTCCAGGTCGACGACGTGCCGGTGACCTTCCAGGCCCGCGCCTTCGCCGATCTGTCGGATGTCGAGCGGATCGAGGTGCTGCGCGGGCCGCAGAGCACGCTCTACGGCAAGTCGGCCTCGGCCGGCCTGATCAACATCGTCACCCTGGCGCCCACCAAGGAGTGGACCGGCAAGGTCAACGCGCTCGCCACGACCGACCGCGAATACACGATCGGCGGCACCATCGCCGGGCCGCTCAGCGATACGCTCGGCGTGCGCGTCAGCGTCAATCACGACGATTTCAGGGGCAACGTCCATAATCTGTTCAACGACGAGTGGGTCAACGGGCGGCGCTTCACCTCAGCCAAGGGCAAGCTGGTCTGGGACCCGGTGAGCAATGTCACCGCGACGGTCGGGCTCAACTATATCGACGGCTCGACCAGCTTCGGCCGGCCCTATATCCGCGGCTTCGGCGCGACCGCCTATCTGCGCGGCAACGTCGCGCAGCCGCTCTCGGTCTATGCGCCCGGCGTGGTCGTCGGCCCGGAGAATCAAGACATCTCCAACAACGCGCCGGCCGGCACCAATTATAACGGCTTCGGCCAATCGCTGAAGCTGGAGGTCGATGTCGGCGGCCCGACTTTGGTCTCGGTCACCTCACACGATCGCTACACGCTCGACGATTTCCTCGATCAGGACGATACGTCGGTGACGACGCCCGACAACCGCCAGGGTGGCCGTTTCAAATCGCGGGCGTGGACGCAGGAAGTGCGTCTCGTCTCGCCATCGGACCAGCCGTTCCGCTACACGCTCGGCGCTTATTATGCCGACGTCACCTATTCGCGCCGTTTCACGCGCGGGCCGGCTTTCTCTCAGGCAAACTGGTACGGCACCTCGGGCTCGACCCAGGCGGCGGCCTTCGGCCAGCTTGATTGGGAATTCCTGACCGACACCACCGCCACCGGCGGCCTTCGCTACCAGCATGAGAAGGTCAACTACACCTTCCTCGATTATCAGAACGGCAACGCCTTTTTCAGCGGCAACGCCACTGACGATTTCGTGACCTACCGGCTCGGCCTGCAGCATAAATTCACCGAGGACGTGATGCTCTACGGGTCCTATTCGACCGGCCACAAGGGCCAGACCTATGATCTGACCACCGGCTTCAATGCCCAGCGCGCCTCGGGCGGGCCGGTGCAGCCGGAAACCTCACGGAGCTGGGAGGCGGGTCTGCGCACCCAGTTCCTCGACCACCGCCTGACGATGAACCTCACCGCCTTCACCGCTAATTACCGGAACTTCCAGGCGCAGGGCATCGAGACCTTCCCCGACGGCACGGTCAATTATCGCCTCGCCAATGTCGGCACGATCCGCTCGCGCGGCGTGGAGTTCGAGCTGGCCGGCCGGGTCGGCGAGGATTTGCGGCTGGGTGGCTCGGCCGCCTATCTCGACGCGCGGATCACCAGCTTCCCGTTCGCGCAATGCTGGCCCGGCCAGACCGCGGCGCAGGGCTGTACTGGATCGCCGACGTTCCAGAACCTCGCGGGCGCCCGCCCGGCCCAGTCGCCGGAATGGAAGCTCGCGGCCAATCTCGATTACAGCCCGACGCTCGGCTCGCTGCCGTTCAAGGGGCTGTTCCAGGCGGCATACAGCTATCAGAGCGCGATGAACTTCTCGCTCAGCCAGGATCCCGAGACGATCCACAAGGCGTTCGGGATCATGAATCTGGCGATCGGCATCAGGAGCCCGGACGGCAAGTACGAGGTCGCGGCGTTCGTGAACAACGCCTTCGACGTGCAATATTACGCCAACCTCATCAACTCGCGCGGCACCTACAATAATGTGCAGGCCACCCAGGCCCAGCTGCCGCGCGACTTCCGCCGTTATGCCGGGCTGAGAGCCTCCTTCTCCTTCTAGTTCCCAACCGCGCGCGACGGGCCGCCCCTCCCGTCGCGCGCCGCTTCCCAGACCAGTTGCAGCGGAGCCGATTACATGCCGATCATCACGGGGGCGAAGATCATCGTCACCTGCCCCGGCCGCAACTTCGTCACGCTCCGCATCGAGACCGACCAGGGCGTGCACGGCGTCGGCGACGCGACGCTCAACGGGCGCGAGCTGAGCGTCGCCTCCTATCTTCAGGATCATGTCGTGCCCTGCCTGATCGGGCGCGATGCGCACCGGATCGAGGATATCTGGCAATATCTCTACAAGGGCGCTTACTGGCGGCGCGGCCCGGTGACGATGACCGCGATCGCTGCGGTCGACATGGCCTTGTGGGATATCAAGGGGAAGGTCGCCGGCCTGCCGGTCTATCAGCTGCTCGGCGGGGCGAGCCGCGCGGGCGTGATGGTATACGGCCATGCCAATGGCGCGACCGTCGAGGAAGCGGTCGAGGCGGCGCTCGCCTATCGCGAGGAGGGCTATCATGCGATCCGGATCCAGGCCGGCGTGCCCGGGCTCGCCTCGACCTATGGCGTGTCGAAGGACCGCTATTTCTACGAGCCCGCCGATGCCGCGCTGCCGACAGAAAATCTGTGGTCGACCGAGAAATATCTCCGCTCGGTGCCGCCGCTGTTCCAGAAGGCGCGCGACGCGCTCGGCTGGGACGTGCACCTGCTCCACGACGCGCACCACCGCCTCACCCCGATCGAGGCCGGCCGGCTGGGCAGGGATCTCGAGCCCTATCGCCCCTTCTGGCTCGAGGACGCGACCCCGGCCGAGAACCAGGACGCGTTCCGGCTGATCCGCCAGCACACCATGACGCCGCTCGCCGTCGGCGAGATCTTCAATTCGATCTGGGACTGCAAGCACCTGATCGAGAACCAGCTGATCGACTATATCCGCGCGACCGTGGTGCATGCCGGCGGCATCACCCATCTGCGCCGCATCGCCGCGCTTGCTGACCTGTATCAGGTCCGCACCGGCTGCCACGGTGCGACCGACCTGTCGCCGATCGCGATGGCCGCCGCGCTGCATTTCGATCTGTCGGTGCCGAACTTCGGCGTGCAGGAATATATGCGCCACACGCCCGAGACCGACGCCGTGTTCCCGCACGCCTACAGCTTCGATCGCGGCATGATGCACCCGGGCGACGCTCCCGGGCTCGGTGTCGATATCGACGAGGCGCTGGCCGCGCGGTACGACTATAAGCGCGCCTATCTGCCGGTGAACCGGCTGGAGGACGGCACATTGTTCAATTGGTGACGCTCAGCGCCACCGGTCGCCGGGTCCGGTCACATAATTGGCCCAGACATAGCGCCAGGGGAACACGATCGGGAACAGGATCGCCATCGCGCAGGCGAACACCGATTCCTGCGTATCGGCGTCCATCCGTCCGGCCGACCAGAGCGGCCAGGCGACCGCGATCAGCCAGATCGACTTCCAGACTATCTCGAAGAAGAAGAGCGGCAGCATCCTCAGCGGATAGCGGATACCGAGCACCGCCATCACGCCGGCCGCGCCGAGCAGGCAGCAGGCGACGCCGTGCATCAGGCTCCAGGGCTGGTCGTGGTGGATGATGCCGGGCCAGATCGTCAGCGCGAGTCCCGCGGCCATGAACAGATACATCGCCCTCAGCAGATAAAGGCGGAACAGGGAAACGTCGGTCATCGGGGTGATTCCTTGTGATGGTTCAGGCGTGAGCGAGGGCGGCCCGGGCTTCCCATTTCGCGGCATCCACGCCGGCGAAGAGGAGCCACAGGGTCAGGGATCCCTCGCCGAGCAGGCAGGGCATGAGTAGCAACATCGAGGTGAAGGAGGGCGCCAGGAAACCGAGCATGGCGTTGGTGAAGTAGCAAAAGCCGGCGATGCCCATCAGCACGCCGAGGATGCGGGGCATGAAACCGGCGGTGAAGATCAGCCAGCCGAGGCACAGGCCGAAGCAGCCGAAAAAGGCGAGGGCGATGTTGTAGCCGTTCGCTTGCAGCCGGAAGGAGAGATAGGCGAGCGCCTGGAGCTGCTCCACCGGGATCGCGGACAGGGCCGGGCCGGGCGCGAGCAGCATCAGCGGCATCAGGTGTAAGAGCAGCACCGCGCCCTGCACCGCCGTCCCGATCAGCGAGAACAATATCGCCAGCGCGGCGACGGGTTTGTTCACCACCTTGAACAGGCCGTAGAACAGTATCGCGAGCGCGACGTTGCACAATAACGGCACGAGATCGGCGACGAAGCCGATGCGGTAAAGCTCTTCGTTCGCCAGGATGTTCGCGGCCGTCGCCGCGGCGTCGCCCGGCACGAGCAGCTTCTGGCGGACGAACGCTTCGGCGAAGCCGCCGCCGATGATGACGATCAGGTACAGCAAGCCGATGCCCCGCGCCCACCGGCGCGGAGAGGATGAATTGGTCATGGTGGCACTCCTTTGGGTTGCGCCTGTTCCGGATTTTCGGGTGGTCGGTCGGTCCGCTATTCGACCTGCTTCAGGATCTTCTCGACCGCGGCCAGCGATACCGCAACCGTCGACAGCTCGGCCTTGATCGAGGCGAGCGACGCCGCATTCGCGGCCTCCGCAGCGACGGATTTTTCCGCGAGCGCACGATACGCCTCTTCGCTCGCGGTGCTGGTTCGGGCCTGCACGGCGGCGGACCAGTATTTCATCCCGAAGACGATCAGGATCGTGCCCAGTGGCAGCAAGATGGTCGTGAGATAGATGGTGGCGGACATGCCGTTATTCCCTTTCTTGATCGGTCTTGTGCGCGGTCAGCGACCGGACGGCCGCGACGATCGCTGTGGGGGTGAGGTCGATGGCAAAGGCCGCGACCTCGAAATAATTGAGCGCCTTGCCGTCCTGCGACAGCTCGAGCTTGCTGGTGACGAGGCCCGCCTCCTCCAGTTTCTGGAGGTGGAGGTGCAGCAGCGGCCGGCTGATCCCGACCTCGCGCGCCAGCTGGCTGACATAGTTGCGCCCGTCCGCCGACAGCGCCGCCACGATCCGCAGCCGATGCGGGTTGGCGAGCGCCGCCAGCATGGCGAGCAACTGATCTCCGGTGGGCAACGAATCGAGTTTGTCTGTCATGTGTAAGAAATACCTGACATATGATAGAACCAGAGTCAACCGGGCTCTGGACGCCCTGCTTCGAGCAGCTAAGCTGCCCGCATGGCCGACACGCTACAGACGACCGACGACCGCTGGACCCTGAGCGCGATCGGCGTGGTGGCCGCATGCCTTTCCGCTTTCGGGCACGAGGCGTTCGGCCATGGCGGGGCGTGCCTGGCGGCAGGCGGAACGGTGACGCTCCTCACCGCGACCCATTTTTCGTGCGAGGGTGGCAATATCCTGGTCGATGCCGCCGGCCCGCTGATGAACCTTGTCCTCGCGGTGATGGCGCTGGGCATTCTGCGCGGCGGCGCGCCCAGGGCGCCCTCGACCCGCTGGTTCCTGTTTCTGCTCGGCGGTATCAACCTGTGCTGGTTCGCCAGCGAGATGGTCGCCTCGCCGATCGTCGAGCATTATGACCAGGCGGCGATCGCCCGGCAGCTGGGATGGCCGTCGGTCTGGCGACCTGTCGTGCTGGGTCTCGGCCTGGTGCTGTATTTCTGGACAGTGCGCTACGCCCGGATCGTGCTGCGCCGGGATTTTGCCATGGGCGATCGGCCGACCGCGGTCCGCCGGCGTTTCGGCGTCTCGCATCTCGCCGCGACCATCGCCTTCGTGATCGCCGGCCTGTGCTGGGCGCGGGAGCCACTCTCGGGCGCGCTGGAATGCTTCCTGACGATCGGCGTCGCCGTTGCGCCTTTGTGGTTCTCGCTGCTGCCGGCACGATCGCCGGCCGAGCCTCCCATCGCTCCGGTCGCGCGATCGGTTCCGTGGATCCTGTGCGCCGTCCTGTTCTTCGCGGCGTTCGCCTTGCTCCAGGGCCGCGGGATCGGGCGTCTGGCTTAGCCTCCCCCATCTCCGGCGGCCGCTTTTCTCGCCTCCGCGGCCTTCGCGAAAGCGATCTGCCCTGCGAACCCGATCAGGGCCAACCCGCCAATCAGGCATGCGGCTCCCGAGATTGACCACAGCTCAGCCATCCCGGATGCGGCGAGCGGCAGGCCCACCAGCAGGCCGAAGATCACCGTGCTGGCCGGCAAGGCGGCGAGAAGCTTTCGGTACGTCGGTTGGTACGCGCGCGGGGGCAGGGTCGCCCGGTTCGCGATGCCTTTCCGCCAGGCTTGCCGTGATCCCAAAGCGGGGATCCGCAGATAGGCGTCGCGTTCTTCGGCCGTGACGGGAATGCCACGCGACCAGCGCCAGTGATAATAGATGTACCCGCTCTCCGCCGGCTCGAAGCTTAAGGCGAGCATGTCTCGCTGCCGATCGGGATGGTCAGGCGCTGCCACCGGCCCATGCTATCCGAAGCACTCCACGACGCAAGCTTCGCCGTTGGCGGAAACGGGCGCGCACCCTAGGATGTCCAACATGACCGACATCCGCAATATCGTCATTCTCACCGGCGCCGGCGTCTCCGCCGAAAGCGGGCTCGCGACTTTTCGCGGGCCGGGGGGGCTGTGGGAGGGGCACCGCGTCGAGGATGTCTGCACGCCGCAGGCGCTCGCGCAGGATCCCGATCTCGTCCACCGCTTTTACGACGCCCGCCGCGCCGCGCTGGCGACGGTCGAGCCCAATCCCGCGCACCGCGCGCTGGCGAAGCTCGACGCAGCATGGCCGGGCGAGCTGCTGATCGTCACCCAGAATGTCGACGACCTGCACGAACGCGCCGGGGCGACGCGGCTGCTGCACATGCATGGCGAGCTGAATTCGGGCCTTTGCGCGGCATGCGATGCGCGGGTGCCGTGGCAGGGATCGATGCCGCCGGGCACGATCTGCGACGCCTGTGGGGCGCCGGCAATGCGGCCCGACATCGTGTTCTTCGGCGAGATGCCCTATGACATGGACCGGATCGAGCGTGCGATCGCGAAGGCGGATCTGTTCGTGTCGATCGGCACCTCGGGCGCGGTTTATCCGGCGGCGGGCTTCGTCCAGACGGCGCGCTATCACGGCGCGCGGACGCTGGAGATGAACCTCGAGCCCTCGGCGGGCAGCGGCTATTTCCACGAGACGAGGCTGGGGCCGGCCGGGGAGCTGGTGCCGGTCTGGGTGGAGGAGGTGCTCGCCTGACTCCTCTCCCGCTTCGCGAGGGAGGAATTGAGCTGCCTCAATCCACCCAGTCGAGGCCCATCTCGCGATAGATGTCGCGCTCGTCGTCCCAGCCCGGCTTGACCTTCACATGAAGGTAGAGATGCACCGGCTTGCCCATGATCGCGCTCAGCTCGGCGCGCGACCTGGCGCCGATCTCCTTGATCCGCGCGCCGCCCTTGCCGAGCACGATCGCGCGCTGCGTGGGCCGCTCGACCAGGATCTGCTGGCGGATCTCGACCGATCCGTCCTGGCGTTCCTTATACTGCTCGGTCTCGATCGCGCTGGCATAAGGCAGCTCGGCATGGAGCTGCAGATAGAGCTGCTCGCGCGTCACCTCGGAGGCGAGGCTGCGCTCGGTCGCGTCGGAAACCTGGTCCTCGGGGAAATGCCACGGACCCGCGGGCATCGCCCTGGCAAAGGTCGTCTTGAGCTTGGCCAGCCCGTCCCCGGTGGTCGCGCTGACGAAGAAGGTCTCGGCGAAATCGACGATGCCGTTGAGCTTCTCGGCATGGAGCAGCAGCTTCGCCTTGTCGGCAAGATCGACCTTGTTGAGGATCAGATATTTCGGCTCGCTCCGTCCGGCGATGGATTCGGCGATCGGGATGACCTTGGGCCCGAGCCCGCCTTTGGCATCGACCACCAAAGCGATCACGTCGGCGCCCTCGGTCCCGCCCCAGGCCGCCGAGACCATCGCCCGGTCGAGCCGACGCTTGGGCTCGAAGATGCCGGGGGTATCGACCAGCAGCAATTGCGTATCGCCCTCGATCGCGACGCCCATCAGGCGGGCGCGGGTGGTCTGCGCCTTGGGGCTGACGATCGCGACCTTCTGGCCGACCAGCGCGTTGACGAGCGTGGATTTGCCGGCGTTGGGCGCGCCGACCACGGCGACAAGGCCGCAATGGGTTTGGGGGGCAGTCATGAAGAACCTCGACAGGTGATCAACGCGCCGGGACGGGCCGGCGCGAATGGGAAGCGGTGCCCTTACACCCTTTGGACCGAGATTGTCGAAATATGGGTAAGGGCCGGAATTCGGATCGGGTGTGACAAAATTCGGGGTGGAATTCTCGGCGATCTCGTCATTTCACGAGGGAAAAGCGGCAGATAGCGGCGCGGCGCGCTGGATAATTTTGGCAGACCTGGTGAGGCGGAAAAGCGCCTCGCGAGCTTCCTTTATCTTTTTCCTATTAAATCTATCGGGATTACGGCATAAGCGTGGCGGCTGACAGGATCGGAGAGGGCGAGCGATGGGGCGCGTCCGGGGACCGATCTGAATCACCCACGGAGTAAAATATGAAGAAGTTCATCATCCTGCCGCTGGTCGCCGTTGCCGCTCTCGGCCTCGCTGCCTGCAAGCCGACCGCGACCGAGAATGCCTCGGCCACGAACGAGATCGCGCTGAACAGCGACGAAGCGATCGTCGATTCGAACGTGACCGTCGACGAGACGACGCTCAACGGCACCGACGAGAATGCGGTTGCCCCCGAAGCGGCCGAGAACGCTTCGAACGCCACCGCGAAGTAAAGCGCCGGCGCGGCAACGCGCTGACGCCCATCCGGCATCGACGCTTCCCAAGCGGCGTCGACAGCACCGGGAGGCCGCGTGTTCCGCAAGGGACGCGCGGCCTTTTTGCGTTGCGCCCCCAATCTCGATCGGCTCGCCTCACGCCCAAGCCAGACTGTCGCAAGGCGAAGCAGGACTATATTTCCCATCGTTTAGATAGGAATTAGACAGGGGATGCCGATGCTCCCTAGCTTAGGCATAACCTCCGGCCCGGCTCCCAAGCGCCGGGCCGATTTTCTGTCGGATCACAGCGAGCGCAGCGCTCGTGCCGGCCGCGCCGCGAGCGCGGGGAGCGACCCGAGCAGGCCGATAGCCAGGATCACGCTTGTTCCGATCCCGAGCGTCGCCAGCACCACGCCCCAGTCCGGCGCCCAGGGTAGTTCGAACAGCTGCTTCACCACATACCAGCCGGCGCCCGTGCCGATGCCGAGCGCGACCAGCGACACGATGATCGCCAGCAGCGCATATTCCGTCGCCTGGACGGCCAGTATCTGCGCGCGCGTCGCGCCGAGCAGCTTGAGCAGCACCGCGTCGTACACGCGCGCCTGCCGCGCCGCGAGCACCGCGCCGACCAGTACCGCGATCCCGGCGACGATCGCCACCGCCGCCGCCGCCGCGACCGCGGTCGCGAGCTGGCCGAACAGCGCGCCGACCGTGGCGATCACATCGCCGACGCGGATCAGGCTGCTCGACGGAAAGGCCCGGGTGACCGCGCGGTTGACCGCCGCCTCGCGCGCGGGCGGCACCGTCACCGTCGCCATATAGTTGAACGGCGCGCCATCGAAGCTGTGCGGCGAGAAGATCAGCACGAAGTTGAACCCCATCGTGCCCCAGTCAATCTCGCGGAACGAGGCGATCCGCGCCGGCACCTCGACCCCGAGCGCGGAGACGGTGATGGAGTCACCGACCTTCAGCCCGAGCAGCCGCCCGGCCTCCGCGTCCATCGAGACGAGCGGCGGCCCGGCATAATCGCGCGCCCACCAGCGGCCGGCGGTAAGGCGGTTGCCCACGGGCAGGTCGGCGGCGAAGGTCAGCCCGCGGTCGCCGCGCAGGATCCAGGCGCCCTCAGGAATCTGCTTCATGTCGGCGACGCGCTGGTCCTTCAGCGCCACCACCGGCCCGCGCAGCGACGGCACCGCGACGATGCCCGCGCCCGGTGCCGCGCCGCGCACCACCGCATTGAACTGCGCGATCCCGTCCGCCGGCACATCGAGCACGAAGAAACTCGGCGCGCGCTGCGGCACGGTGCTGCGCAGCGCGCCGGCGAGATTGCTCTGGATGACGGCAAGCGTGACGAACAGGGTGAGGCCGAGTCCCAGCGCCAGCACCAGCCGGTCGGTCTGGGCGGCGGGCGCGTGGAGATTGGCGATGGCGAGGCGCAGCAATGGCCGGCGCGAGCGCGGCAGCCGCGCCGCGATCCAGCGAATGCCGAGCGCGAGGAGCCCGAGCAGCAGCACCAGCCCGGCCGCCGCGCCGAGCACGCTCGCCGCGAAGAAGGGCTCGCGCGCGGTGAAGATCGCCAGCGCCGCGGCGAGCAGCAATGCGCCGCCGGCTCCCACGATCACGCGCGGGGCGAGCCTGACACGACCCTCGACCGCACCGCGGAACAGTGCCGTCGCCCCGATCCGCCGTGCCCGCGCCAATGGCGGCAGCGCAAAGGCGAAGGCGACGAGCAGGCCATAGGCGGCCGCCTGCAGCAGCGGCCCGGGATAGAAGCCCATGCGCGGCGGCACCGGCAGCGCCGATCCGGCCAGCGCCGACACGATCGCCGGCACCAATGCGCCCAGCGCCAGCGCGGCCAGGATCGCCCCGGCGGACACCAGGGCGATCTCGATCAGGAAGATCCGCACGATCAGCCGCGAGTCCGCGCCGAGCGTCTTCAGCGTCGCGATCGCCCCGCGCTTGCCGTCGAGATAGGCGCCCACGCCATTGCCCACGCCGATCCCGGCGATCACCAAAGCGGTAAGTGCGACCAGGGTCAGGAACTGCCCGATCCGCGCGATCGACCGCCGCGCACCGGGCGCGCCGTCGCTGCTGTCCTGCACCCGCCAGCGGCTCTCGCGGAAATTCTCTTTCAGTCGGGTGGCGGTCGCCTCGACATCGGTGCCGGGCCGGGCCGCGACGCGATAGCGCCATTCATACAGGCTGCCCGGCTGGATCAGCCCGCTCTTCGCCAGCGCCGGCAGGCCGATGATCGCGGGCGGCGCGAGTCGGAAGCCTTCGCCGATCTTGTCGGGCTCGTCGGCGATCAGGCCGGTGACGGTCAGCGCCGTCTCGCCGACGCGCACATTGTCGCCCACGCGCACGCCGAGCCGCTCCGCCAGCGCGGGATCGAGCGCGATGCCGTCGGCCCGCGCCGCCAGCGCGCCGGGCGCCAGCGTGAAGCGCCCGACCAGCGGATAGGCTCCGTCGACTGCTTTCAACGAGGCAAGCATTGCCTGCGCCCCGTCGGCCCGCGCCACCATCGCGTTGAGCTTCGCGCTCTCCGCGACCCGGCCGAGCCCCGCGATCACCTTGTACTCGGCCGGCGTCGCGCGGCGCTGCGACAGCCCCACCTGGAGATCGCCGCCGAGGAACATCCGCCCCTGCGTCGCCAGCTCGCCGGTGAGCGCGGAGGACAGGCTGCCGATCCCGGCAATCGCGGCGACGCCCAGGAACAGGCAGACGGCGAGCAGCCGCAACCCGCCGAGCCCGCCACGAAGGTCGCGCAGCGCCAGCCGCCAGGCAAGCCTCATGCCGCGACGCTCGTCCGGCTGTCGGATGCGATCCGCCCGTCGCGCATTTCGATCACGCGGTCGCACCGCGCGGCGAGCGCCGGATCATGCGTGATCATCAACAGGGTCGTCGCGGTCTCGCCGCGCCGCGCGAACAGCAGGTCGAGCACCGAAGTGCCCGTCGTCGCGTCGAGATTGCCGGTCGGCTCGTCGGCGAAGAGGATCGCCGGGCGCGGCGCGATGGCGCGCGCGATCGCGACGCGCTGCTGCTCGCCGCCCGAAAGCTGCGCCGGATAATGGCCGAGCCGGTGGCCGAGCCCGACCGCGCGCAGCTCAGTCTCGGCGCGCGCGAACGCATCGGCGACGCCGTCCAGCTCGAGCGGCACCGCGACATTCTCCAGCGCCGTCATGGTCGGCAGCAGATGAAAGGCCTGCAGCACGATCCCGATCCGCCCGCGCCGCGCCAGCGCCAGCGCATCCTCGTCCAGCGCGCCGAAATCGGCGCCGGCGACCTGCACCGTCCCGCCGGTCGCGCGCTCGAGGCCGGAGAGCACCGCCATCAGCGAGGACTTGCCCGATCCCGACGCGCCGAGCAGAGCGACGCTGCTGCCCGCCGCGATCTCCAGGTCGATGCCGTTCAAGATGGCGACCCGGGCGTCGCCCCTGCCGAGCGCAAGGGTGACATCGCGCGCACGGATCGCGATATGCTGGTCTGTCATGGCTGATGGATGATCCGATGGAGCGCAGGAAAATGGCATATGGCGTGGCGCGATCTTTTCTCCAAGCGCTTGCCCCACTGCTCACGGTGCTCGCCGCCGCGCTGCTGGCGACGCCAGTCAGCGCCGCGCCGGCCGACAAGCTCGTCCTCGCCTTTGGCGACAGCCTGACCGCGGGCTACGGCCTTGGCCCGGCCCAGGCCTTTCCGGCGCGGCTGGAGGCGTCGCTGCGCAAGTCCGGGGTCAAGGTCGAGGTCCGCAATGCCGGCGTCTCCGGCGACACCAGCGCGGCGGGCCGATCGCGGCTCGCCTGGGTGCTCAACGCGCTGAAGCGGAAACCCGATCTCGTCATCCTCGAGCTCGGCGCCAACGACATGCTGCGCGGCCTCAGTCCGGCACAGACCCGATCCAATCTCGACGCGATCCTCGCCGAGCTGAAGCGCCGCCAGATCAGGGTGCTGGTGGCCGGCATGCGCGCCGCCCCGAACATGGGCAAAAATTACGCCGCGCAGTTCGAACCGATCTACCCCCAACTCGCCCGCAAATATGGTGCGACGCTCTATCCGTTCTTCCTCACCGGCGTGGCGGCGCAGCCGTCTTTGCTGCAGGCCGACGGCATGCACCCCAATGCGCGCGGCGTGGAGGTGGTGGTGCGGGGCATTGCGCCGCCGGTCGCGCGGTTGCTGGGGTAAACGCGTCAATCAAGCCCGATCGACGTCCGGAAAGCGCAATGCCTTCCTCTCCTTTGGGAGAGGATAGTGGAGCTTGGCAGCTTGCTGCCTAGCGGAACTTGGTGAGGGGTTCCGGGGGCTCTCGATAGCTCCCGGAGCCCCTCACCAACTCCGACTAGATCGCTTCGCTCTGAAGTCTCCGTATCCTCTCCCAAAGGAGAGGAAATGATGGAAGCCGCCGTCAGGCCAGGCCGTTACAGGCGACGTGCAGAAATCGCTTCGACGCCACGTCATATTCGATCGTGATCTGCGTGCAGCCGCCGTCCGATATGTCCGGAAGGTCGCGGGGATCGTCCAGCCAGCGCCGCTTCCCCGCTCCCACCTGGTCGGCGACCGATCGGGCATCCCTGTCTCTCGATTCCTTGATTTCCTGGCTGGTACAAGGTCTGGATCCGAGGTCTTCGGTAATGACTGCGCATCCCAGGCTTGGGTCGTGCAGAGGCTCGGGAATCAGGTAGATCGCCATGACCTTGCCCGGCTTCGCGAAAGCATAGGATTTGCCATAGCTGCTCAGCGGGTTAGCGCTTTTGGGTAGCCTGACCGTTCGTTCGATCTCGTCCATGAGCGCGTCATGGCGGTTCGGAAGAGGCGCCGCTGCGGCAAGCAGCAAGAGCAGGATCGGAACCGAACGGCGCATTGCCCCGACATGCCACTGCACCGCCAAGGTCGGCAATCGGTCAGCGATCATTGACTTGGCGCTGACTCGGCGGCTGTTCCCCACCCGTCGTAGCGAACGCCAAACATGGCTTCGGTTCTTAACGCTTCCTCGGTCAGCGCTCTCAGTGCCGGCCCTTCGGTTGATTGATCGCGTTGAAGATCGAGCGCGACAGTGCCGTCTTGCTGCGCGACGGTCTGAATTACACGCCACCCCAAATTCGGCGCGGCGTCGACCAGCTTTGCGACACGGTCGGCAATGCCGACAAAACGAACGTCCACCGGTCGCACGATCGTCGGGACGTCCCCGTTCTGCCGCAGGGAGCGAACAACATCGGCATCCGCGGCCAACTCCGCAGCCAGCCGCCTGGGGTCAACCTGATCGGCCGGGGCGGCAGGGGCCGCAATGAGCATGAATAGGGGGAATAACATCGCAGCCAGCCTATGCCTCATCCGCGAGGTGCTCGCTATAGCTCTGCCGCGACCGCGCTATTCTCACCCGGTGGCCCGTCTCACCCGCATCGTCGTCCCCGATGTCGCGCACCATGTCACGCAGCGCGGCAACCGGCGTGGGCCGGCAAGGTTCGCAATGGGAGGCCTTCGCTCCGACCGCTTGCGGCCGGGGCTGGGACTTTCCGGACGGTCCGCTTATAGGCTCGGAAGTGGCCCGAACGGATGTGCATTATCGATGACCGAAGGTCGCAGCGCTGATGACTTCATCATTCAGGGGCTTGATCCCATCACGGAAACCGCGTCCGTGGAATGGCGCGTCCGGATCGCGGCTATCGATGGGCTAGAAAGATACTCGGACCCGATTGCGATGAGGATCGCGATCTGAAACGGACCTATTATGGTATTTCAAGGCGCGACATGCGGCGCATTGGTCTGCTCTGCCAACCGCCGATGCTCCCTGACCGCATCTATACCGCGATCGGACGGCCTTCCCCGTTATTCGACAATGTTCCCTACATGATTCACACCCACTTCGAGCTTCCGTTGATGTTGGAAGGTCGAAAGCCCCTTGCGGCGTTCGGCGACTTCTATCCATCCGAGTGGTTCGATGACTATCTGGCTCCGTTCGAGCAGTTCGTCGCGGCTGGCCGGATCATTCGCCGGATCGTCGACACACCGATGCCCCATCTCAAAGAGCGGCGTCCGGATCTGGACGGGCTCAGAAACGTCTTTTTCACGCTGCCCGGCGAGGAATGGCGCGCCGACGCGTATCTCCTGCTCATGGACACGCACCGGAAATCGGACGTGCCCTGGAACGATAGCCAGGAAAGATTTCACGGCTCCCTGCTGGGCTATGAAGACTGGCAGAATGACTGGTGGATCGAACGGCGTGTGAAACGGCGGGAAGACCCAGCCTAAGGTGGATTGCTCGCGGACGTCGCCGTTTACGGCCATCCAACTTTCGCGCCTTCGAGCCTCACGGATTCAGCGGCGCAAACCCCCCAAGCCCCCGCAGATACTGCACCCGGATGTTCGCCGCCGTCACGCCCGGCCCGGCTACGATCACCGCCTGTGCGAATTTCGGTTTCGAGCGCCCGAGCTTCTCGTTGCTGGGAAAGCCCGCGCCGTCGCTGAACAGCGAAAATTTGTCCTTGCCCACGCGATTGTGCCGCAGCAGCAGCGCATACCGGCCCGGATGCGGCACGCGCACGCAGATCGAGATCGCGCCCGAGGCGGGCAGATGGGCGCGGGTGCGGCGGAAGGTCTTGCCCTCCGCCCACAGATCGGTGTCGGGCCGCAGGAAATCCGCCTCGCTCGCCGGATAAAGTTCAAGCCAGACCTCGCCGACCCGGTCCTTCAGCCCGATGACATTGGCCTGGATCGCCGGCCCGTGCCCCGCGCTGCAGGTCGCGGCATCCTCGCCGATCATTTCCGCGGCGGAAGGCGCCGCGCCGAGCAGCAGGGCAGGGGCGAGGAGCGCGCACGCCCGGGGGATCGACATCATGATTGCTCTGAATCCGACATTGGAGACTATCGGATAGACGACACCCGCACGACCGATCCGCACCGCGCGCGCGATTGCCCGTTGCGCTCAGGCCATGGCTTCGGCCCCGATCGCC
Source organism: Sphingomonas bacterium (assembly GCF_028293085.1). GTDB lineage: Bacteria > Pseudomonadota > Alphaproteobacteria > Sphingomonadales > Sphingomonadaceae > Sphingomonas. The sequence continues at coordinate 40,170 of NZ_JAQGLC010000401.1, forward strand.
TCGAGCTCCGCCAGCACCTCCGCCGACAGCGCCAGATCGGCCACGGCCAGATTCTCGCGCAGATGCGCAACCGACGAGGTACCGGGGATTAGCAAGATATTCGGCGCGCGGTGCAGCAGCCAGGCGAGCGCAATTTGCATCGGCGTCGCGCCGAGCCGCGCGGCCACTGCCGACAAGGTGTCGGACTGGAGCGGCGAGAAGCCGCCCAGCGGGAAGAAGGGCACATAGGCCACCCCCTGCGCCGCCAGCTGGTCGACCAGCGCGTCGTCGTCGCGGTGGACGAGATTATAGTGGTTCTGCACGCACACGACGGGCGCGATGCGGCGGCCCTGCTCGATCTGCGCGGCGGTGACGTTGCTCAGGCCGAGATGGCGGATCAGGCCCTGGCGCTGCAGCTCCGCAAGCGCGGTGAACTGCTCCTCGATCGAGCCCTCGCTCGGCCCGTGAATGCCGCCGACGCGCAGATTGACCACGTCGAGCACATCGAGCCCGAGATTGCGCAGATTGTCGTGCACCGCGCTGATCAGGTCGGCCGGGCTGAGTGCCGGGAGCCAGGAGGCGTCGGCGCCGCGCACCGCGCCCACCTTGGTCACGATGACCAGGCCCGCGCGGTACGGGTAGAGCGCCTCGCGGATGATCTGGTTGGTGACGTGCGGGCCATAGAAATCGCTGGTATCGATATGGTTCACGCCGCTTTCCACCGCCGCGCGCAGCACGGCGAGCGCCGCGTCGCGATCCCTGGGCGGGCCGAACACGCCCGGGCCGGCGAGCTGCATTGCGCCGTAACCCAGCCGGTTCACCTTGCGGTCGCCGAGCTGGAAGGTCCCTGCTGTCGTGATGTCGGTCATGATCTGTCTCCGTCGGGGGAATGATGGAAGCCAGATAGGCATGGTGGAACCGATCGATAATAACTGATAGTCCGTACGGGCTGTGCCGAATTCAGGACAATGCGCATGGAGCTGAACGATCTCTCCGCCTTCGTGGCCGTGGCGCAAGCCGGCGGTTTCCGCGATGCGGCGCGCAAGGGCAATGTCTCGGCCTCCAGCCTGAGCGAGGGCGTGCGGCGGCTCGAGGCCAGGTTCGGCGTGCGCCTGCTCAACCGCACCACGCGCAGCGTCGCGCCGACTGAGGCGGGCGCGCGGCTGCTCGAACGGCTGGTGCCCGCGCTGCAGGAGGTCGATGCGGCGATCGATACCGTCAACGCCTTTCGCGATCGGCCGACCGGCACGCTCAAGCTCAACGTGCCCGCGACCGTCGCCCGCATCGTGCTGCCGGCGATCGTCACGCCTTTCCTTCAGGCCTATCCCGATATCCGCATGGAGGTGGTGGTCGAGGACGGTTTCGTCGACGTGCTGGCCGCGGGATGCGATGCCGGCGTGCGCTATGACGAAAGGCTGGAACAGGACATGATCGCGGTGCCGATCGGCCCGCGCATCCAGCGCTTCGCGACCGCCGCCTCGCCCGCCTATCTCGCGCGGCACGGCCGGCCGGAGCATCCGCGCGACCTGCTCGTCCATGCCTGTCTCAGCGGCCGCTTCGCCAGCGGCCGGACGCCGACCTGGGAATTCGAGCGCGACGGCGAGGTAGTGCGGATCGATCCGGTCGGCCCGCTGGTCGTGCGGCTCGGCGCCGCGGTCGACCTCGCGGTGGAGGCGGCGGTCGGCGGGCTGGGGGTGATCCATTTGTTCGAGGAATGGCTGCGCCCGCATCTCGACAGCGGGGCATTGGTGCCGGTGCTGCCGTCCTGGTGGCAGGAATTTTCCGGGCCGTTCCTCTATTATCCCGGGCGGCGGCATTTGCCCGCGCCGCTGCGCGCTTTTGTCGATTTCATCCGGAGCCGGGCGGATTAGGGCGGGGGACTTGGAGAGCCCAACGTTTGCTACGTCGGGAAGCGGACGTTGCACTGGGATACGTGCCCGCTAGCAGAGGAGGAGAATTGCGCGATGACCAGGTTTGAAACCGTTCGGCAAGCGACAGTGGATGCAATCAAACAAGCCGCGTTCGAGGCGTATCAAACGATCGAAAAGGAAGCCTTGGTTGGCTTTGGAATTTGCACTGACGACGACGTTGATTCGGTCTATCACGTCTACGCGACACGAGAATGGGTCAGCGAACGAGAACCGGATTACGCTGAGATCGGCCTTATTTCTGTTGAATGGACGCAAGCGTCCGAAGACACACTCTTTCTCTCGCTTTCCAAACTGTTTCGGGAATGGGCCTCGTCCGACGAGAATGCGCCGCGGCCCGACTATGATGTTGACCGAACTAAGCGGTTTCGCGCCCTTGTCGAAGCAATGAAAGAATGTCGAAGTGAAGGCTTGTTTGACGCAAGAACGCTGCTCTCGGTCAGTAGCACTGATCCCGATGGCCTGATGATTAAATTGGCATGCGACGCAGGTCGGCACCTCAACACCGAAGAGGTCGCCGCGTCATATTGCAAAATGATGGACTGCTGATTGCTATCATCTACCGTCCCCGGCTGGGTCAGGGGACCATCGAAGGTACGGGTCCGTCGCCCAAGCCATCCCGCCCTGCGCGCGATCGGGTCGACATCTGCACGGCTTTTCGATCCTGCGTGACCTAAAGGCGCGTGATGAAGATCCGACGCGCCTACGCCCTGGTCGCCATCGCCGTCTTCGCGCTCGAGGTCGCCATCGCGCTGTTCGTGCGCGACCGGTTCGTGCGGCCTTTTGTCGGCGACAGCCTGGCGGTCGTCCTGGTCTATCTGGCGTTGCGCGCGGTGACGCCGCTGCGCGTGAAGGTGGCCGTCGCGCTCGCTTTCGCCACCGCGATCGCGATCGAGTTCGGCCAGTATTTCGATCTGCTCGACGCGCTGGGGCTCAGGGCGAACCCGGTCGTGCGCGTCGTGCTCGGCGCGGGGTTCGATCCGATGGATTTCGCGGCCTATGCCGCCGGCACCCTTGGCGTGCTGGCGATCGAAGCCCGGCGCACGGTACGGGCACGGCCCTGATTCAAGACCCTGTCCTACCCGGCTATCCTGCGCGGCTGCGCTGCCTGCGGCGGCAAAAGCGGCCGCCAAGTAAAGGACGGGAATCGATACGCGTGCCTCGAACAGCATCAAGACCGGGCGATCGATTCTCATAAATCGGGAACTATATCCCGGTTTTTGCGATGTCCTCGTTGCGCGATTCGACGAAATTCCGTGTTGGACCGAGCGCGCCGGGCACGCAAATAGGGGGCATTTCACTGACGCCGCAAGTAACGCGATTCAAAAATCCGGGTCGACGTTGGCGGACAAAAAGGCGCTTTTACTGTCAGCTGCACAGTATCGGCACGCCCGCTTTACTTGTCCGCTAACCCGCCAGCTTCTCCAGCAGCGCCGCCGCCGCCGCGGTCTCGGCTTCCTGCTTGGAGCTGCCCGTCGCGGTCGCCTCGGCGAGCGCGCCGATCGAGGCCTTCACCGTGAAGCGCGGCGCGTGGTGCGGGCCCGATCGCTCGACCACGTCATAAGCCGGCGTGCGCCGGTTGTTCGCCGCGGCCCATTCCTGCAGGGCGGATTTGGGGTGCTGCGGCGCGGCCGAGCCCTGGATTTTCACCCGGGAGCCCCAGGCCTTGCGGATCGCGGCGCGCGCCGGCTCCAGCCCGGCATCGAGATAGAGCGCGCCGATCAGCGCCTCCATCACGTCGCCCAGCACATTGTCGCTGTCCGCGGCGCCGTCGTCGCGCGCCTGCTTGCCCAGCTTCATCTGCGCGCTCACGCCCAGCCCGCGCGCGACATCGGCGCAGACTGCCCCCGTCACCAGCGCGTTCAGCCGCTTCGACAGCGCGCCTTCGGGCTCGCCCGGGAACAGCTCGAACAGCCATTCCGCCATGGCGAGGCCGAGCACCCGATCACCGAGGAATTCGAGCCGCTCGTAATTCGCCGCCGCCTGGCTGCCATGCGTCAGCGCGCGTTCGTATCCGGCCAGGTCCTTCGGTCGATGGCCGAATGTCGATGAGATCCAGTCTGCGAGCGTCCCGCTCAAAAGCCTTCCCCGATCCTTTTCCAGCGCGCCGCGGAGAACCAGGTCCAGGGCAGGAACCAGTTGGCGGAGCCGTCGGTCGAGAAGAAGGTGACGACCGCCTTGCCCTCGATCCGGTCCATCGGGATATAGCCCATGCCGGATTGCTGGCCCGGCATCACATCGGCGGGCGCGGGAAAGCGGCTGTCGCCGCTGTCGTCGCGATTGTCGCCCATGACGAAGACGGTTCCGGCCGGGACCGAATAGACATTGGTGTCGTCGCGGTCAGGCATCTCGCCGCGGTCGAGCACCATATAGCTCTTGCCGTTCGGCAAGGTCTCGCGAAACTGCATATAGCGGCAGATCGGCGTGCCCTTGGCGTCATTGTCCACAAATTCGGCCGGGCATTCGCTGCCCGCCGGATAATTCGGAGAGATCGGCACGGTGAAATCGGCGACGCGTTCCCGGGGGATCGCCGTGCCGTTCAGGATCAGTTGGCCATGGCGCACCTGGATCGAATCGCCGGGCAGCCCGATGACGCGCTTGATCACGTCATGATCTTCACCCGGCGGGCCGCGGAACACGACGACGTCGCCGCGCGCCGGGTCGCGCCCGAAGACACGGCCCGGAATCAGCGGCATGCCGAAAGGCAGCGACCAACGCGAAAAACCGTAATTCCATTTCGACACGAACAGATAGTCGCCGATGTAGAGCCGGGGCAGCATGGATTGCGACGGGATGTTGAACGGCGAGATGACGAAGCTGCGGAAGATCAAAACCGCGATGATCAGCTTCACCAGGAAGAAGATCGTGTCGCGCGTCTCGGACCGCGGTTTGGGCGCCGGCTCGGCGAGCGTGGTCGCGGGATCGACGGCGGGTATGTCTTCGGGTTGGGCCATGCGCGGCGGTTTGCTGTGGCGGGGCCGGGGCGTCAAGCCGGGGCAGGCGGAGATATGGTGTGAAGCGGGACAATCGGCTCTTCGGAACACCGACGTCATGCCGGACGTGTTCCGGCATCCACCGAGCCTCGTGCCCGCTCGTTCCGGTACCTGCGGCTCGGTGGACCGCGGAACAAGTCCGGAGTGACGGATCCTTTGCTGCTTGGAGGTGGCATAATCGCCAGCGCGCGCTTACCTGACGCCCGAGATTAGCGGAGACGATTCCATGCCTGCCGACTGGACCCCGATCGAAGCCCTGCCTTCCCCCCGGCTCGAATCGCTCTTCGCCGACGATCCGAACCGGCTGAAGAAGCTCAGCCTCGACGTCGCCGGCCTTCATTTCGACTGGTCCAAGACTCACCTGACCGCAGACGCGATCGCCGCGTTCGAGGCTTTGGCCAAGGCGCAGGGCCTGGCGGCCAAGCGCGAGGCGCTGTTCGCGGGCGAGATCGTCAACGTCACCGAGGGCCGCGCAGCGACGCACACCGCCGAGCGCGGCGAGGGCAAGGCCGACGACGTCGCGCTCGCCCGCAACTTCCATGCCCGGATGCGCGCGCTGATCGATGCGATCGAGGGCGAGGCGCTCGGCGGGATCCGCCACGTCCTCCATGTCGGCATCGGCGGCTCGGCGCTCGGGCCCGATCTGCTGGTCGATGCGCTGGGGCGCGAATCCGGGCGCTACGACACCGCGATCGTCTCCAATGTCGACGGCGTCGCGCTCGAGGAAGCATTCGGCCGCTTCGATCCCACCGCGACCCTGCTGGTCGTCGCGTCCAAGACCTTCACCACCACCGAGACGATGCTCAACGCCGAGAGCGTGCTCGAATGGATGGAGGAGGGCGGGGTCGACGATCCCTATGGCCGCGTCATCGCCTGCACCGCCTCGCCCGACAAGGCGATCGAATGGGGCGTCGACGAAACCCGCGTGCTGCCCTTCATGGAGTCGGTCGGCGGGCGTTATTCGCTCTGGTCCTCGATCGGTTTCCCGGCAGCGCTCGCGCTCGGCTGGGATTGTTTCGAGGAACTGCTCGAGGGCGCCGCCGAGATGGATCGCCATTTCCGCCTCGCGTCGCTGAGCGAGAACGCCCCGGCGCTCGCCGCCTTTGCCGATCTCTATTACACCCAGGTCCGCCACGCCGAGACCCGCGCGACCTTCGCCTATGACGAGCGCCTGCGGCTGCTCCCCTCCTATCTCCAGCAGCTCGAAATGGAATCGAACGGCAAGGCCGTGACGGTCGACGGCAAGCCGCTCGGCCGGCCGAGCGCCGCGATCACCTGGGGCGGGGTCGGCACCGACGCGCAGCACGCGGTGTTCCAGCTGCTCCATCAGGGCACGCATCTCGTCCCCGTCGAATTCGTCGCGGTGATCGAGGCCGGCGATACGCTGGCGGAGGACCATCACCGTTCGCTGCTGCTCAACGCCTTTGCGCAGGGTGCCGCGCTGATGGCCGGCCGCGCCAATGACAAGGATCCGGCGCGGAGCTATTCGGGCGATAGGCCGAGTTCGACTATCCTGCTCGACGATCTCGACGCCCGCACCCTCGGCGCGCTGATCGCCTTTTACGAGCACCGCGTGTTCGTGAACGCCACACTGCTCGGCATCAACCCGTTCGACCAGTTCGGCGTCGAGCTCGGCAAGGAAATGGCCAAGGCGGCGGGTGAGGGCGGCCAGAAATTCGACGCCTCGACCGAGGATCTGATCAAGCGGGCGTTCGGCGACAGCTGAACCCATCACGGAGACACATATGGCCAAGGCCACCTACGACTACGACCTTTTCGTCATCGGCGCCGGCTCCGGCGGCGTCCGCGCCTCGCGCGTGGCCGCGGCGCACGGCGCGAAGGTCGCAGTGGCCGAGGAATATCGGGTCGGCGGCACCTGCGTGATCCGCGGCTGCGTGCCCAAGAAGCTGCTGATCTACGGTGCGCATTTCGCCGAGGATCTCGCCGACGCCCGCCGCTTCGGCTGGAAGGTGCCGGAGTGCGAGTTCGACTGGCAGGTGCTGACGAAGAATGTGTTCGAGGAAGTCGACCGGATCAACGCCGCCTATACCGACACGCTGACCAATAACCGCGTGGAGATCATCCAGGATCGCGCGACGATCACCGGCCCGCATGCGATCAGGCTCGGCAGCGGCCGCGAGGTCACCGCGAAGACCATCCTGGTCGCGGTCGGCGCCACGCCCTCGGTGCCGAAATGCCCCGGTCACGAGCTCGGCATCACCTCGAACGAGGCCTTTCATCTCGACGCGGTGCCGAAGCGCATCCTGATCGCCGGCGCGGGCTATATCGCCAACGAGTTCGCCGGCATCTTCCACCAGTTTGGCGCGCATGTGACCTTGATCAACCGCACTGACGTGATCCTGCGCGGCTATGACGAGCAGATCCGCGACCGGCTCCTCCAGATCTCGCTGATGAAGGGGATCGAGTTCCGCTTCCATGCCGATTTCCAGGGGATCGAGAAACTGAAGGACGGCAGCCTCAAGGTCAGTATGTCGGGCCATGAGCCGCTCATCGTCGATTGCGTGATGTTCGCGACCGGACGCGATCCCAATACCGAAGGCCTTGGCCTCGAAAGCGCCGGCGTCGAGCTCGACAAGAAGGGCGCGATCGTGGTCGATGCCGACAACCGCTCGACCTGTGACAGCATCTACGCCGTCGGCGACGTCACCAACCGCATCCAGCTCACCCCGATCGCGATCCGCGAGGGCCAGGCCTTTGCCGACACCCTGTTCGGCGACAAGCCGACCCGGGTCGATTACGAGAATGTCCCCTCCGCGGTGTTCAGCCATCCCCCGATGGCCGGCGTCGGCCTCACCGAGGGCCAGGCCAAGATGAAGTTCGGCTCGGTCAAGGTCTACACGTCGGACTTCCGCCCGATGAAGAATGTCCTCGCCGGCCGCAACGAGCGCGCGCTCTACAAGATGGTCTGCGACAGCGAGACGGGGAAGATCCTGGGCCTGCACATGATCGGCCCCGACGCGCCCGAAATCCTCCAGGCCGCGGCGGTGGCGGTGAAGGCCGGGCTGACCAAGGACGCGTTCGACCAGACCGTGGCGCTGCATCCGACGATGGCTGAGGAGCTGGTGTTGCTGCGGTGATGCTTGTCCGGAGTCCGGTGGGATGATAGAATTTCGCTCATGGCGCAGATGAAGATCGATCTGACCTAGGCCAACGCCTGGCCCTGCCGCTTCGCCGCGAAGCGCGCCAGCGCCGGGCCCGCGACGACGCAGGCGAAGAAGCGCAGCGCCTGCAGCGCCATGACATAGGGCACGTCGACCCTGGTCGAGGCGGCGATGATCGCGACCGAGTCCATCCCCCCGGGGCTGGTCGCGAGATAGGCGGTGACGGGATCGACCCCGCCGAACCTGGCCAGCAGGAAGCCGATGCACGCCGAGATGCCGATCAGCAGCGCGATCGACAGCAGGATGCGGGGCAGGACCCGCGCCGCCGCCTTCACGATGTCGCGGGTGAAGTGCAGCCCGATCCGCCAGCCGACCACCGCATAGCTCGCCGCCAGCAGCCAGCCCGGCAGGTCGAACCGCACCAGCCCGGCGATGTTGAGCGCGGAGCCGAGGATCAGTGCACCGATCATCGGCGCTGCGGGCAGCTTGAGCCTGATCCCCAGCCACGCGCCCACCGCGGCGATCGCCAGCGTCTCGGCAAAGGCGAGCGGGTCGATCGGCGGGAACCAGTCGGCGGTCGGGCTTGTCGCTCCACCATGCGCGCCGACTAAAGCCGCCACGACCGAGGCGGCGCCCGCGACGCACGCGACGCGGCTATAGGTCATCACCGCGACCAGCCGCCATTCGGCACCATAGGATTGCGCCATCAGCACCATCGCGGCCGCGCCGCCGGGCATGCAGCCCCATACCGCGACGCTCCCCGGCAGCCAGCCGAGCCGCGCGATCAGCCAGCCGATCCCGACGCCGACCGACAAGGTCGCGACGGTGGTGGCGAGGAATAGCGGCCCGTGATCGATCACCGTGTGCACGGTCCCGGCGTTGAACGAATTGGCGATCAACAGCCCGACAAAGGCCTGCGCCGCCTGGAATGGCAAGGACGGCACCGTCACGCCCTGGCCGCGTACCGCCAGGATGATCGCCGCGACCATCGGCCCGATCAACAGACCGGCGGGCAGCCGGAACGCCTCGAGCACGCCGGCGAACGCGGCCGACAGCCCGAGCAGCAACGCCCAGCGCAGCGGCGCCGACAGCGCGCCCGCTTCAGCCACGCAGGGCGATCTCGGCGCCTGGCCTGATCCGCGCGATCTGGGGCAGGATGTGCTGGATCGCGAAGTCGTGCAGCTCGGCCGATCGCGAGGTCGTCGCGTCCTCGGCGATCACCACGTCATAGCTCAGCTCCCACGCCGATCGCGCCGTCGATTCAACCCCGAAATTGGTTGCGATACCCGCGAGCACGACGGTCCTGATCCCGCGCCGTCGCAATTGAAGATCGAGGTCGGTTCCGGTGAAGGCGCCCCAATGATGTTTCAGCACCGCGATATCGCCGGGTTCGCGCACGCCGTCGGAGAACTGCGTGAAGGCCTCGGGCAAGCCGCCTGGCGGAAAGGGCGACGGCCGGTCGGCTGCCTGGCTCGGCCGGTCGGCGCCGTCGGCGCGCCAGCCGACATGGACCTGCACGACCGGCGCTCCTGCAGCGCGGAACCGCGCCGCCAGCGCCTTCGCTGTCTCCACCACTTCCGGCCCGCTGCGGGGCGCGATCTGCATGCCGACGATGCCGTTCTGCAGATCGACCAGGATGAGCGCGGTGGTGGCGGGGTCGAGCGGTTCCATGCGGGCCTCGTGCGGTCTGGGAGGGGACGCGCCCTCTCAAGCCGCTCGAAGCGCGCTTGTCCAGCCGGTTCAGGCGGCGACGGTTTCCTGCACGGCGATACCCTCTCTCAGCCGGTCCCAGGTCGTCGCCTTCATGCTCGGCCGCGCCTCCATTCGCTCGATCCACGCGGCGAGATTGGCATGCGGGGCAAGGATCGCCGCGCCTTCGGCGAAGTGCGGCAGGAAGACGAGATGCGGCGCGAGCATCAGATCGGCGAGCGACAACGCGTCGCCGGCCATGAACGGCTGATCGGCCAGCAACCGCGCGACCTCGTCGACGACCTCGGTCGCAGCCGGTATCGCGGCAGCAACCGCGTCGTCGTCGACCGGCATGCCGAAACTCGCCGCGACCATGCGCGGAAAGGTGAGGGGGCCGCTGACTCGGTGGGCGAGATAGGCATCGGTGATCCCGATCAGCTGATCCATCCGCGCCGCCTGGCATGGATCGGTCGGGGTCAGCGCCGGTTCGGGCGCGATCCGGTCGAGATAGTTCAGGATCGCCCGCGTCTCGTAGAGGCGGAAATCGCCATGATCGAGCGTCGGGATCTTCCGGAACGGGTGGATCGCGCGATAATCGGGCATGCGGTTGCCGCCCATCGGCACTGCGGCAAGCCGCCAGGGCAGGCCCTTCTCCTCCAGCGCCAGCAACGGCGCGCGAACATAGGGGCTGCCGGGAATTCCATGGATGACGAACTCGGTCATTGGGTTTTCTCCTCCGATTGGGCAAATGCCGCGAACAACTGCATGAGGCCGGGCCAGCCGCCGGCGAGCGACGCCGCGATCTTCTCTGCGCCGGGGCCGAAGCGTTCGAGGTTGCGGTGCTCGAGCGTGACGCGGGTCGAGCCGTCGGGCTGTGCGTCGAAGCTGATCTCGACCTCGGTGACGAGCTCGGGATCGCGCTTGAAGGTCGCGTCGAGCTGCCATCCCAGCAACAGGCGCTGCGGCGGATCCCAGGCGATCACCATGCCCCAGTCGGTCTCTGTGCCGTCCGCGTCGCGCTCGAACCAGCGGCCCCCTGGCGCGGGCTCGATGACGATCTCCGCATGCGGCTTGGCGCCGACGGTCATGCCCGGCTTCCACCAGCGGCCCATTTGCGTCGCGAAGACGTCGAACGCCTTTTGCGGCTGCAGCTTTACCGTCACTGACTGGACGATGGGGGCAATGCTCATTCCTTCTCCTTCTTTGCTTGCGCGTCCGCAAAAGCGGCGAAGCTGTCGAGATTCGCTCTCCAGAACTGGTCGAGCCAGTCGCGCATGGCGCCGAGCCCGCGCGGATCGATGCGATAGATGCGGCGCGTGCCCGCTGCGGTCTCGGTCACCAGCCCGGCCTCCTTCAGCAGCTTCAGATGCTGCGACACCGCGGGGCGCGAGACGGGGAGGCCGGCGGCGATCTCGCCCACCGCCGCGGGCTCGCGCCCGACGCGCTCCAGGATCGCCCGGCGCGTCGGATCGGCAAGCATGTCGAAGGCGTGGGCGACTCGGTTAGCCATGACTAACGGTAAGCCATCACTTACGAATGAGTCAAGCGGGGCGCAGGCCTCCTTCACCCTTACCCGCAAGCGGGAGAATGCAAGATCATTGCACCCGGTTCGCCACCAGATCGTCGACCACCGCCGGATCGGCGAGGGTGCTGGTGTCGCCCAGGCTCGATACGTCGCCCTCGGCGATCTTGCGCAGGATGCGGCGCATGATCTTGCCCGAGCGGGTCTTGGGCAGGCCTGGCGCGAACTGGAGCTTGTCGGGCGCGGCGATCGGGCCGATCTCGGTGCGGACCCATTTGACCAGCTCGGCGCGCAACTCGGCCGACGCGGTCTCGCCCGAATTGAGCGTGACATAAGCGTAGATACCCTGGCCCTTGATGTCGTGCGGCATGCCGACGACCGCGGCTTCCGCCACCTTGGGATGGAGCACCAGCGCGGACTCGACCTCGGCGGTGCCCATGCGGTGGCCGGACACGTTGATCACGTCGTCGACCCGCCCGGTGATCCACCAATAGCCGTCCTCGTCGCGCCGTGCGCCGTCGCCGGTGAAATATTTGCCCGGATAGGTGGTGAAATAGGTCTGGAAGAAGCGGTTGTGATCGCCCCAGACGGTCCGCATCTGCCCGGGCCAGCTCTTGGCGATGACGAGATTGCCCTCGGTCGCGCCGGTCAGCACCGTTCCTTCGGTATCGACCAGTTGCGGATCGACCCCCGGCATCGGCCGCGTCGCGCTGCCCGGTTTCAGGTCTGTCGCACCCGGCATCGGCGCGATCATCGCGCCGCCGGTCTCGGTCTGCCACCAGGTGTCGATGATCGGGCAGCGGCCCTCGCCGACCACCTCATGATACCAGCGCCACGCCTCGGGATTGATCGGCTCGCCGACCGTGCCGAGCAGCTCCAGCGATGCGCGGCTGGTCTTGGCCACAAACTCGTCGCCCTCCTTCATCAGCGCGCGAAGCGCGGTGGGGGCGGTGAAGATGGTGTGGACCTTGTGGCGGTCGACGATCTGCCAGATCCGGCTCGCATCGGGCCAGGTCGGCAGTCCCTCGAACATCAGGGTCGTCGCCCCGTTGGCGAGCGGGCCGTACAGGATATAGCTGTGCCCGGTCACCCAGCCGATATCGGCGGCGCACCACCAGACATCGCCGGCCCGGTAATCGAAGGCGAGCTCGTGCGTCAGGCTCGCCCAGAGCAGATAGCCGCCCGAGCTGTGGAGCACGCCCTTGGGCTGGCCGGTCGAGCCCGAGGTGTAGAGGATGAACAGCGGATCCTCGGCGCCCATCGGCTCGGGCGGGCAGGTCGCGGCGACCTGGCTCGCAGCCTGGTGATACCAGATGTCGCGGCCCTCGCGCATCGTCACGTCGCCGCCGGTCGCCCGCACGACGATGACGGTCTTCAGCGCCGGTGCCCGCTCGGCGGCGGCGTCGACATTGGCCTTGAGCGGGACTCGCTTACCGCCGCGACGGCCCTCGTCGGCGGTGACGACGAAGGCGCTGTCGCAGTCGGTGATACGCCCGGCCAGCGCCTCGGGCGAAAAGCCGCCGAACACCACCGAATGAATCGCCCCGATCCGCGCGCAGGCAAGGATCGCGAACGCTGCCTCCGGGATCATGGGCATGTAGATGGTGACGCGATCGCCCTTCTTCGCGCCCTGCTCCTTCAGTACGTTCGCGAAGCGGCAGACCTCGGCATGGAGCTCGCGATAGGTGAAGCGACGCGGCTCCTCCTTGGGTTCGTCGGGCTCCCAGATCAGCGCGACCTGGTCGCCGCGCTTCGCCAGATGGCGGTCGAGGCAATTGGCCGCGACGTTGAGCTTGCCGTCGGAGAACCACTGGATGTGGAAATCCTTCTCGCCGAAAGACCAGTCGCCCGCGATCTCGGGCCGCTTGATCCAGTCGAGTCGGCGAGCCTGCTCGAGCCAGAAGCTGCCGGGATCGGCGAGCGAGCGGCCGTAGAGTTTCTCATATCCCGCCGCATCGAACCGCGCGCGCTTCGCCCATTCGGGTGGTACGGGATAGATGTCCTGATCGGCCATGGATGCCCTCCTGATTCGCATTTGCCGGGGGAGGGGCTGCGATTGCAAGCCCGGCTTGGCGCTAGTTCAGTTTCAATGTAAAACCTGTGCAACGAGACGGTGGGAGAGCGGTCATGGCGGGCACGGTATTGGTGACGGGCGGCAGCGGCTATATCGCCGGCTATCTGATCCGGCAGCTCGTGGCGGAGGGCTGGACCGTTCACGCGACGATCCGCTCGCTGAAGCGCGAGCATGAGGTGCGCGCCGCGCTCGATGTGCCGGACGCCAGCCTCAAATTCTTCGCCGCCGATCTGATGGAGGATGCCGGCTGGGCCGAGGCGGTCGCCGGGTGCAGCCATGTCGCGCATGTCGCCTCGCCCTTCCCGCCGAATGCCGTGAAGCACGAGGACGAACTGATCGTGCCGGCGCGCGAAGGCGCGCTCAGGGCGCTGCGCTTCGCCGCGGCGGCCGGGGTCGAGCGCTTCGTGATGACCTCCTCGGTCGCGGCGATCGCGTACGGCCACAAAGGCGTCGAGCGGCCCTATACCGAGGCCGACTGGACCGACATCAATGCGCCGGGCATCGGCGCCTATGTGAAGTCCAAGACGATCGCCGAGCGTGCCGCGCGAGAATGGATGGCGGCGAACGGCGGGGCGATGGAATTCTGCACGGTCAATCCGTCCGCGGTGCTGGGCCCGTTGCTGAGCGACGATTTCTCGGCCTCGATCGAGTTCGTGAAGCGGCTGATCGACGGGTCGATGCCCGGCTTTCCGCGGCTGGGGTTCGCCGTCGTCGACGTTCGCGATCTAGCCGATCTGCACGTCCGCGCCTTGAACGCGCCGGGCATGGCGAACGAGCGCTTCATCGGCGCCGGACCCTTCATGATGATGCGGGAGGTCGGCGAGATTCTGCGCGACCGGCTCGGCCCCGAGGCGCGCAAGGTGCCGAAGCGCGTCATCCCCGATTTCGTCATCAAGCTGATGGCGCTGTTCGACCCGACCATCCGGCAAGTCACCGGCGAGCTCGGCCGGGTGCGTGCCGCCGATTCGAGCCATGCCCGAGAGGTGCTCGGCTGGGAGCCGCGCCCGGCGGAGGAATCGATCCTGGCCACCGCGCGCAGCCTGATCGATCGGGGCATCGTGAAGGTTTGAGAATCCCACAGCCGTCATGCCGGAACAAGTCCGGGGTGATGAATTGCGGACTTGATTGACCGATCAACCAAGTCGCGCTACGTCAGTTGAGTGAGCACTCAAGAGACCAGGCCGCCCACCGCCGAGCGTCTGATCCATGCAGCGATGATGCTGTTCATGGAGAAGGGCTATCTCTCGACCAGCGTGGCCGACATATTGCGCGAGGCCGGGGCGAATTCGGGCAGCCTGTATCACGCCTTCCCGGCCAAGCAGGATCTGCTACTCGCCGTGTTGGAACGCTACCGGCAGGGAATCGGGCCGATGCTGCTCGATCCGGCCTGGGCTGGCGTGGACGATCCGATCGACCGGATCTTTGCTTTGCTCGCCCGGTATCGCGCTGGCCTGGAGATGACCGAGTGCAGCTATGGCTGCCCGATCGGCAGCCTCGCGCTCGAGATCCATGAGCCCGATCCACCGGTGCGCGAATTGCTCGCCGCGAATTTCGACGGGTGGGTGGCGGGGGTCAAGACGTGCCTCGACGCCGCGGCCGATCGGCTGCCCGCCGGCACCGACACGGAAGCCCTCGCCCAGTTCGTGCTGACGGTGATGGAAGGCGGCGTGATGCAGTCGCGCACCCACCGCACGCTCCGGGCCTTCGACGCCTCGGTCGCGAGCCTGCGCGACTATCTCGATCGCCTTCAAGCCGCCCGATGAGGAGAGTGACCATGCGTTATCTGCCCGCCGCCGCTTTCGCCGTCACTCTCGCACTCAGCGCGGCGCCCGCCGCCGCGATGCCCGATCCCCCCAAGCCGGCCTTCGATCAGGTGAAGGGCACGGCCGCCGACGGCGCGCGCTACTACGAGAATTCAGTCGTCATCGAGGCGCCGGCGAGCAAGCTCTGGGCCGCCTTCACTGACATCAATGTCTATCGCTTATGGGCGGTGCCGGTCTCGGCGATCGACTTCCGTCTCGGTGGCGCGATCGAGGCGAGCTACGATCCCAAAGGGCATCTCGGCGATCCGCAGAATATCCGGAACGAGTTCATCGCCTATATTCCCGACCGCCTGCTCGTCTTCCGCAACGTCCAGGCGCCCGACGGCCTGCCGGGCAAGGACGATTACGGAAAGACGGTGAAAACGCTCGAGTTCGAGTCGCTGGGGCCGAACCGCACCAGGGTGACGGTGTCGGGCATGGGTTTCGCGCCGGGCGAAGGGTTCGACAAGCTTTATGCCTTCTTCTCGCAAGGTGATGGCCAGATGTTGCTCTCGCTCAAAAATGCTATGGAGAAATAAGATCTGTCGATGGTGATGTTCACGGGGGAAAGACATGAATCGCACTGCATTGCTCATCGCCACCGCGATCGGGCTGGCGCTCCAGTTGATCATGGTCGTGGCCGGCCACTTCAATGGCGCCATCGCCGGAATGTTCGCCATTGTGGGTATGCTCATCTCGCTTGTCGCCGGGGTGATTTATGCTCGCCGGGCGCAGGATAGCCTGGGGGATGCGGTGCTCGGCGGCGGGTTGGCGGGCGGCCTGTGCGCCCTGATCGGCATCGCGGTGTCCGTTGCGCTGGGCGATGTTGCGCCCACCGCGCTGGTGGTCGGCACCATGGGGTCTGCCGTCGCCGGGCTGATCGGCGGGGCGGTGAGCAGGGCGCTGCCAGCCCCCGACCTGTAGGAAGTCGTTCGGCCAGATCATCGTCCGCCACAGATGGGCGGTCGCGACTCGATCATGCGCTCGCGCCCGATCTGCGGGAATCGCCCGGCGTATTTTCACATGGCATGTGCCAAGTCCCGGCGTCCGGTGAAGGGACTCACACCACCCGATACGGCACCGTCCCGCGCAGGTCCGGATCGACGGTGATGTCGCGATCCGCGGGCGGGAAGGCGCGCTGGTCGCAATCGTCGCGCGGGCAGAGCCGGCACGAGATGCCGATCGGGATTGGCGGTGCCGACCGGTCGAGCGCGTCGGCATAGACGAAGTCGGCGGCATGCTCCGCCTCGCAGCCGAGCGTGACGGCATAGCGCCGCGGGCTGCGCGTAAAGCTGCCGCTCGGCTTCACTAGGCCCTTCGCCATCGACACATAGCGGACGCCATCGGGCGTCTCGGCATGCTGGACGACGATCCGGTCGGGGATCGCGACCGCCTCGTGCACGATCCATAACGGGCAGGCGCCGCCGAACCGCGCGAATTGCAGCCGCGTCGCCGAATGCCGCTTGGTGATGTTGCCGGCCATGTCGACCCGGCAGAAATAGAAGGGAATGCCCTCAGCCCCCGGACGCTGCAGCGTCGAGAGCCGGTGGCAGGCCTGTTCGAAGCTGACGCCGAAGCGGCGGCACAGCCGGTCGATATCGTGGCGCATCTGCCGCGCAACGGTGCGGAAGCGCGCATAAGGCATGGTCAGCGCGCCCGCCGCATAATTGGCGAGGCCGATGCGCAGCAGGTTGCGCGCCTCGATGCTGGAGGCCGACGCGCCGTTGACGATCTCGTCGATCGTGCCGGCGAACTCGATCGCGGCGAGTTGGTGCGCGATCAGGAAGCGGCGGCTCTCGGGCGGCAGCGCGCCGTTGAGGGTGAGCGTGCCGCGTCGGCGGTCGAGCGCGCGGAGCGGGGCCGTCTCGTCGGTGGTCGCGACGATGGTGATGCCGTGCTCCGCGAGCCGCGTGGCGAACGCTGCTTCCTCCGGCCCGAGCTGCTCCGCCAGTGCCTCGGCGGCGCGGTCGAGCGGGTCGACATAATTGCCGGCGATATGGAACCAGTCGCGCACTGCCTCCCACGGCATCCGCGCGGCGCCCGATATGCCCGAGGCCATGCTCTCCTCGACCATTTGCAGCCGTTCCTCGGCCGCCCGCATGGCGGTGTGGAGGGCGATGATTCGATCGGCGATCTCGGGGCGTTCCTCGGCGAGTCGTTCGATCGCCTCGGATGGTGGGGCCGGGGGCAGGACGGGGTCGGCGAGCGCCGTGGCAAGGCCGGTCAGGCGCATGGCCGGCGCCTCGCTTTCGATCAGCGCGCCGGGGTGGCGCCGGCGCAGCGCCGCGGTGACGGAAGGGGTCAGCGGCCTGTCGCCGCTTTCGAGCTGCGAGAGATAGGAGACCGAGATGCCGAGCCGCGCTGCCATCGCCGCCTGGTTGAGGCCCGCGGTCCGGCGGATCGCGCGGAGCTGTTCACCGGCATAAAGGCGTGGGGTTGGGCGAGGCATCAAACTCTCTTTCGCCCCTTCCCTTCAGGGGAGGGGGCTTGAAGGAGAAGGAATGCCGAACCTACTTCGCAAAACCTGCCTTCGCAACTTCGCAAATTCACATTTGCAAATCCCCTCACACCTTGAAAGAGAGACCCACCCTATAACCGGAGGCCGAATGTCGTCGACGATCGAGGAGCTGGAGCGCCGGCGCGAAGCGGCCCGAATGGGCGGCGGCGAGAAGCGCATCGCCGCGCAACACGCCAAGGGCAAGCTCACCGCGCGCGAGCGGCTCCACATCCTGCTCGATGAGGGCTCGTTCGAGGAGCTCGACATGTATGTCGAGCATAATTGCGTCGATTTCGGCATGCAGGACCAGATCGTGCCGGGCGACGGCGTCGTCACTGGATCGGGCACGATCAACGGCCGCCTCGTCTTCGTGTTCAGCCAGGATTTCACGGTGTTCGGCGGCTCGCTCAGCGAACGGCACGCGCAGAAGATCTGCAAGATCATGGACATGGCGATGAAAGTCGGCGCGCCTGTGATCGGCATCAATGATTCGGGCGGCGCGCGGATCCAGGAGGGAGTCGCCTCGCTCGGCGGCTATGCCGAGGTCTTCCAGCGCAATGTGCTCGCCTCGGGCGTGGTCCCTCAGATTTCGCTGATCATGGGGCCGTGCGCGGGGGGCGCCGTCTATTCCCCCGCCATGACCGACTTCATCTTCATGGTGAAGGATAGCTCCTACATGTTCGTCACCGGCCCGGATGTAGTGAAGACCGTTACAAACGAGATCGTCACACAGGAGGAGCTGGGTGGAGCGGTGACGCTTACCACGAAGTCGGGGGTCGCCGATGTCGCATTCGAAAATGATATCGAAGCGCTGCTGGCCGCCCGCGACTTCGTGGACTTCCTTCCCGCCTCCAACCGCGAATCCGTGCCCGAGCGGCCCTCGTCCGATCCATGGGACCGGATCGAGGACAGCCTCGACACGCTGATCCCGGCAAGTGCCAATCAGCCCTATGACATGCACGAGCTGATCCGGAAGATCGTCGACGAAGGCGATTTCTTCGAGGTGCAGCCGACTCATGCCGGCAACATCATTATCGGCTTCGGCCGGATCGAGGGGCGCACGATCGGCGTGGTCGCCAACCAGCCGATGGTGCTGGCCGGCTGCCTCGACATCAATTCGTCCAAGAAAGCCGCGCGGTTCGTGCGCTTCTGCGACGCGTTCGAGATTCCGATCGTCACCTTCGTCGACGTGCCGGGCTTCCTGCCGGGCACGGCGCAGGAACTCAACGGCATCATCAAGCATGGCGCCAAGCTGCTCTTCGCCTATGCCGAGGCGACCGTGCCCAAGATCACCGTGATCACGCGCAAGGCCTATGGCGGCGCATACGACGTCATGGCGTCCAAGCATCTGCGCGGCGATCTGAACTATGCCTGGCCGACCGCCGAGATCGCGGTGATGGGCGCGAAAGGCGCGGTCGAGATCATCTTCCGCGGCAAGAGCCCGGCCGAGATCGCCGAGCGTACCGCCGAATATGAGGCGCGTTTCGCCAACCCGTTCGTAGCGGCATCCAAGGGCTTCATCGACGAGGTGATCCAGCCGCATTCGACCCGGCGGCGCATCGCGCTCGGCCTGCGCAAGCTGCGCGGCAAGGCGCTCGAAAATCCATGGAAGAAGCACGACAACATACCGCTTTGACGATTGGCGAGGCGAACCCGGTTGCACAGCGCATCCGCTTCGGCGCAGGTAGCGGTCCTCAATCAATGACAGGTGACGCATGATCCTTTTCCTGACGATGACGATGGCGCTTCAGGCCGCCGCCCCCGTTGCAGCCCCTGCCGCGCCGCCGCCGCCCTGGACGCCGCGCATGAAGACCGATCCCGCAACCGGTCTGTCGTCCGGTTCGGTCTCGGCCAATTCGAACGAAGGCAATGGCCGGCTGGTCGTCCGCTGCGACCGGAAGGTCGACAATGTCGTGTCGATCCAGTTCATTCCGAAGCTCGGATTCACCGCCTCGACGCCGCGCCCGGTGTCGATCCAGATCGACGGCGCTCCGCCGCTCGGCGCGAACTGGGATTTCCCGGGGACCGGCGCGTTCGTCGCCGACGACACGATCGTGACGACACTCAGCACTGCGATCGCGCATGGCAAACAGATCAAGGTTCATGCGATCGATCCGCTGAACAGCGTGGTCGACGCGACCTTCCCCGGGCCGGCCAGCGAAGCGCCGATCAGGCAGGTGATCGAGGCGTGCGGCTATGTCTTCGGCCAGGTGCCGGTGCGCGAGGTCAAGAAGCCCGAAAAATGAGCATCGGGCGCCTCAACCATGTCGGTATCGCGACCCCCTCGATCGAGCGGTCGGTCGCGCTCTACCGCGATCTGCTCGGGGCGACGGCGGTTCACGAACCGTTCGATCTTCCCGCGCAGGGCGTGCGCGTCTGCTTCGTCGATACGCCCAACACGCAGATCGAGCTGATCGAGCCGCTGTCGGACGAATCTCCGATCGCCGCCTTCATCGCGAAGAACCCGGCGGGCGGGCAGCATCACATCTGTTTCGAGGTGCCCGATATTCACGCGGCGGTCGCCGATCTGAAGGCGAAGGGAGCGCGCGTCCTGGGCGAGCCGCGCATCGGCGCGCATGGCACGCCGATCGTGTTCGTCCATCCCAAGGATATGGGCGGGACGCTGGTCGAGCTGATGGAAACGCCGAAGGGGGCGCATTGATGGCGTATGAGATGATCAGCAGCGAGCGCCGGGGCGATGTACTCGTCCTCACCCTCAACCGCCCGGAGCGTCTCAACGCCGCGCCGCCGCAGATGTTCGACGAGCTGCGCGATGCGATCGCCCATCTCGACGGCGCGCGCGCGGTGCTGTTCGCGGGCGAGGGGCGGGCCTTCTGCTCCGGCGCTGATGTCGGCGGCGGGGCGCTGGGCACGGACAACCCCGGCGAGACGACATTTCAGGCACTGACCAACCACTATAACAAGACGATCGCCGCGGTCGCCGATCTCGGCGTGCCCGTCGTCAGCGCGGTGCGCGGGCCGGCGGCGGGGATCGGCTGCAGCCTCGCGCTCGCCGCCGATTTCTGCGTCGCGAGCGAGACCGCCTATTTTCTCCAGGCCTTCGTCAATATCGGCCTCGTCCCCGATGGCGGCGCGAGCTGGATGCTGCCCCGCCTGATCGGCAAGGCGCGCGCTACCGAGATGATGATGCTCGGCGAACGCGTGCCCGCGGCGAAGGCGCTGGACTGGGGCATGATCCACAAGGTCGTGGCGGACGACGCGCTCGATGCCGAGGCGCTCGCGCTGGCCGAGCGGCTGGCGGCGGGCCCGACGGTCGCGCTCGGCCTGATGCGCCGCGGCCTCGCCCATGCGCTCGAGGTCGATTACGTGACCGCGATGCAGCGCGAGGCGGAAAACCAGCGCGCGGCGCGGGGTTCGGCGGATTCAATGGAGGGCGGCATCGCCTTTCTGCAGAAGCGCAAGCCGGCGTTCCGGGGGGCGTGACGTGACTGACAAACCGACCGTTGAAACCTGGGCCGCCGCCGCCGCAAAGGAAGTGAAGGGCAAGGACCTGACCTGGCACACGCCGGAAGGGATCGAGGTCAAGCCGCTCTACACCGCCGAGGACGTCGCCGATATCGATCCCGGCCTGCCCGGCTTCGCGCCGTTCACGCGCGGCGTGCGCGCCTCCATGTATGCGGGGCGCCCCTGGACGATCCGCCAGTACGCGGGCTTCTCGACTGCCGAGGCCTCCAACGCTTTCTACCGCCGCAATCTCGCGGCAGGGCAGAAGGGCCTCTCGGTCGCCTTCGATCTCGCCACGCATCGCGGCTATGACAGCGACCATCCGCGCGTCACCGGCGATGTCGGCAAGGCGGGGGTCGCGATCGACTCCGTCGAGGACATGAAGATCCTGTTCGACGGCATCCCGCTCGACAGGATGAGCGTGTCGATGACGATGAATGGCGCGGTGATCCCGATCCTGGCTTTCTTCATCGTCGCCGGCGAGGAACAGGGCGTCGACCGCAAGCTGCTCGACGGGACGATCCAGAACGACATCCTCAAAGAGTTCATGGTCCGCAACACCTACATCTACCCGCCCGAGCCGAGCATGCGGATCATCTCGGACATCTTCG